>JAFIFA010000098.1 GCA_020832225.1 Balneolaceae bacterium
TCATCAATCAGAATGGAATCCACCTCATCAATAATGGCGAAGTGGTAGCCGCGCTGCACGAGTTGTTCTTCTTCCACAACCATGTTGTCGCGGAGGTAGTCAAAACCAAATTCGTTGTTGGTGCCGTAGGTGATGTCGGCCCGGTATGCTTTTCGTCGCGGCTCGGTGTTGGGATCGTATAGATCCACGCAGTCTACGGTAAATCCGTGGAAGTTGAAGATCGGTTCGTTCCACTCTGCATCACGCCGTGCCAGGTAAGTGTTCACAGTAATAACGTGTACGCCTCGTCCCGCCAGGGCGTTCAGGTAGGCGGGAAAGATCGCGGCAAGCGTTTTACCCTCACCCGTCTTCATCTCAGCGATGCTTGAGTTGTGCATGGAGATAGCACCAACAAGCTGTACATCGTAGGGAACCATGTTCCATTCAATCTCGCTGCCGGCCACTTTCCACTTTTTACCGACAAAACGGCGACAGGTCTCCTTTAGCACGGCATAGGCTTCGGGGAGAATCTCATCAAGCGTATCTTCCAGAATATCGAGCCATTCACTCTCAAGCTCTTCAAGCAGGTCGGAAAATTCCCGGCGCTCCTCCAGGGTGATCGATTCATCATTGGAGTCCATTTTTTTCTTGGTCTCCTCGATGGCGCGGCTGGTTTCGGCCGTGCGCTCTTTGATCAATTCTTTAAAAGATTCGGTTTTCTGCTTTAGCTCATCCTCGGTGAGAGCTTTCATCTCATCTTCAAAAGCTTTGACCTCTTCGACGACCGGCCAGATTTTCTTGAGATCTTTGGAGCTCTTGGTTCCGAAGATGGTGGTGAGGAACTTGGATAATTGTTCTAACATGTGGGTAAAAAGCGATTTATATTGAGTCTTATAAGTTACAGCTTAGCAAGTGGCTGTTCAACACGATTCTGAATATGGTTATTTTGGGGCGGCAACCCCTGTTATATACGTGTGAGGGGCAAAAATGGTGCCGTTACCCCGGATAGTTTTCAATGCGCAATATTGTCAGGTGTTGGGGTGCAGGAGGGAAGTGAGCAGGTTTATGTAATTCATGGTTCGGTTTTAAAGAATTTCTTTTTATTTTTGGGGTCTATCTAAAAACACGATTTATCGAATTTACCTTTTAAGTCATGAAACGTACGTATCAACCAAGTAAGCGTAAGAGAGCAAATAAGCATGGTTTCCGGAAGCGAATGGCATCAGCTGACGGGCGAAATGTGCTCAAGCGTCGCCGCAAGAAGGGACGCCATAAGCTCACTGTTAGTGATGAGAAGGGACCGAAATAACACGGACCCTTCATCTGAAGATCACTCTCTTCCCAGATCAGCCATTCTTCGGGGGCGAAAGAATTTCGAGCGGCTTTTTGAAAAATCAACGGTTTTGAATTCAGGGTCTGTTCAGTTTCGATACAGAATCTATAGCGATCCCAATGAGAAGTGCCTCATCGGATTTGCCGCCCCGAAGAGAAAGATCCCGAAAGCTGCTCACAGAAATCGCGCCAAGCGTCTGCTTCGCGAAGCCTACCGAACAAGGCAGTCATATCTCAGAAAGCTCTTTTCAGAATATTCGACAGGATTTCACGGCCTCTTTTTAGTTAGGGAGGCGGGTCTCACGCTCAAAGAGACAGAAACTCACGTCGAAAATATTCTGAAGCAAGCCGGGAAACGATTGTCGGGAGAACTGAAGAGAAGGGAGCAGAGTCGAAACAGAAATTCTTCCAACGACGATACTAAATAATAGCAGAATATTTTGGACAGAAATACGGTAACAGGCTTACTTCTTATTTTCGTGATTACCATGGCCTGGGCCTGGTATACGATGCCGAGTGAAGAGGATCTGGAACGGCAGAGACAGGAAAGAGCCCTGCAAGACAGCATTGCTGCAGCTCAAGCCGACGAAGTGGATACACTGGAACAGCGAACCCGCGATGCGGAGACTACAGAGCCCGATCGTCGTGAACGTCTCGCTGATACAGAAGAGGAAGCCCCTCTCACCGAAGAGCGCCGACGCTCAATGGGCCTTTTTGATGAAGCAAGCTACACCGATACGCTTCAGACCGTTATCAAAACGCCTCTTTATGAGATGACGCTCACCAACCTCGGTGCAGGTCCGTCGAAGTATGTGCTGCTTGGCCACAAAACGTGGGATCAGCAGCTTGTGCAGATGATCGGGGATACAACCCGCTCTGCCTACTCACTCGAATTTCTCTCCACACAGAACTACAATATTGAGACCGATGTACTCCTGTTTGAGCCGCTCTTTGATGAGAGCGAAATTGAGCTCAGTATGGACGAGTCGATCGATCTTGCCTACCGCTACGAGCTGGGTAACGGTTCATCAATTGTCTTTAACTACACCTTTTTTGCTGATCAGTACGCCTATCAGCTCGAAATTGAGCTGAATGAGATGGAGGAGGTGATCAGCGGTACCAACGTTGAATTTGGCTGGAAAGCCCCGCTGAACCTGACCGAAAGAGATTTTGCACAGGATGCCACCAACACGGCAGCCTATATCTATGCGGGAGGTACACTGGAGAAGTTTCAGCTCAGTGAGATGGGCCGTGATGAGATGAGAATCAACGGAACCATCGACTGGGTCTCAACCCGAACACGCTTTTTTGGCCAGTATATCAAACCTGTGACCGGCTCCAACGCCGCAACCGTGATGGGCGAGATTACCGGAGAGCCGGGTGAGAAGTCAACGCTCCACCACTACCAATCTTTTGTTCAGTCGGGCTATACCTCATCGCCTACTCTCACATATGAGCTTTATAACGGACCGCTTCGCTACTACGATCTGCGGGAGTTCCACGATTCGGCATATGATGTAATTGAGATCGGGTACGCCTTGATCCGCTGGTTTGCAGACCCAATTGTGCGTTTTGCGATTATTCCATTTTTTGCTTTTGGAAGCATGTTTATCTCCAACTACGGGATTCTGATTATCCTCTTCGGGGTTGTGGTGAAACTGCTCCTCTTCCCGCTAACGCAGAAGAGCTTCAAGAGTATGGCCGCAATGCGCGAGCTCCAGCCTCAGATGAAGGAGATTCAGGAGAAGTACAAAGACGATCCGCAGAAGCAGCAGAAGGAGACCATCGCTCTCTACAGGAAGGCGAAGGTGAATCCGCTTGGCGGTTGTTTGCCGATGCTCCTGCAGTTCCCGATTCTGATTACGATGTTCTTCTTTTTCCAGAACTCGATGCTGATACGTCAGGAGCCGTTTTTATGGGCGCAGGATCTTTCGGCACCGGATTACATTCTGAGCCTGCCGTTCAGCATTCCATTTTTGGGTGATCAACTCGCCGGTTTTGTGCTTCTGATGTCTGCAGCCATGTTCCTTCAGACCAAGATCTCCGGCGGAATGAGTGGCGGGGCTTCGAGCGGCGGACCAAACCTGAAGATCATCACCTATATACTCCCGGTGATGCTTCTGTTCATCTTCAACAACTTTGCAGCCGGGCTTAGTCTCTATTACCTCGTGTACAATGTGCTCTCGATTGCGCAGCAAGCGGTAATCAACAAGCAGATTAAGACAGATAAGCCTGAGGAGCTGGAGCAGGCGAAAGAGGCGGCAGAGAAGAAGCTCAAGAAAGGGCGCAAAAAGAAGAAAAAGAAGTAGCCTACCGATAGAGAAAATCTGAAAGGAGATGTCTAAACCGCATCTCCTTTTTTTATGCATTCAGGGTGCACTTTTATCGGCGGGTAGGAGGTTCTCCCTTAAAAGTGTTAATATTGGGATAAGTGAGACGTTATTCTTAAAACAGGAACCATACGTACGGCAATCTGATTATTGAGTGTAAAATGAACAGAAATCTACTCATAGCGGCTATACTATTCCTGACGGGAACTGCATTCGTGCTTCAGGATGAACAGGCAGATACGGTCTCTGCAGACACTACGGTTGCTGAGCGGAGTGAAGGTCCCTCCAGCGTCAGCGTGATCCGTGTAGAGGGAACTATAGGCCCCACAACCACTTCCTACATCGAAAGAGGACTCAGGAAATCGCAGGAAGCAAATGATGAAGCCCTCATCATTGAACTGGACACACCGGGCGGGCTACTCGACTCAACCCAGGATATCGTGCAGATGCTTCTGGGAACCGATCATCCAACCGTTGTTTATGTGTCGCCAAGGGGGGCGAACGCCGGTAGTGCCGGAACATTCATCACGCTGGCAGCACACGTTGCCGCCATGGCACCTGCCACAAATATCGGAGCCGCTTCGCCGGTATCGATGGGGGGAGGGGAGATGGATACCGTTGCCCAGAGGAAAATTTTCAGCTTTTCTGAGAGCTATATCGAGTCGATTGCCGAGCAGCGTGGCAGAAATGCAGAGTGGGCAAAATCTGCCGTTCGCGATGGTGATGCCATTACCGCAAGCGAAGCTCTCGAGATTAACGTGATCGACCTGATTGCCGAAGACCGGATGGATCTGCTTGAACAGATTGACGGCATGGAGATTGAGGGTAAGATATTGAATACGCGGGGAGCGTCTCAGAACGAGATACCGCAGACGCTGGCCGAAATCTTCTTTAGTTTTATACTTCGGCCTGAAGTGATGTTGATCCTCACGTTGGTAGCTATTTATGGAATTATTGGTGAGGTAACCAATCCCGGTGGAATCGTACCCGGTGTGGCCGGCGTAATTGCACTGATATTGCTGTTATACGGTGTAGCGGCAATGCCGATCAACCTGGCAGGCTTTCTGTTGATAGGTTTGGCTATTATATTGTTTGTGGCCGAGGCGTTTACGCCAGCCTTCGGCCTTTTAATTACGGGGGGTGCCGTATCGTTCTTCCTGGGAGCATTAATGTTATTTCAGGATCTGCCTGAGGAGATGCAAGTGTCTATGTACTGGCTTATACCCGCAACACTGGTAACGGCGGCATTTTTCGCCTGGATCGTTACCTATGGCGTAAAATCGCTCTTTAATCCGGTTCGGACCGGCCTTGAGTCCACCGTTGGCAAACGGGCTGAGGTAACCGATGCCATACTGCCGAATCAGCCCGGTCGCGTCTTCTTCGACGGCGAGTATTGGAGAGCTGAGAGTGAGGTGCCACTCAATGAAGGCGACCACTGTACCATTAAAGAGTTTAAAGGATTGACAGCAATCGTGATACCATTAACCAAAGAACAAACCGAGGAGCCATCAGATGGATGATGCAAGTGAACTAACAAACATGCTGGTATGGATTATTACCCTGGTAATTTTCCTGTCAGTATTTCTGCCACAAATGTTTAAAATCATGAGGGAGTACGAGCGCGGTGTCGTATTTCGTCTTGGTAAATTTCAGAGTACAAAAGGACCCGGCCTTATTATCCTGATCCCCTTTATTGATAAGGTTGAACGGATCGATCTCCGAGTTCTCACGATCAATGTGGATCGTCAGGAAGTGATCACCAAAGATAACGTAACCGTACATGTAGACGCGATCACCTTCTTCCGGGTTGTGGATGCAGAGCGTGCGGTAATTCAGGTTGAGCGCTATATTGCGGCTACATCAATGCTTGCTCAGACCACACTCCGTAGTGTTCTCGGACAGTTTGAGCTGGATGAGCTGCTGGCCGAGCGCGATAAGATCAACAAGCAGATTCAGGATATCATCGACAGACAAACAGACCCATGGGGAATCAAGGTTGTGTCGGTTGAGGTGAAAGATGTAATTCTGCCCGAAGCGATGAAGCGTGCCATGGCGCGTCAGGCTGAAAGTGAGCGTGATCGTCGTGCGAAGATTATTGCTGCACAGGGTGAGTTTGAAGCTGCCACGAAACTGGTTGAAGCCGGTGCAATGATCGAGAAGACACCGACGGCACTGCAGCTGAGATATCTGCAAACCATGAGTGAAATCAGTGAGGAGAACGCCACATTTACAATTCTCCCGCTGCCTATGAATTTCCTGGAGGCTTTCCGTCCCGATAAGAAAAGGGATGCCTAAGTTTCACACTACAGGTTAAAATCTTTTTTTTTGATGAAGCCCGGTCCAAAAAGCCGGGCTTTTTTTATTTTGCCGGGGTTCATCTATTTTCCCTGAAGCAAATCCGGGTCACACCGGACTGAATATCGCATCATATTGCGCATCAGGCTCATGCCTGAAATGCGGAATGCGCCTGATTTTATAAATCAACCATCTTACTTAGCTAAACCAACCCATACCGATGAAACTGAATATCTTCCTCCTTGTAACTACCATTTTCTCATTCATGGTCATCACCGCGTGTGACCAGGGTAATAGTGCCAATCCCGAATCGGCACAGCAGGAGTGGGCAATCGCTCTCCACGGCGGTGCAGGAACCATCTCTCAGGATCTGCCAGACTCTATTGTTCAACAGTACTACGACGGACTTGAAGAGGCTCTCAATGTGGGCGAAGAGGTGCTTCGTAATGGCGGCTCTGCACTCGATGCGGTAGAACATGTAACCAGGGCGCTGGAAGATAATCCGCTCTTCAATGCGGGTAAGGGTTCTGTCTTCACAAAAGACGGGACGCATGAACTGGACGCAGCGATTATGGATGGCAGCACGCTCGCGGCAGGTGCACTTACCGGATTAACTACCGTGAAAAATCCGATTACCCTGGCCCGTCACGTGATGGAGGAGTCGCGCCATATCTTTTTCTCCGGCATTGGTGCGGAGGAGTACGCCGATCAGACCGATGTGGAGCGGGTTGAAAATGACCATTTCCATACCGACCGTCGCTACCAGCAGTGGCTTGATGCACAGGAAGAAGAGGCACAGCTCCGTGAACCGCATGAAAAAACACTCTACGACTGGATTGAGGATATCAAGTTTGGAACCGTAGGAGCCGTTGCGCTCGACCGAAACGGCAATCTGGCTGCTGCTACCTCAACCGGCGGTATGACCAACAAGC
>JAFIFA010000053.1 GCA_020832225.1 Balneolaceae bacterium
CTGCGATGATGAGGGTACGCTCAAACTGTCCGGAGTTCATATTGTTGATCCGGAAGTAGGTCGATAGCTCCATTGGGCAGATGGTATCTTTTGGAACGTAGCAGAATGAACCATCTGAGAAAACAGCGGAGTTGAGTGCTGCGTAGAAGTTATCGCGTGAAGGCACAACAGAGCCCATGTACTTCTTAACCAGATCGGGATGATTTTGAATCGCTTCCGAAATAGAGCAGAAGATCACACCCGCTTCAGCCAACTTCTCTTTGAATGAGGTAAAGATAGAGACACTGTCGAAAACCGCATCAACGGCAACACCGGAAAGCATTTTCTGCTCTTCAAGAGGTATTCCAAGCTTCTCATATGTTTCCCGAATTTTGGGATCTACTTCATCGAGGCTATCCAGTTTTGGCTTGTTCTTAGGTGCCGAATAGTACTGCATCGTATCAAATTTCGGCTTTTCATAAGTCGCATTGAACCAATCAGGCTCCTCCATCTCTTTCCATGCACGAAATGCCTTCAGACGAAACTCCGTCATCCACTCCGGCTCGTTTTTCTTGGAAGAGATCAGACGTACAACATCTTCATTGATCCCGGCAGGAAATTCTTCATATTCAATATCTGTGGTGAAGCCATACTTGTACTCTTCACCAATCATCGATTCGAGAGCTTGTGTCTCACTCATGTCGTTTTCTCTGTTCTGAATTAAAGGCTTCTGATTTGAACAAATAACATCTCATTTCGGCTGTCAGTTCACCATTATGAGACTTTATGCCATCTATTCTTATTTGGAATGAATAAATATAAGCATAATTAGGTACTTCTTAAAGTGAATTTAAACTGTATCTAAATAACGCCCTTTTTCAGTAAAAGCTCCAATTGATACAGCTTATAAGTATGATAAATGGTACCTGATGGAGTTCTGTCAGGAGAGTAGTGATGCCACACACGCTGTGTTGACAATATCTTGAACCGAGCAGCCTCTGGAGAGATCCATGTACGGGCGCGCAAGACCCTGAAGAAGCGGGCCCGTTGCAGAAGCGCCTGCAAGACGCTCTGTTATTTTGTAGGCTATGTTTCCTGCGTCCAGGTTGGGAAAGATAAATACGTTGGCCCGGCCGGCCACTTCCGAGTTTGGAGCTTTTCGATTTGCTACGGCGGGAAGAAGTGCCGTATCGAACTGTAGTTCTCCATCAAGATTGAGATCCGGGGCGAGTTCTTTTGCTTTTGCAACGGCCTGTTTTACAAAATCGACCCGTTCATGGCGTGCACTTCCAAGTGTGGAGAATGAGAGAAAAGCCGTCACGGGCTTGGAGCCCGTGAGAACCTGGTGCATCCGTGAGGAGTCGACAGCAATGGATGCCAGCTGGGAGGCGTCAGGGTATGGAACAACGGCACAATCAGCGTATGTGAATGCACGGCCGTCCGACATCTCCATCAAAAAAGTACTCGAAACAAGTTCCGATCCCTTTGCCACACCAACCGTTCGAAGTGCTGACACAATCACCTGACCCGTTGATGCCACCGAGCCGGCAACAGCTCCATCTGCTCTTCCTGTCTCAAGAAACCAGCCTGCCGTATAGAGTGGATCCTCACAAAGTTTTTTCAGCTGCGATTCATCAGGGTTTTTGTGAGCCAGTTTCTCCTTAAAAAAACCATACCTCTCCTCTTCCGTCTCGCGACTGTTTACAGGCTGGACTTCAATATCTGAGGATAGTTCTCCCCCCTCTTTCTTTGCCATTTCAGTCAGTTTGGAATGCTCACCAAGCAATATGGGAATGGCATACCCACTTTCTGCCAAACTTCTGGCCGCAGACAAAATACGAATGTCTCTCTCAGCCTCCGGAAACACAATCCGTTTCGAGTTCGCCTTGGCTTTATTACGAATCTGATCCAGTAAACTCATAGTTAGCTGATTAGTAGAAAAATTGAAATTATCGTTAACCCGATTCCTGCCCATTGAAGTCGCGTGAGCTTGTCGCCCCATAAAAGTACACCAAGCACCGTACCGCCCAATACCGTTAGTACATTGACACTACTGTAAACAACAGCGCCATTCATTCGTTCAAGAGCTTCAATCAGAAATATCGCTGTATAGAGATTGGGTATACCAATTGCCGCTCCCAAAAGCAGCTCTGAGGGTTTAAAAGCCCAGTTTTTTCTAAAGATAAGAACCACACAACCCACAAGAAATGCGGTCAAAAAAACCAGCCCCATAAACTGCTCTTTATCGAGTATACCGGAAAACTCCTCTTCGTAAACCTTGAGCGAACCGTCACCAAGACCTGTTCCGATAAAGAGCAGCACCAGCAACCATGCCGCATTAAAGGGCTCCCTCAACATCTTTCTCTTCTCAGGCAGCAGCAGCCAAAGCGTTATAAAAAAAACTCCAACACCGATCCACTGCCCAAAAGTAAGCAGCTCCAGATACCACAATATCGAAAGCAATACCGGCACAATCAGGGATATACGCATTGCAGCCACGCTTATTCCAACACCATTGTGATGTACCGATTTGCTGTAGATAAAAAAGTTGGCGATGAAGATTACCCCGACAATAATGGCCAGGATGAGCGGCGGAATAAATTCAGGAGACCTCCAAACCGATTCAGCCGGCAGTCCGGTTGATCCAAAGGCAACCCCGGTGGCAATCAGATAGTTGACGGTAAGAACCCTTACCGTACTCATCTTTCTGTTCTCGGCAACCTTTAGTAGATGAGCGATCAAAACCGAAGCAGCCGCACAAAGCAGAATGTATATCCAGCCGGTCATTCATTCACAAGGTGGAGGGAGAAATTTCCGAAAGCCTGAATCTCCTGCGGGCGATCGTGCAACCGCCTCGATGTGTAGTCAACATTACTATCCAGATGATCCAGAAGCGCCGATACCGTGATCTTTCGTTTCTTAATCGCATCTGCCCAGAAGTAGTTAAAGATATGGTGGCGCATGTTGCCATCAATCATTCCGATGTAGAGGCCTGAGTGCTGACCGGGGCGATTGCTAAATACAACTACAGATCGGGGATTTTGCCGCGTTATCCTTTCGGCAGCGGCCTGCAGGGCTCCTGAACCATTTCTTGTTGTTGCACGATTCATCTGCCTTCCCGTTTCAGCATACTCGAGATCAGTAAAAATGAACACCCTTCCGGCATCAATTTCAGCCACCGCACTCATTACATCTTTTAGGGAAACCAGGTTCATCTCCCCGTTACTCCCACGATAGACCAGCTTTATTTTCGACTCTCCATTCTCATTTCGATAGTCTGCAAAACCGGAGAGGTAGACATAGAGTGAGCCACGACCACTCATCGATTCCATGTTTCTTAGCTCACTCAACAGAGCTCCTTCACTATCGTCCTTAAGAGTTCGAACCTGATCACTTCCCATCTGGAATGAGGTTCGCATGTAGTGATAGAAGAGTCTGTGGTCTCTTTCGAGGTATTGACGGATACCAATACCATTATCGATTCCATTTGTAAGAATCAACGCGCGGTCATCCTCATTCCTGGGCTTGAGGATCGGCAGACTATTTTCGACATCTATTTCACCAAAAGGAAGTTCGGCAAACTCAAAAATCAATGCCGGACCGGACTCAGCTGTACTCAGCCACTCCTCGTCGCCGGACTCCCGCTCTACGTAAGCTTCAAGCTCTTCAAAACGAACGCGAACCCATTCATCCTCCTTTTCCAATATCTCCAGAAAACTGCCGCGTCCGACTTCTGTAATGGCATTCAGTTCGGTCACCTCGGGACTGTTTCTGAGCACCGCCACGGGAACCGTAATATTCAGATGTGGAACCAGAAAGTCCCGAACCTTTACTTCTGTTTCCTCCGTGTATTCGTCGTAGGTGAGCCGTATTGTGATCACAGACTCCTCATCTACGCGACTCTGCAGGGATGATGCGAATGAGGCCAAATTGATATCGAGGGCAGATTGAGAAAATGAGAGATCACTCTGGCTAAAAAGCTCTTCACCTTCAAATGTTACCAGAAGATCTGCGGTAAAATCTTCGTCATTGAGTTTACGGATGGAGTCTTGAACCACTTCGACTCCGCTTCGGCGCATCAATTCAGACTCACCGGTGTAGATAGGCTCGCCACGGGGTTTCATATTCGCAAATGAGAGTGCACCTATAACCCCGGCCGAGATATTGAGCATAGCCCTTTGAGAACCGGATGCATCTTCCAGGATTACATCTGTGTTTGCTGCGAGAACGGAAAATGCGACACCTGTTAGGCCAAGTGCCAAAAATGTATAGCCGGGGCGATACTGCTGAACACTCCGCTCTACCTTAACTCGAAGCGGATACTCCAGATCGGTCACATCATATGCGGCAAATGTAATAACCGGATCATCAACGGTTGGCTCTTTCTCAAGGGCAAAGACCGTTTTCTGATCGAGTACAACCGGCTCGGCCGATTCATCAAGGGCAAACTGATCTGTAACTACCCAGCGGCTCGACGTGCAGGATATCGCAGCTGCACAGGCTATTAAGAGCATCAGGTTACGAAGCATAATCATGAGTACCGGCAATAGAGATGGTTCAGAAAGAGATCACAGCACCAAATCCGAACAGATGTCTGATTTCAAAAGGATCAGCATCATTGCCCGGTTCAGATAGCCAAAACGGAATTTCATAGCGGAGTACAAATCCCCTTGGTTTTCCCTGAAAGTCAGGAATATTCAAAGATAGTGAGAATCCGGCACCCGCGTTGGCAAAAACGGCACTGGGCTCAGAATCTTGTATCTGAAGTGAACGTCCCGCATCAAAAAAGAGATACGATCTGAACCGAACAAAATCGGCCACATATGGCATCTTTCTAAATGCGAGGTTTACCGGGTTGAAGTAGTCAAACTCTGCATTGACTGCAGCCATTGAACTGAACTGTGGTACAGTTGGTATAGCAATTGTGAGATCACCGGGCCCTTCACATTCAGGACATACATCAGATAAATTAATCGGGATATCCTGAGATGTATACCCTCTCAGATTTGCTCCACCGGCTACATGAAGATTACCGCTCTCAATCCATGGCTGTGGTATTGTTCCCTTTGCCCTGGTAACCCTTGAGTTCATCCAGTTAATGGGCTGACGATTGCTGCGAAAGAAAAGATATTCGGGTGCAGTGTCTAAGGATGCCGCGCCTATAAATCCTCTTAGCCTCAACCCCCAATCATTGTTAAAGGGAATTCTCTGAACGGCGGATAGTGTCGTTACTCCGTAAACATCTCCAAAAAATTGCAGATCCCCTGTGAGATTGATGTTATACCACCCAAGACGGTTGTCGTCCTGCAATTCAGTATCAAGCTTCAGTAAAAATTTATCTCCGCCCCCCCAGAACTGTGGGAAAGGCACATATTCATCGTCAAAGCGGCGCTCATAAGTCAGGAACAGACTGCCTTCACGGTATCGCCTCTCATCAAACCCCTGCTGCCACCTTTTATTGAACCCAAATCCATGTTCATGATAACCGGTTCGCACAGAACTGATAAATTGCAGAGAGGCTTCGCTGCCAAAATCGGACCACTGATCAATCGGTTCCGTATATGAGAGCGAGTAGGAAACCGGCAGTGATGGCAACCAAGTACCCAGCCAAAGGGCTGCTTCCAAACGGTGGGGACCATCCTCAAACGTACCAGGAACCTGTCCTCTTAATCGCAGGCCGAGAAGTATCCCATCCACGTCGTTATACCAGAGGTCCGGAGATGGTATCACCTCATATCCTGCTGTCTGAGCATCGGATGAGTCAGTCACTGAAAGTGAAAGCAGAATTAAAAGTGATAGTAGCGTCAGTCGCTTGAAATAAGCCAATCTTCCAGGATTTGATCGTTTCTGATGATGTTGTCTGATAGAAGTATGAG
>JAFIFA010000062.1 GCA_020832225.1 Balneolaceae bacterium
AAAAGTCTGCCACTCCAATATGGGAAGTGTTTTTAGCTATTGAAAATAGATATGAATAAAATTTTTTATCAATAGCCTTAATAATATCTGGTTTAACCACCCCCGACCCCTCCTTGAAAAGGAGGGGAGTCTATTTTCATAAAACTTAAATCGAACCAAGCTTATAGTTGTATTCCAAACAGAAAAAGGCGACCCGCAGCGAGCCGCCTTTTTGTCTGATCCGCACCTGCCCATAATGGACAAGCGCATCCCCGCAAAGTCTGTATAGATGCTTTCCTTTAGATGCGGGTTTTAAAGATCGTGTCTATTTCTGAATCAGAGACCGACTCAGCTACCACATCTGGTGATGTAGGTGTGTTGTATGCGTCATCATCATCGCTGCAGGCTGTAAGTCCTGTAAAAAGCAGAATGAAAGCGGCAGCGGGTATAATCTGTTTTACTCTCTTCATTGATTTGGGATTACGTTATCAATATTGTTAAAAATAAAAGCCGCCCGGATTCCGGAACGGCTTTTAATTAAGTTTGCTAACTCTTAGTTGACGATAATATCGCCTTCCATGGAAGCATGCGGAGCACAGTTGTATGTAGCTACCCAGTCGGCAAGATTACCGGTAAGGGTAAATGAGATGGTTTCACCATCATCTGAAATCTGCACGTTGGCAGGCTCATAATCCTGAAGTGAACCATCAGTGTTAGCAGCAATCAGAACATCGCCATTTCCATCACGGAGCTGGAAAGGGTGGTTAGCAGCGCCCTGATTTACAAATGTGTAGCGTCTATCAGCTTCGAGTGTAATTGGTGCATTTTCTTCACCGATATCTCCGGAAGCGCCATCGCCTTCAATTTCTACCAGTTCCCAAGCGCTGGAACCAACGTTTGTAATTGTTACGGTAGCGTCTGATTCAGCTTCTTCCTGCGGCAGAAGTACCTCATCGACGATGTGTACAACACCATTGGTGCCCTGAAGGTCGGCTACTTCCACAGTTGCAGAACCGTTTATTATAACAGTGCCGTTTTCAACCACAATCGTCATTTCACTTCCGTTGAGTGCTTCAACGGTCTGCTCTTCTTCAAGATCGCCGGAGAGTACTTCTGCATCCAATACATGGTAGAGAAGAATATCGACTATCTCTTCGTCAGACAGTTCAGCTACAGCGTCCATGATCTCCTCAAATGCGTCATTGGTAGGAGCAAACACGGTGTATGGGCCGTCTTCCTGGAGTGTCTCTACAAGCTCATACTCAACCAAAAGGTCTACAAGCGTTGTCAAATTGTAGTTTTTGATCGCAATCTCTGTAATATCCTGAAAAGCGTTTGGCAGCAGAACAGCATCAATGGAGTGAATTACACCATTTGCAGCTTCAATATCGGCGGCCTGTACAGATGCAAACCAGTTAATGGTTACGTCACCATTTTCAGCAACAATATAGAGTGCTTCACCGCTGAGGGCATCAACTGTCTGCTCAGGAGCGAGATCGCCTGCAAAGATTGGGCCATCGGTAAGTACATGGTAAGTCAGGATATCCATCACATCATCAGCTGATAGTTCTGATGGGTCTACAGCTTCAAATAGCGCATCAAAAGCGTCATCATCCGGTGCAAACACGGTAAGACCGCTTGTGAACTGAAGCGTTGTGGTGAGTCCTGCATCTTCAACGAGTGCGAGAAGCTGCTCATAGTTACCGGCATCTTCAGCTACTTCAACAATGCTTGCCTCACGGAATACGGAGGGAAGCAGCACCTCATCGATGGCATGAATAACGCCATTAGATGCTTGAACATCTGCTTGAACAACAGATGCAGAGCCGTTTATGATAACGCCACCGTTAACCTGCACAAGGGTTCTCTCTTCATTCAGCATCGTTACATCCTGCTGTGCGTCAAGAGCATTGGAAAGAATGGTACCTTCCGTAACGTGATAGGTAAGGATTTCGATAATATCTTCCTGAGTCAGGTCGTCGGGATCTACAGACTCAAAAAGTGTCTCGAAAGCGTCATTTGTAGGAGCGAATACAGTTAACTCCTCAGTAGCGAGTACATCAACCAAATCGGCATCAACTACAAGATCCACAAGAATGGAAAAGTTTTCATCACCTTGGGCAATGTCAACAATTGTCTCTTCCGGTTCCGGATCCGGATCCGGGCCTGGATCTACAATGTCGGGTCCGTTGTCGGAGCATGCGGTCAGCAGCGCAAGGCTGAGTACCGGTGCCATCAAAAATATCAACAGTTTCCTATAGGATAGTACTGGTTTCATATCAGGTTTGGTTTGTTTGGGGTTAAGGATCTGACGTTCATCAGATTCTTGTATATCAATCAGATACACCTACCAAACATGAAATAAAAATTGAATCGTTTGCACTAAATCATATTTTTTTTAATTGATGTTATTGATTGGATAGCAATGTTTTAAAGTGAGCAGAAACAAAAAAAGCGACCCTTTCGGGTCGCTTTTTTTAGCATAATCTAAGTGTTCTGTGCGAACCGTTAGTCCAAGAAGCTTGGTGGTACAAGCACAGCATCAATAATGTGAACTACACCATTTGTACCGTTCAGGTCTGCGGTTGTTACCTGTGCATTATTGATAAATACATCATCTCCTTCGATGGATACGGTAATGTCTTCACCCTGGAAGGTCTCAGCTTCCTGACCATCTTCAAGATCGCCTGACTGAATAGCAGCACCTGCTATTACGTGGTAGGTAAGAATCTCAGTGATCTCTTCTTCGGTAAGGTCCGGGAACGCTGCAAGAGCTTCTTCAAATGCTTCATTTGTTGGAGCAAAAACAGTGAACTCTTCGTCCGGATCGCTCAATATTTGCAGAATCTCTTCTCGCTCAGCTACCAGCCCGAGAAGGGTGGAGAGGTTGTAGTTTTTGGATACGATTCCGGGTACAGGAATTGCAAGGTTTGGAAGCAGTACTTCATCAATAGCGTGAATAACGCCATTAGCACCTTCGATATCCGCTACAACTACCTGTGCGGTTCTGTTCACAAATACACCATCATCAGTAACGGTAACATAAACAGGCTCTTCCTGAGCAAGTGTAGGTACAGTTTGCTGATCTGTGAGGTCAGTAGAGAAGATCGGTCCGCCTTCAACATCCTGAACTACGTGGTATGTAAGGATACCGCGGAGCTGATCGGTTGAAAGTTCATCAACATTTACGTCGAGGTTGGCAAACGCTTCATTAGTTGGTGCGAATGCAGTATATCCCTGCAGATACTGAAGTCTCAGAAGGAGTTCCAGTCCATCTCCGCTGGCGCCATCAACCAAGCTGGCCAATGTGTCGAAACGTCCCTCTTCATCTGCCAGTGCGAGTTCAACAATACTTGGATCACGGAACTGGGATGGAAGAAGAACAGCATCAACAGCGTGAATTACACCATTGGATGCAGTGATATCGGCTGAAGTTACGTTGGAGAAACCGTTAATCAGCACTCCGGTAGCGGCAGCCTGTACAAGGGTTAATTCCTCATTCAGCATCTCAACTGCGTTGTCACCGGCAATAAAGTCTGTTGAAAGAACAGTTCCGGCGGTGACGTGGAATGTTAAGATTTCAACGATTTGCTCTTCTGTAAGCTCATCGGGATCAACTGTTTCGAAGAGTGCCTCGAAAGCGGAGTTGGTTGGTGCAAAAACGGTCAGTTCTTCTGTTGCAAGAACATCAACCAGATCGGCTTGAACTACAAGATCCACGAGAATAGAGAAGTCGTCGTTACCTTGTGCGATTTCAACAATGGTCTGTTCTTCGTCGCCATTGCCGTTACCATTTGGTGGGTCTACAATCATGCCGTTGTCATCATCACTGCATGCAGTGATAAGGGCGAGCGTCATCATTGGGGCCAGTACGAAAATTAATAGTTTTCGTAGTATGCTTGTTGTCTTCATAATGCTGCGTTTTGTTATGGTTATTTTTATATAGTTGTTTCAGATGGGTTGATTTCTGATCAGATACGCCACCTTAACAACTTTCTCTCTCGGAATCGTTTGCGAAGGTTGAAATTTTTTTCAAAACTCCCTTCACGATATTCCCAAGCTGAAAAATCAAACTTTTAGAGCCGATTCTTCAGGAGTTTGTACACCACTTGGGGCTTTTTGTTCTGAGAAACCTCAATTATCTGAAGTTGATTTTTGAAAACGGGATGTGATAGACCTCAGCGCCTGAATTCTATTGATGAATTGCTTTAGAGATCCGGTTTTCGAGTGCGGAAATGAGTGGATGGTGGTTTGGTGAGGGAAGGGGTTCAATAGCGATCTCACTTATGCCTAAGAGATCAGCTCTGCGAAATTCATCGTAAAGCTGACGGGCCATTCGATCAAAATCACCATCAAATCGAATAATCTGATCTCCTTCCTCAGTAATATTATTGGAGTGGATAAGCCAAACTGTATTGGGAGAGGGTCTGTCGTTGTTTGAAAGCCATCGTACGGTTGCATCGGGTTTGTAGTGGGTATATTTAACACCCGGGCTTTTCGGTGCATCAAGAGATGATTGTGTGATCGCTTCGGCTACTTCTATTCCGTACTGCTTCTTTATCATCTTGGCGGTAATTGCCCCCTCTCTGAGTATTGCCGGTTGTTCCCCTGTCAGATCCAAAACGGTCGATTCAAGCCCAATCCGGCAAGGTCCTCCATCTACATAATCGATCTTATCACCATAATCATGGATTAAGTGCTCGGGAGAAGTGGGGCTTGGTCGGCCAGACTTGTTTGCACTGGGTGCGGTAAGCGGTCCGGTCTGCTCAATGAGATCCAGGGCAAGAGGATGGTCCGGCATTCGGACAGCCACCGTGCTTAACCCTCCTGTAACGACATCCGGAACAGAGGGCTGTTTTTCTAAAACAAAAGTAAGTGGACCGGGCCAAAAGGATTTTGTGAGTTTATTGAAGTAATTCGGTTTTGTTTTTACAAGCTTATCAAGCTGATGAAGCCCCGAGATATGAACAATGAGCGGATTGTCTGATGGGCGTCCCTTCAATGCAAAGGTTTTCCGTACAGCTTCCTGATTGAATGCATCCGCTCCCAACCCGTATACCGTCTCGGTTGGAAAGGCAACAATGCCACCCTTCTTTATAGCTTCAGCGGCTTTACGGACCGTAAGTTTCATGCCGGCACTTCCTCAACTTTCGGTTCAAACGGTTTAAGCTCCTGCAGAAAGCGTATGGCATCATCAGGTCCATCAATATTCTGAACTACAATGGTTACAGCATCCTTTTTCTGTACAATATTATAAGGGTGGCCATTAAGGTTGTCGATAGTTGATAGCAGCTTCTGAAAATATCCGCTTCCGTAAAATTGTTCGCCAAGTTCCGTCTCATTCTTTGGACCAAGCAGCCACATTCGGTTGGCACGTACGGTAATCTTGCGGAACAGACGCATAGAGCCCTCCAGTTTGATGCGGGTGGCGCGAATCAGATTCTCTGCGCTGTCGGGTAGCGGACCGAAGCGATCGGCCACTTCCTCCTCCCACTCCGAAATCTGCTCTTCCGTGTCCGATTCAGAGAGCTTTCTATAGAGATTGAGCCGTTCAACGTTGTCCTGAACATAGTCTCGCTCAAGATAGGCAGAGAGGTCGAACTCAACCTGTGTTTCAGGGAGCTCAACACGCTTTGGCTCGCTTTTGAACATCGATTTGTATTCAGTCTCTTTAAGCTCGCGTACAGCATCATCCAGTATTTTGGTATAAAGCTCAAAACCGATATCGGATATAAAACCGCTCTGTTCAGCTCCCAGAATATCACCCGCACCCCGGATGTCGAGATCGCGCATGGCGATATTAAAGCCGCTGCCCAGATCGGAAAACTCCTCGAGTGCTGTAAGTCGCTTTCGGGCATCGGGCGAAAGGTTCTGAACCGGTGGTGTGATCAGATAGCAGAACGCCTTTCGGTTCGATCTGCCTACACGCCCTCGAAGCTGATGAAGCTCTGAGAGCCCGAAGTGGTTGGCGTTGTTGATGATGATCGTATTTGCATTGGCGATGTCGATTCCGTTCTCCACAATATTGGTTGAGATCAGCACATCGAACTTGTGGGTGTAAAAGTCACTTATAATTTTCTCAAGGCGGGATGGAGGCATCTGCCCGTGGGCAAAACGGACCCGAATGTCGGGCACCAGGTCGCGTATCATCCCGGCAACCTCTTCAATATTCTTTACCCTGTTGTTGATGAAGAAAACCTGCCCGCCACGGGATACCTCCTCTTCGATGGCGTCTCGAATGAGGGACTCATCAAAGCTGTGAATTTCTGTGTAGACCGGCTGTCTGTTTGGAGGTGGCGTATTGATAATGCTCAGATCACGTGCTCCCATCAGTGAAAACTGAAGGGTACGGGGGATGGGGGTTGCGGTGAGGGTCAACACATCAACAGATGCTCGAAACTCCTTCAGTTTCTCCTTTACCTGAACACCGAATCGTTGCTCCTCATCGATTACCATCAGGCCCAGATCCTTGAACTTCACATCTTTGGAGACAATACGGTGTGTGCCTATCAGAATGTCGATCTGTCCCTTCTCCAGTTTCTTGATGATCTCCTTCTGTTCTGCAGCCGTTCGGAAACGGGAGATCGCCTCTACCTCAACCGGGTAGTCCTTCATCCGTTCCTTAAATGTTTTATAGTGCTGATCGGCAAGGATCGTGGTTGGAACAAGCACGGCTACCTGCTTCTGGTTCATCACGGCCTTGAAAGCGGCACGAACGGCAACCTCTGTCTTTCCAAAACCGACATCACCACAAACCAGCCGGTCCATTGGCTGTTGCGACTCCATATCTGTTTTAACCGACTGAATCGCCTCCATCTGGTCCGGCGTCTCCTCATACTCAAAACGGGCCTCCATTTCGGTCTGCCAGGAGTTGTCGGTGTCAAACTCAAAAGCCTTTTGAGCTTTACGCTTGGCATAAAGCTGTATTAGCTCGCGGGCAATATCCTTTACTTTCTTCTTTGTGGATGCTTTTTTGCGTGCCCACTCCCCGGATCCCAACTTGGTGATTCGGGGTTCCTTGCCCTCTTTTCCGGAATACTTCTGGATTTTATGCAGGCTGGAGACATTCACGTAAAGAATAGAGTCATCCTTATATCGCAGAACCGCTGCCTCCTGAGTGGCATTACGAACCTCAATCTTTTTGAACCCCGCAAATCTGGCGATTCCATAATCCACATGTACTACGTAGTCGCCGATGTTGAGGTCTTTCAGCTCCTTGAATGAGATTCCTCCTTTAACCCGTTTCCTTTTCACTTTTGGGCGGTGGTAGCGATTGAAGATCTGATGATCGGTCAATACCGAGAGATCATCTTTATCGATCACAAACCCCTCATGGAGCGTTTGAATACCGATATAGTAGTCAAACTCTTCTGACGGATCGCCCAGAAGCTCCTCAAAGCGCTCTTTCTGAGTTTCATGATCGGTCAGTATAAAAACCTTGCCGCCTTTGCGTGTCTCTTCGGTAATGTAATTGCGCAAGAGCTTAAAGCTACCGTTAAATGAAGGGTGGGGTGAGCAGCTAAGTGAAATCTCCGTATCACTTTTAATCTTCTCTGAAAAAGTACCCGAAAGCACAATCCCCATCGATTCTATTGCCTGATCCCACTCTTCGGTTGTGAGATAGGAATGACTCGGTGAGGGGAGATCATCTCTGTTTTCGTGATCCTCGTAAACAGACTCAGCATTCTTATAAAATGATTCGATCTCTGACCGGATCAGGTCCAAATCTTCAATAAATAGTGAACTCTCATCGGGAAGATAGTTCAGAAGGCTCTCTTTCTCACCGTTGTCGCCGGTTCCTGCATTTGGAACCAGTCTGGTTTCATTCAGAAAAGCGATGGAGCGTTGACTATCCTGATCAAACTCGCGGATCGAGTCGATCTCATCACCAAAAAATTCGAGCCGTACCGGGTACTCACCGGAAAAAGGGAATACATCAAATATACCGCCCCGAATGGCAAACTCTCCGGGGCTATCCACAAATTTAACAGAGTTGTAACCTTGGTCGGCCAGCTTTTCGGAAAGCTGTTCAGGAGATATGGTATCTCCTTTTTTGAGATGTATCGATGCGGAGTGAAAGTCACTTGCGGGAACCAGTTTCTCAATCAGGGCGTCAACGGATGCTACAATCACGTTCACTTCGTCTCTGCCGAGTGCTTCGAGAACCTCAGATCGCTGAACCATGATCGACATATCGAGCACCTTTCCAGAGTCGTACGGTTTGCGTCGGAGTGGAGGAAAGAGGTGAACTTTTTCCGTACCCAGCTGCTGCATATCGGAAGCGATCGATGCCGCACGCTCAAAATCTTTGGTGATAAAGAGAAGCGGACGGCTCTTTTTCACCGTTTCTGAAAGAAGAACAAAGGGGGAAGATCCCGTAAAGCCTTTGAGGCGAATCGTTTTCCGTTGGCTGAGCATTGCGGAAATTTCATCGGGACTGCAACGGTCCAGAATAGTGGAGCGGACAATATCGATCATAAAGAAGGAAAAGGTGTGAAAAAGTGTCAATTACATTTGTAGCAGTATCTCACTGTCAGGGATGAAACAACGGAGAGCGCGTGAGAAAACGTTCGTTTACAAAGCCCGCCAGGAAGAGCAGTAGTCCCGGAATGAGGTAAGTTGGATAGCGGTCTTCGTAATCAACATATATAATCTCCTCAATTTCGGTCTGTTCCAGTTGATCAATCTCATTATAGACCTCGATAAACTCATCCAGGTCGGTTGCCCGCCAGTATTTGCCACCTGTAATATCAGCAATATGCATCAGCATATCTTCATCAATCTCAACGGGGACATTTTGATATCGCCGTCCAAATATAGGGTCGTCGATCGGGTAGGGTGCCGTTCCCCGTGTTCCAATGCCGATCGCGTAGATCCGGATGCCAAATGTTGCGGCCATCTCGCCGGCCGTAACGGGATCGATCTCACCGGCGTTGTTCATTCCATCCGTAAGGAGGATAATCACCTTGCTCTCTGCTTCCGAATCACGCAGACGGTTGATCGCGGTTGCTATACCCATACCGATTGCTGTTCCGTCTCGCACCATCCCCAAATCGACGGTAGCAAGCATGTTGCGAACCAGGTTATAGTCCAGCGTGGGTGGAACCACCGTGAAGCTCTCACGGGCAAATACGTTGATTCCGATTCGGTCTGAAGTACGCTTGTCGATAAAGTCTGCGGCAACCTCTTTGGCTGCAATGAGACGGTTTGGTTCAATATCTTCGGCCAGCATGGAGGAGGAGATATCGATGCTGATAACCATATCGATACCCTCTGCACTCTGTTCCACCGTTGTGTTTTGCAGCTGAGGCCGCGCAAGTGCGGTGATCACAAGAACGGTAGCTGCTGTGTAGAGGAGGGGAGTGAGCCAGATCAACCACGACTTATATCCACCGGAAAGTCCTTTCAGTCTGCTGAGAGTAGAGAATGTTAATGATGACTGTTTGCCGGCATACCACGCCCATCCCCTGTAGATCAAAAAGAGGGGGATAATGGTCAGTAGCCAGAAAAATTCAGGATTTGCCCAACTAATCACTCTTTACCTCCTCTGTTTCCTCTGTTTCGGGTATCAATTCATCCCTGTTCTCTTTCGCCACTCTTTCAAGCTCCTTTTCCTCATGCTCTTTTCGCAGTGAATCAATTCTGTCACGATCGGTCGCTTCTGCCGATTCTATAAATCGGTCTGCTTTTTCTAGTGCTTCTCTTGCTTGTTCGGTTTCGGGTCGGAAGTTTGCAAACTTAACCATGTCGGCTTCATTCAGCACAGAACGGGTAATACGGATAACGTCATTTTTAACAAGTTCGCTCTGCATCTCCATGGTAATCTCACGTGTAGTCATCTCAAGAGCAGGAAAACGATAAACCCTTTTTAGGTAGCGACGAATGGCGTCACCGAGACGGATATAGTACTGTTCGTATTCATCAATTCCGTTCAGGGATTCGGCAGCAGGCAGTGCCGCAATTTCACGCTTCAACTCTTCAAGAGGGTCGAAGAACGGTTGCGGTGTTTTCGGTGGTGCAACAGGAGCCCTTTTCGGCTCTTTCCCTGCAAACCATTTGCGGTATATAAACCAGGTTGCCAATGCCAAAAGGAGAAGCGCTACTATCCAGGCCCATACATTACGGGCGAAATCGAAAATTGGTTTAAGCGGGCGGAACTCCTCATCATCACCGGCAAGCACCGTTTTAAAAAAGAGCGGAACACGGCTTGTGGTAAGGGTTGTATCTGAATCATTTCGGTGAAGGGTTACCTCTTTAGCCGGCAGAATTACATCTTCCGTTCCAAAGAACTGGAGCCGAAAGACAAGACTGTCTTGATTGGCAGCCGTTTGAAACCTATGACGGGAGAGCATCTCAAAATCTTCATCAAAATCCCCCTCATTGGGATAGGTGAGACCGCTATAGTTTCCCTGTACCACAATTGTGTATTCAAAAATCTCTCCCGCCCGTAGGGAGTCTTTATCCACATAGGTGTGTACCTGCTGTGCATCAGCGAGGCTAACAGCAAGCAGGAGTAAGATAAGAGAGAATAAACAGAGTATGCGTTTCACTGATGATATTGAATTAAGGTTCGGCAGGTGCTTACCGATAAGATAAATTCATAAATTAGGACTATGTTTTCTTTCAGACCTCTGTAAAAAATCGTTGAAAGATAACAAAAGGTTCAACGAAATCTGATAATCATTATTGAGGCTGATCCTGAATTATGATTCCTGATGACAAACCCGTAATTTCGCCACAATTATTCGAGTCTTATCAGAATACTAACCCGTTTAAAAAGAGTCAGATGAGAAATGCTCTCATTATTATACCCGTTTTGCTTATTGCTGTGGTTTTATTTGGTTTTTATCAGGCCAACGGATCAGAAGAGAAGATGAAGGAGATCCGCATAGATATTGAGAGTCTGGTTGAGATTCCTCCAATGCCACCCAGAGATACATTTGGCTTTATTACTGAGAATCTCGGAATAATTGATAGCGAGATAGGGAGAAATGAGAGTCTCTATATCATATTACGTCGGCACGGTGTCTCTCCTCAAACAATTCATAATGTTCAGCAGCGAGCGCGCGGAGAGGTGAACCTGAACCGTCTTATTCCGGGCCAATCCTACCGAATCTACAAGAATGAGAACGATGAGGCTTTTGCCTTTGCATGGCAGCAGTCTCCTACTTCATATGTTACCATCAGCTGGGATAATGATATTGAGATCAATTCAGGATCGGTGCCGATCGAAAGGAGACAGGCTGCTTCATCAGGCGTTGTGGCATCCTCACTTTACGAAGCAATTCGCGGTCAGGGAGTCTCTTCACGGCTGGGTATTGAACTGGCTGAGATTTTTGGATGGGAGGTCGATTTCTTTTCACTCAGAAGGGGAGACCACTTCAAGGCGGTATATGACAACACATATGCGAACGGTAATTATCTTGGAATCGGCAAAGTGTATGCGGCCGAATTTCAGCACAGGGGAAGAACTCACCGAGCCTATTACTTTGATAATGGTGAGCGACGAGGATTTTTTGATGAAGAGGGCAACAGTATGGAGAGAGCACTTCTGAGAGTGCCTTTTGAGTATAACCAGCGGATAAGCTCCGGATTTTCAAGAAACCGGTTTCACCCTATTCTGAGAGAGAACCGTCCCCATTATGGAACGGATTACGCAGCACCAGAAGGAACACCCATTATAGCTGTTGCAGACGGCATCGTGACCGAGGCCCAGCGGCGTGGTGGAAACGGTAATATCGTTCAGATTCGCCATAATGGCACCTATCGTACGGCATATCTGCACTTAAGCCGTTTTGGGCCGGGTATCAGGCGTGGGGTTGAGGTGAAGCAGGGGCAGGTAATTGGATATGTTGGACAGACCGGATTGGCAACAGGCCCGCATCTATGTTACAGGCTCTATGTGAATGATCAACCCGTGAATTCGGTAAGAGCTGATCTGCCCGCCTCAGATGGACTCGAAGAGGAGTATATGGATGAGCTAAGAATGATTGTTGCTGAGATGAATGAGAAGCTGGACGAGTTAAGTCTTGGTGAAGAGTCTCTGGCCGCAAATTAAGCGAACACTCACTACGGTATATTCTTTCGTATGATCTTTTCTAGGTAGAGAGCAATGTTAGTTACGACCGATCCGTCTCTGGAAAAAGTCGACCATCGGCCGAATATAGGATTCATTGGTGTAGAGATTCACGGAATCCATTTTGTGCTTCAAAAAGTATTCAGCCAATTTATGCTGATCGCTTAACACTTTCTTTCGGTAACTCTCCCTCACTTTTTTACTGGATGTATCAATCATCTTCTGTTCGCCGGTTTCCGCATCGGTAAACGGCACCACACCCACATCCGGCAGATTCTCTTCCAGACGGTCGCGAATCACAAGATTAACCAGATCGTGCTTTTGGGAGGTGATCTTGTGCTGCTTTTCGAAGTCAACATCTTCAAAATCGGAAGCGAGTACGATAATCGATTTCCGCGTGAGAAGGCGGTTTACATAGGATAGGGCATCAGCAAGCGATGTTTTTGAACCGGAAGGTTCGGCGGTATAGAGCTCCCGAATGAGACGAAGAACATGTGTTCGCCCTTTTTTGGGGGGCACCACCTTCTCAATCTTGTCGCTGAAGAGTACCAGCCCAACTTTGTCATTGTTCTTGATGGCGCTGAAAGCGATCACGGCACAAACCTCAATTGCCAGCTCCATCTTGGTTTGAGATCGGCTGCCGAAAAAACCGCTGGGTGAGATATCCACACAGAGCATGAGCGTCTGTTCGCGCTCCTCCTCAAAGATTTTGATGTAAGGTTCATCATTCCGTGCTGTAACATTCCAATCGATCTGTCGGATATCATCGCCATACGTATAGGCCCTGACTTCAGAAAACTCCATTCCCTGTCCTTTGAATGCAGACTGGTACTCACCACCAAAAATGTTGTTGACCAACCCTTTTGTACGGATTTCAAGCTTTCTGATTTTTTTAAGAACCTCTTTTGAGATCATCGGCTGAGCCTGTAGTTGATTTTAAAAACCTGTAGTTGATTTTAAAAAAATGTATCGCTCTGATGTTACGCTGTTTGGACGGCACCTTCAAACCGAAAATTTTCAAAAGTGCCGTTTTAGTTAATGATAAGTTAACGCTGGCTTAACGATATGGTAAGTTCTGCGGAGGATGTTATGGGTGTCGAATAAACAGATCCCATATGATGCTGATTGGCAGCGATTTTAATAAAAAGTGCGAAAAATTACTCCTCGAAACGGAACAGATATCGGAGCAGAGTTGTGACGCCTCGATTTCGGTAGAAGAGCTGAACGAAAATCTCGGATTTGATCGAAATGAACTGCGCAGCTATCTGGAGTATTTGAACGACCGTAAATTGATCGAACTTCTCTCCATAGGAGGGCCTCTGCTCTACGGCCATATCCGCATCACTAAAAAAGGGCTTCAAAAAGCGCTATCTTTAAGGGATAAATAAAGATAGATGTCCATAATTATTGCCCTTTAGAGCCTTTAAAAAGGGCTTTTTTTGTAGTGGTACACCTTTTACATCTGGCGTCCGATTTTTTGAACAAAGTTTGCTACCTTTCAGCCGCTAATTTTCCAAATCCACTAAAATGATGTCATAATGATAATTGGAGTTCCAAAAGAGATAAAAACACACGAAAACCGTGTTTCGCTGCAACCGGGCGGTGTTCTCCAGATGAAGCGTAACGGCCACGAAGTATTGGTACAGAAAGGGGCCGGACTGGGGAGCGGATTTACCGACGAGATGTATGTGAATCGCGGAGCTACGATAATAGACGATGTAAATGAGATCTGGCAAAAAGCCGATATGATCATGAAGGTGAAGGAGCCGATCAGTGAGGAGTATCCTCGCATGAGAAAGGGCCAGATCATCTTCACCTATTTTCACTTTGCTGCCAGCGAAGAGCTGACAGAAGCTGTGAAAAAATCGGGATGTATCGCTATTGCTTACGAAACAGTTGAAAAGGCCGATGGTTCACTGCCGCTTCTCATTCCTATGAGTGAAGTTGCCGGGCGCATGGCTTCCCAGGAGGGTGCCAAATACCTCGAGAAGCCAACGGGCGGGCGCGGTGTACTGATGGGAGGGATTCCCGGTGTACCACCTGCAAACGTAATTGTTCTGGGTGGCGGTATTGTAGGCGTGAATGCGGCAAAAATTGCTGCCGGAATGGGTGCAAACACGACGATTCTCGATATCAATATTCCCAAACTTCGATATCTGGATGATGTGATGCCGAAGAACGTGCGCACGCTCTTCTCTACCGAGGGTACAATCAGAAACCTGCTTCCAACAACCGATCTGGTTATTGGTGCCGTTCTGATTCCTGGAGCGAAGGCCCCGAGCCTGATTCGCAGGGATATGCTGAAGCTGATGCGACCGGGTTCTGTTCTCGTTGATGTTGCAATCGATCAGGGTGGCTGCTTTGAAACATCGAAAGCGACTACTCACGATAATCCAATCTACACGGTTGATGATGTGGTTCACTACTGTGTGGCCAACATGCCGGGTGCTGTTCCTTACACATCCACGCTGGGGCTCACCAACGTAACGCTCCCATATGCGGTTCAGATTGCGAATAAGGGGTGGAAAAAGGCACTCTCAGACGATCCAGAGCTTAAAAAAGGTCTCAACATTGCTGATGGCAAGATTGTCTACAAAGATGTTGCATCTGCTTTCGATATGGAGTACACACCTATCGAAGATGTGATGTAGAATGAATTGACAATTCATAAAGAGATAAAAGAGCCCCGCCGGTCAAAAAGCAGGGCTCTTTTTATATCCGGTTATGTATATAGTTATGGTTAGCCCTCTAAAACTGCTCCCTAAAGACCTATTTTGCCCCTTTGTGATTAAACACTCGAGTTAGTAGTAATGGGTCTAAATTAATATTATCCCTCTTTTTACCGCAGAGATCGCAGAGGAGGCGCTGCGAACGCTGAGGCTTGTACGCTATCCCTGCGCTTACTTTGTGCCCCTCTATGGTTAAATGTGGTTAATAAACGCACCCTTCAATCCGCAAGATATTTTCCTTATCTTATAAGGCTATCAGTAAAGCTTCAGCAACAGAGTTTTCCAATATGCCTACATGGACACTACATACAGAGTTTAAATTTGACGCCGCTCATTTTATTGAGGGGTACGACGGAAAGTGCGGCAGAATGCATGGCCATAGCTATAAAGTGCATATCTCAGCCAAATCGCACGAACTCAATCCGTCCAAATATCTGAAGACCCCCGATATGGTTTGCGACTTCAAAGAGTTGAAGTGGGCTGCTGCCGATGGACCAAAAGGAGGGCTGGACCATACCCTATTAAATGAATCGATTCCTGTGGCAACAACCGCAGAGAGAATTGCGGAGTATATCCATCAGGAAACAAAAAAGAGAATTCCCGGCAATATTGAGCTTACCGTGGCCGTATGGGAGACAGACACCAGCTGGGTAGAGTACACCGATCAAAATGTTTAAAACAGAAGAAAAAAGCTTAAAACAGTCCGTTTCGGATCTCAACAGCGTTGAATATCCGCTGATGGAGGATTTCTACACCATTCAGGGTGAAGGCGCTCACTCCGGGCGTGCTGCCTATTTCATCCGGTTTGCAGGCTGTGATGTACAGTGTTGGTGGTGTGATGTTAAAGATAGCTGGGACGAATCAAAACACCCCAGGGTTAAAACGGGTGACATTGTCGATCGTGCAGTTAAGAGCGGCAGTGAGATCGCTGTAATTACCGGTGGAGAGCCTCTGCTCCACAATCTTGCACCCGTTACCACCCGCCTCAGACAGGAGGGATTACAGGTTCATATTGAAACCAGTGGGTCATCACCGCTATCCGGTCATCTCGACTGGATCACACTCTCTCCTAAACGTTTTAAGGAGCCGTTAGACGAGGTTTTTCCCTATGTGGATGAGCTGAAAGTGGTTGTTCTGCGAAATAAAGATCTGGAGTGGGCTGAGAAGAATGCAGAAAAGTGTCCTGAAGGAACCCAATTGCTTCTCCAGCCGGAATGGGAAACGCCATCCTCCATCGGGCTGATTGTTGACTTCGTGAAAAAGAATCCGCAATGGGGAATTAGTCTGCAGACCCATAAGTTTATGGATGTACCGTAACAACGCGGTTTGACCCCATAACCCATTTGACATAGCCGAATGACCTACGAAGAATCTTCAGTTCTTATAACCGGCGCCAGCCAGGGAATCGGAAGAAGTATCGCCCTTGGCTTTGCAGCGGCCACATCACGCCCGCTCATCTTGCTCGCCCGAAACAGTGACAATCTCCTAGAAACATCTGAGCTCTGTTACAAAGCCGGAGCTACGCTGGTACATACAGTTGCTTGTGATGCTACCAGCCCGGATGAACTCAGCAACATCACCATTCCGGAAAACGTACCCGAGCCTTCAGTACTCATAAACAATGCGGGCAGTTTTCTATACAGAACGGTCACAGAGACATCTAATGAGGAGTTTCAGAAGCAGATTGATGTCAATCTGTTTACGGCAGTAAACACCATTAACCGTTTTTTGCCCGGCTTACGAAAGATGCATCGGGCTCTGATCATCAATATCTGCTCGGTAGGTTCACTTCGCGGACTTGCAGACAGCGGAGCTTACTCTGCAGCAAAACACGCACTTCTGGGATACACCCGATCGCTTCGTGATGAACTTCAGAATACCGACATTGGTGTCTCTGCAATCAACCTCGGTCAGACTCACTCTCCATCATGGGATGCTTCAGAGATGAGTCCGGATCGACTGATTAATCCCTCGGATGTAGCAAAACTTTTAGTCACTCTTTCTGAACTTTCACCAAGGTCATTGGTGGAGGAGATTACAATTCAGCCTCAGCACGGTCGCGTGCCGCCAATGTAATAATCCGGGAAACTACGTAGCCGTTCTAGTTATTGTTATACAAAGAGATAGGCTCCAGTATTATCTCTATTAAAAAAAGATTAAAAATTCAGGAACTTTGTCAGGCAGCTGTCGTACATGATTTTGTAGCATCTACCCGGATGCTACATTTGTACCCCGAAAAAGCCAACGTAGAAGAGGAGCTCGGTTGATAGCCGGGCTTTTCTTTTTTTGTCAAACAGTAATCGTTTGAGCGTGAGGTAGGCCCTTCAAATCTCTCCGGATTTTATCAGATCTGCCCAAAAAGTCAGCCCTACAGAACAGTAATTTCGTGCAGCTTTCCATCCTTAATCTGTACAGTACGGTTGGGGAAGCGTCGTACCATATCGTAGTCGTGGGTCACCATCAAGACAGCCATTCCGCGATTGTTGATCTGTTTCAGAAGATCCATAATTGAACTGCTCGCTTCAGGGTCGAGGTTACCGGTTGGCTCATCGGCAAGGAGCAGGCGAGGCTCGTTGGCAAGAGCCCTTGCAATAACTACCCGCTGTTGTTCACCACCAGAGAGATCACCCGGCATTGCCTTTCTTTTGTGGCTCAGGCCCACCAGGCCAAGAACTTCAAGTACCCTGTTTTTGATGAATTTTTTCTTGTGTCCCGTCACACGAAGTGCAAAAGCTACATTTTCGAAGACATTACGGTCGGGCAGGAGCTGAAAGTCCTGAAAAACAATACCGATTCGTCTCCTGAGATAAGGAACTTCCTTGTCTTTAATGGTTGAGACCTCATAATCTGCAACCCGAATCATCCCTGCATCGGGTTTGATGTCGCTGTAAAGCAATTTGAGAAAGGAGCTCTTACCAGCGCCGGTTTTTCCAATCACATAACAGAATTCTCCCACACCGAGGCTGAAATCGATCTCATTAAGTACCGGCGTGCCGTTAAAACCAACGGTTACATTGTTCAGTTCTATAACACCAGTTTCGCTCATTTAAGCACCATCGTTATTCGGAGGCTCCTGGAGTGAGCCGGTTTCAATTCAAAGCCATCGAAGGCGTCCAAAATAGTAAAATCCGTTGATTTTATAATGTCCTCAATCTCCCGTTTGGTATAGATTCTTTGAGTATGCTCCTCTTTAAACGACAGCAGCCCGTTTACAGCCTGCTCATCCCGTTTCTGTATCAGAAATTTGTTGGTATGGATACGTTTTGACGGATCATAGCTGCTCTTTCTGTGGTATCTGTAAAAATCGTTTACCCGCTTTTTTTCGTCATTAAGAAAACGGATGGCGGTTCGGGAGTTTCTTGGGGTGGTGAAGTCGTAGATAAATATTCCGTCAGGTTTCAGTACTTTTTGAACCTGATTGTGAAGCTCAATAATCTCCTCTTTTTGATGCAGGTAGTTCAGGCTGTCGAAAACCATATAGACCACATCAAACTTCTTATCAATTTCCAGGTTGAGGAAGTTCATCGTTCTGAAATCGACCGCCGAAGCTCTCAGGCGTGCTTTCTCCAGGGCCATCTCAATCATCTGCGGAGAGGCGTCGGTTGCGGTGATGTTGTAGCAGTCAAGCTCCTCCAAAGAGAGTGCCATTGTGCCTGTTCCACAGGCAAGCTCCAGAACATCGCTCGATTCAGGCTTATGCATCAGGATAATTTCATCGATGTAGTCTGTCCAGGTTTCATAGTCTACCTGTGCCATCACCTCATCGTAGATCTCTGCAAGAACCGAGTAGTTTTTCTGTATGGTCTGAGGTGATTTTTTCACGTACTAACTCTTTTTCTGTTATCAGCCATTTCACAAGCCAGTTGGTAGGCTGTATCAAATGATCTTTCGTCTGCTATATTTCTACCGGCAATACCAAAGGCAGTTCCATGATCGGGTGATGTGCGTATAATAGGCAAGCCCGCAGTAAAATTTACGCCGCTTCCGAAAGTGAGGGCCTTGAAGGGTACGAGCCCCTGATCGTGATACATCGCTAGTATCCCGTCGAATTTCTCCTGAAGCTTGCTGCCAAAAAATCCATCGGCCGGTAAAGGGCCTTCTGCATTAATACCCCGAGCCACAGAAGCCTGAATGGCTGGGGCGATGATGTCGATCTCTTCCATCCCCAGAACCCCGCCATCACCGGCATGGGGGTTTAGTCCGAATATGGCGATACGAGGTTTGGGAATCCCGAAATCCCGTTTCAGGGATTGATTTAGCGTATCGATCTGCCGAATGATCTGCTCTTTTCGCAATGAACCGGCAACCTCTTTGAGTGGGATATGTCCGGTAATCAATCCGACCCTCAAATCACCGGACGCGAGAATCATCATATAATCGCTCGTTGCTGTCTTCTCAGCCAGAAATTCGGTGTGACCGGGCACATTATATCCCGCCTTCTGAATCGACTCCTTAGAGATCGGGGCCGTCACGAGCGCATCACACGTTTGATCCATGCAGAGCTCAATCCCTTTCTGCACAGCCTCCATCGAACATCTTCCCGCATCAGGGTTGATCGATCCCGGATTGAGGCTCACAAGCTTTTTTACAGAGGTGTTGAGTATGTTGATTTTGTTGGGGTCGGCATCCAGGGCACCAGCAACTACGTTGAAGTCGAAGTTCAAATCCAACCTCGATGCATAAAACCTCCATACTGATTCATGCCCCAGAAGCAGTGGGGTGTGGTTTCCGAATTTCCGGTTTTGAAAAGATTTGAGAGCAACTTCGGGGCCGATCCCGTTATAGTCGCCCATTGATACGGCGATGATTGATTTCATTACTGAAAAATAGGAAAGCGATGAACGGGGGGCAATTTTAGCAGCATATTATTCACATGAATTTTTATCTGCTTGCTGAGCCGGTTCATGGTTGAGGGAGGAAAGAAAAAAACCGGGCAATTTATACTGCCCGGCCTTTAATAAAAATATTAGAATCAGGAGTCAGATACCAACCTGAAATCTCCAAAACCGGTAGTAGCTTCAAAAATGAGTGTTCGGTTCGGGTACTCCCAAATCTCTCGTGTTGGACGATTTCTTTCCAACCGACGATCCACGCTTAGTGGCGGTCCGTAGATGATGTAGGCGCGTCCCTGATCGGTTTCATAACCGGGTGTCTGTAGGGATGAGAAGTTACGATAGGCAAAGTCGATGCGTGTGTAGTACTCATCCATCAGCTCATTAAACTCTGTTTCCGGAGTAGGATCACGCTCAGCCCAGAACTCTCGGAATTTACGCTCTTGCTCTGATGTAGAACCTGAGTTTATACGCCGCAGCTCACTGTCGCTGACTATAAATTTGAGCATCTCGATGGCAACATCCAGATTGTAGAGGCTCACCGGCATATCGATCCATTGTGAGTTGATCACACGCTCTGCAACCGGCTTATCCCTACCTTCGCCCTTCAGCTCCACTTTAAAGCGGGTGTTTTCAAACTCAGCGTTTGGAATTGAGAAGTGGAGGTAGCGAAATCCATCGTCACTCTTGTTGAGGTTTGCAGTTGTGCCACTGCTGCGATCTCCCGTAAAGCTATCAGGCAGTGCTCTGAAAATCTGGTCAGATCCAGCCTCTAATGTGAACATGGGCGAACTCTCCGGTTCGCTTCCACCGGAGGATCTCATTCGGTAGATGTTCAGTATAAAGTTCTCTGCGTCGAGTTTCTCCTCTTTGGGCAGAAGTATGACCAATTCATAATCCTGTCCGTAAAGAACGCTGTTGCCATAGTTCATCAACGTAAACGAAAATCGGTTGTCCTGCTCTTCAACGGTGCTGGCAATCATGATCTGCCCCTGATCAGCCTCACTAAATTCAGAGAGGGTCAGGTTTCGCGGTCGGGAAGAGACTTCACGTGTCGATTCACCACGGCCGAGCTGCAGGTTGTAGTGGTAATCTCCCTTGGAGAGATCCCTGGAAATATGCCCCTGAACATGATCAAACTTTGATTGAGTCTGCTCAAAGGTTTCTACCCAAACGGTATCGCTCCAGCTGTCTCGGAACAAAGACCGGGGGCTTTGTCGGGACCTTCTGGATTCGGGGGCACGACCCTCAAATACCTCAAGCCCCATTCGAACAGGTGCAAAGTACTCATACTCCGAAGAGGGAGCATTCATATTGGCACGTTTTCTCAAAAAGGGAAGAAAATCGTAATCGAGTCTGAAAAAGACGGCTACTTTGTAGCTGTCATCACCTTGTGGAAGCACGATGTGGTCGATATATGAAGAGGGCTGCTCAGAACGCTGAAGCAGTGTTTCGTAAGTGTTTGCAGACCTCCTTTGCGCATCCGCATCAATGGCTGTGAGTGCGAACAGAACCAGGGAAATCAGAACCGCTAATAATTTTTTCATGAGTAGATGGTAGTGATTATTCCAAAAATCAACAATTTGTAGTTAGGCAATTCATACTTGGAACGTGAACGATACAATCGGTATTATCAATCCCGGAAATTTAACTTGAAAAATTGCTGATGTCATGAACGAAAAATGGTTTGAAGAGTTATTGGAGGAGATGCGTTCTACCGAAAACAAGATCAGAAAGGGTGGTGGGGCTAAGAGAATAGAAAAAGAGCACAAAAAAGGGAAGATGACCGCGCGTGAGCGAATCGACTTTCTTCTTGATGAAGATTCCGACTTCAAGGAGCTTGGTTTGTGGGCTGCATATGAGATGTATGAGGAGGAGGGGGGGTGCCCCTCGGCCGGTGTGGTTATCGGAACAGGTCGCGTTAGCGGACGAACCTGCATGATCGTAGCCAACGATGCCACTGTGAAAGCGGGTGCTTGGTTTCCGATGACGGCCAAAAAGAACCTTCGGGCTCAGGAGATCGCCATTGAGAACCATCTGCCGATCATCTATCTGGTCGATTCGGCTGGTGTCTATCTTCCGATGCAGGATCAAATCTTTCCCGATAAGGAGCATTTTGGGCGGATCTTTCGCAATAATGCCGTAATCAGTGCAAAGGGCATTCCTCAGGTCGCTGCAATTATGGGCAGCTGCGTTGCCGGCGGTGCCTATCTGCCAATTATGAGTGATGAAGCCTTAATAGTGGATGGTACAGGAAGCGTTTTTCTGGCCGGAAGCTATCTGGTGAAGGCGGCCATTGGAGAGAATGTTGACAATGAGACGCTTGGCGGCGCAACAACCCACACGGAGATCAGCGGGGTAACAGACTATAAAATGAAAGATGATACCGAATGTCTGAACACCATTCGTGATCTGGTGGACAAACTTGGCCCACGAAAGCGGGCAGGTTTCAACCGAAGTGAGCCGGTAGAACCATCCCTCACCCCGGAGGAGATGCTAGAGAACTTCCCGGCCGATCGCACAAAACCTTATGATATAATGACGGTTATAGAGAGTATGATCGATGCCGGATCATTTACGGAGTTTAAAAAAGGGTATGGGCAAACTCTCATCACCGGATATGCCCGAATTGATGGTTGGAGCGTGGGAATTGTGGCCAATCAGCGAAAAATTGTGAAGAGCAAAAGCGGTGAGATGCAGATCGGAGGGGTGATCTACTCCGATAGTGCCGATAAAGCCGCACGATTCATCATGAACTGCAATCAGAAAAAGATACCACTAGTCTTTTTACAGGATGTGACCGGATTTATGATTGGTAAGCGAAGTGAACATGGCGGAATCATTAAGGATGGCGCGAAAATGGTGAATGCAGTTGCCAACTCTACCGTACCAAAAATCACCGTGATCGTCGGTAACAGCTATGGTGCAGGTAACTATGCTATGTGTGGAAAGGCCTATGATCCAAGATTTATCTATGCATGGCCAACCGCACAGATTGCGGTAATGGGTGGAACCCAGGCGGCGAAAGTTTTGACCCAGATTCAGGTAAGCTCCCTGGAGAAAAAAGGTGAAACCCTGAGTGATGAGGATAAAGCTGAGATTCTGGATCGGATTAAGAGCCGGTACGATAAGCAGACTGATGTTCGCTATGCGGCAGCCAGACTCTGGGTCGATGAAATCATCCATCCGGTTTCAACGAGAAAGAGAATCTCCGAATCGATCGAGTGCGCCGATCACAACCCGGAGATACCCGATTTTAAAACCGGCGTGATTCAGGTTTAATGCAAAACAGATGCACCAGCAAAAAAGCCATCAGATGTGAAAAAGTTTGATGGCTTTTTGTGTTTTTGATGCGCTTTGAATGGAAAACTGATTGTATGCTCAATTTTCGGAATACGTGATCTTTTGAGTTGAAATTGTGCAGCAGAGAGTGGCAGATGTTTTATCGCCAGACTCTGCCTGATTATCTCGTCACGGCTTGTTTTCTCACAGGGAAAGCAGGTTTTCCTACTTAGCATAAATTGACGATATTTGGAGCCATTCTACCGAACAAAAAAGTATTGGAGTACAAGTGAAAGAAAAGATAAGAATCGCGTCAGGACAGGGTTTCTGGGGAGACCTACCGAATGCCCCCATCAATCAGCTTAAAAACGGGCCAATTGACTACCTCGTCATGGATTACTTAGCGGAGGTGACCATGTCGATTATGCAGAAGCAGAGAATGAGAAATGAAAAGTATGGCTATGCCCGCGACTTTGTTGATGTAGTGGCATCAGCTTTTGATGAGATACAAAACAACGGGGTAAAGGTTATCTCAAATGCAGGTGGGGTAAATCCACGGGCATGCAAGGATGCCATTCTTGAAGAGGCAAGGAAAGCCGGTGTAAAGGGCCTTAAAGTGGCTGTTGTTGATGGAGATGATATTCTGCCGGGACTGGATAAACTGATCAGTAATGGACACACACTCAAAAATATGGAGACGGGTGAGCCGATCTCTACTGTAAAAGATGACCTGCTAAGTGCAAACGTCTACTTTGGCTGCCGTCCCATTGTTGAGGCACTCAAAAAGGGTGCGGATGTTGTAATAACCGGTCGGGTAACCGATACCGGGCTAACCCTGGCACCTATGGTTCATGAATTTGGATGGGATTTTGACGATTTTGATCTGATGGCGGCCGGGACGATCGCAGGACACATCATCGAGTGTGGCGGACAGGTATCAGGCGGTAACTTTACCGATTGGGAAACCGTGGACGATATGGTTGAGATCGGTTTTCCAATTATTGAGGCGCTGCCGGATGGTTCGTTCTACGTAACTAAACATGAAGGCACGGGCGGACTTGTATCTGAAATGACGGTTAAAGAGCAGCTGCTCTACGAAATCGGCAATCCAAAAGAGTATATTACTCCCGATTGTATCGCGGATTTCACCTCCCTTTCGCTGAAGCAGGATGGCAAAGACAGGGTTTTGGTTACCGGGGTGAAGGGGACGCCACATACGCCAACCTACAAGATCTCTGCCAGCTATATCGATGGCTACAAACTCTCAACAACCCTGGTTTACAGTTGGCCCGATGCCGTAAAGAAAGCCCGTTTTGCCGGTGATCTGCTCCTTAAAAGAGCGGAAAAACTGGGAATTCATTTTCGGGATTCCAACATTGAGCTGGTTGGACTGAATGCCTGTAATGAAGACAGTTCGATTTTGAATCAGGATCTTTCAGATCTGAATGAAGTGCAGCTTCGGGTTTCAGTTCACGGAGACTCCAGGGAGGACCTTAACCGGTTCGGTATGGAGATGGCACCGCTGATTTTAACAGGACCGAGTGGTGTAACCGGTTTTGCAGGTGGTAGGCCCAAGGCGAGTGAGGTTGTGGCATACTGGCCGGCGCTGCTCGATAAAAAGGCTGCAAAGCCTGTAGTAACTATTTTTGAGCTCTGATCTGCATTCCTGTAGGAAAGAGTTCGAAAATACTTAAGAAGTAGAGTGAATCATTCATTAAATTCAGGCTCTCAAAAAATTAAAGATAAGTTTAACCGAAAGAGCACTATTTGATATGGTAATTGGGATAATCGGAGCTGGTATTGCGGGACTGACGGCCGGAAGGCTGCTCGCCAGGGCAGGTCATGAGGTTACGATTCTGGAGAAGAGCAAAGGGTATGGAGGGCGAATGGCCACCCGCTATGCAGGCAAAGATCTCTCCTCAAAAATGGATCATGGAGTACCCTATTTTACCGCAAAGTCTCCTGAGTTTCAGTCTTTTACGGCAGAACTGCTCGAAAAAAAGCTGGTTCAAACATGGGGAGACAGGTTTGTCTTTTTTAACGGTGAAGATCTTGCCGCACAGGATCCAAACCCTGTTGAACTAGCCGCCTTCACCTCCATAGACGGTATGAACAAGGTAGGTAAATATCTTGCCCGCTGGGTGGATGTTAAGAACAATGCTCTTGTTGGTGGCTTTACTCACCTTGGTGCAAATCGCAGCAAAAAAAGAAGCTGGATCATTAACATGACCTCCGGCGATACTTTTGAGGCGGATGCAATCATCATTGCCACACCTGCTCCACAAGCCTACGGACTTCTCAACACCACCATCGACGAGATCGAAACCCTGAAAATGGTTCGTCTGATCGATGAAGTGAATTACTCACCGGCGTTCTCCCTCATGGCCGGTTATGGTGATACAGAGATTCCTGAGTGGGAGGGCATTAAGTGCATGCGAAGTCGACTAAAATTTATCTCAAATGAATCGATGAAGCGTAAAAACCCTTCTGAGTGCACCATTGTTGCACACGCATCAGAAGCATTTTCACGTGAACATCGAAAGAGCGATGAGTCTGAAGTAGTACGTCTTCTCACAGATGAACTGGCGCGGGTTGCCGGCGGATGGGCTGCCGATCCGAAATGGACTCAGCTGCATTTTTGGCGATATAGCCGGCCTACGGCAATCATTGATGAGTCATATCTCGATCTGGAATCCCATGAGTCGCCCTTGGCGTTGGTTGGAGATTATTTCCGGGGTAACGATCTTGATGCCGCATACAGCTCCGGATACAAATTGGCCAAGCACTGGATTGAAAAGTTTGGTGACTGATTCTCTTTATGAATGATTAAACGGGGCGAGTGGTTCTGAAAGCTCAACCGTCAGACAAAAACCGCACGTGGAGTCACTTAAAAAATTAAACCGTTACCTGAAAGATTATAAGGGCGTCATTTGGCTTGGCGCTCTTTTTCTTACGGCCTCCAACTTCTTCCTGATCTGGATTCCGGTTCTGATCCGCCAAACAATGGATGAGGTGGAGCAACTAGGCGATGAGTATGCCGGTGAATTCAACTCCATTTTTGATATCCTCTTATCCAGTGAAGCGGGTGTTATTCTTGCCTACAACTCCCTTCTACTCATTGGTACGGTTCTTCTATATGGAATCCTCCTCTTTGCAACCCGTCAGACCCTCATAGTAAGCTCCCGAAAGATTGAATTCGATATCCGAAACAAGGTGATCGATAAACTTATGGAGCTTCCTCAGCGATATTTTGCATCAAACCGATCGGGTGAAACCTACGTTCGGGCCACAGAGGATGTATCCAGGGTAAGGGAGTATTTTGGCCCGGTTTTAATGTACACCATCAACACCATTACCCGGGCAGGTTTTATCATTACGATGATGATTATCGTAAACCCGCAGCTCACTTTCTGGGCTCTTCTGCCCCTGCCATTTCTTTCGGCATTTGCCTATTGGGTGAGTGGATTTATCAATCGTTATCAGCTCATTATACAGGAACAGTACTCCAGCCTGGCAGAGCGCGCACAGGAGACCTTCAGCAGCATTCGATTGATAAAGGCCTATAACCGAACAGGTCACGAGCAGGATCGTTTTGAGAAAGAGGCAGACTCCTATCGAAAGAAGAAATTGAAACTGGATCTGGTAGAGTCGCTCTTTCACCCAACGCTTAATCTGTTAATCGGTGTCTCTGTAGTGATCGTTGTTTGGCAGGGTGGCATCATGGTTATTGACGGGCTGATTACGGTCGGAAATATTGCTGAATTTGTGATCTACGTTGCATATCTCACGTGGCCTGTGGCTTCGCTTGGGTACACGGTAAACACATTCCAAAAGTCACTCGCTTCATGGGAGCGTATAGACAAGGTTCTTATGGAGCCGATTGAAATAAAGGATAGGGGAGATTCGTTTGTGCCTAAAATGAGTCGTTGTGAGATAGAGTTTCGAAACGTCAGTTTCAAATATCCGGGTTCGGATGAGTATTCACTCAAGAAGATAGACCTGAAGATAGAAGCTGGAAGCACAGTGGCAATAGTAGGTCGTACAGGGGCCGGCAAAACCACACTGGTCAATCTGATTCCCCGGCTTTTTGATCCAACTGAAGGTCAGCTGTTGATCGATGGTACAGATTTGAAAGAATGGAACCTTTCAACACTTCGACGCATTATTGGTTACGTACCTCAGGAGACATTTCTGTTTTCAACCACGATCAAGGAGAATGTAGGGTTCGGGGTTCAAAATCCATCGATAGATGAGATTGAGGAGGCAGCCAGAAGTGCTCAGGTGTATGATAATATCATGGAGTTTGAGAAAAAATTCGAAACACTGGTTGGTGAACGCGGCATTACTCTTTCGGGTGGCCAAAAGCAGAGAACGGCAATTGCAAGGGCGCTGATAAAAGACCCGAAAATTGTTATCTTAGACGATTCATTAAGCGCTGTTGATACAAAGACAGAAGATGCTATATTACAGCATCTGAACAAAGAGCTTTCAGAGAAGACTACGATCATGATATCTCACAGGATATCAACGGTTAAAAATGCTGATGCGATTTTTTATATTGAAGATGGCGAAATTGTAGAATACGGGTCACATAAACAACTTCTGAAGAAAAAAGGTCTCTATTCACGAATGTACGAAAAGCAACTTCTCGAACAAGAACTAGCTCAAATTTAACTTAGCAATAATAAATATCTAAACAGGGTACCTTTTGTTTGAACGGCAAAAGCCCCATAAAACATAGCGGGAGAATCTATGATCATTGTACCACTCGGTGTTGCCTCAGCAACGCCTACAGCAACCCGACATCTTTCATCTGTAGCCTTGTGGCGTGAAGGGGATGTCCATCTCTTTGATTGCGGCGAAAATGCACAAATGAGAATGCTGCAGGCCGGTCTTAAACGGTCTAAAATCGAAAATATCTTTATCACCCATTTTGACGTCGATCATTACTCCGGATTGATTGGCCTTATCTCAACCCTACAACTCCAAAGAAGAGAGAAAGAGCTCACGCTTGTAGGACCTAAAGGGATCAAGGAATATGTGGAGTGGAACTTCAATTTTGCTAATATCGATCTGAATTTCGATCTCAATTTTGTTGAGATTTCAGAGGATATCGAATCTGAGCGGGTAGTTGATAAAGATGATTACTTCGTTGAGGCGCGCCCTCTGAATCACACAAAATTTTGCGTTGGCTATCGCTTTCAGGAAAAGGACAAACCAGGCAAGGTTGATGCTGATAAAGCAGAAGCACTCGGAATCACTGAAGATGAGCAGTATAAAGCTTTAAAAGCGGGTGAGGATGTAGAGCTCGAAGATGGAAAGGTTATCAAATCTTATGATATCGTGGGCCATCCGCGTCCGGGAGATAGTTTTGCTTACATCACCGATACCAAGTACTGCCCCAATTCGGTGAAGCTGGCCATGAATACAAACATTCTCTATCACGAGGCTACCTTTAGCGATAACCTCGCAGATAAAGCGGCAGAAACCGGACATTCAACCTCCTCCGATGCAGCCAGGGTGGCGAATGAGGCCCAGACTAAATTGCTGGTAATCGGCCATTTTTCTGCCAGATATACAAACCCATTCATTCTGCTGCGGGAAGCACGCGAAAAATTCTTCCCTGCCTGGCTGGCAACAGAACTGCGCCCGATCTACACAGATCCGGCCCAGGAGAAGGGTATTGTAAAACAGAAAGTCTACATCAAAGAGATTGATGAGAGTAAGAAGAGCAGCGGAAGAGGACAGAGTCGTGGTGGCGGAGATCGCAAAAAACGTCACTCTTCTTCACGCGATGACAGCAAACGCTTCAGAAAGCGTCGCTCATCCTCAGGAAGGGGTGGCCCAGACCGCGGCAGCTCAAGACGTTCAAACAGTGATAACCAACCTCGAAGAAAGCGAAGACCGGATCGATCAAGTCGAGATCAAAACGATTATGATAAGGGAACGTCAAGGCCAACAAAACACATTACGCCAAGGACACCTTTTGACGACTTTGACCGATTCTAATTAACGGACTCTTTTGAGTAAAAAAAATGATTCCAAAGCCGTCGATTCAGTATTGATTCGACGGCTTTACTACTTTTTTGAACCCTACAAATGGTGGGCACTGCTCGCCATTTTTCTTACGCTCTCAGCAGCTTTCCTGGGTACCGTTCGTCCCAAGCTCACGCAGGTAGCCGTAGATGACTACATTGCGATTGGTGATATTGAGGGACTTACCTGGATCATCGTACTGCTTGGACTGGCACTGATTTCCGAATTTATCATCCTGGTATTCAATACCTATCTCACCAGGTGGTTTGGACAGGGAGCTCTGTTCCGCTTAAGAAATGCTGTGTTCGAAAAAATACAGTCGTTACACGTTCAGTTTTTTGATAAAAACCCCATAGGCCGGCTAATCACCAGAACAACCAGTGATATTGAAGCACTGAGTGAACTGCTGAGTGACGGTATCGTCAACATGATCGGAGATCTCTTCAGGATCTTCTTTATCCTCTACTTCATGCTGATGATGAGCTGGGAACTGACCATTATCTCCATTCTGGTTCTCCCAATTCTTTTCTATTCCACATTCTGGTTTAAGGGGAAAGTCAGAGTCGCATTTCTCGATGTGAGGGATCAGATAGCTCGTCTCAACTCCTTTGTTCAGGAGCATATCAACGGTATGTCAATAGTTCAGCTCTTTAACCGTGAGAAAAAGGAGAAGGATCGCTTTATATCGATCAACAAAGACCACAAGGATGCCCACATCCGCACCATATTTTACTTCTCCATCTTTTGGCCGGTGGTCGAAGTTCTTGCCAGCCTGGCCATGGCACTGGTAGTATGGTATGGCGGAGCAAGGGCGCTAATGGATCAGCTTACCTTTGGTGTGCTGCTGGCCTTCATACAGTATGTAAGGCAGTTCTTCAATCCGATTCGTGGTCTATCTGAGAAGTATAATACGCTTCAGTCCGCATTGGCTTCATCAGAACGCATTTTTGATATTCTCGATACCGAAAACGAGGTTAAAGAGGCAGAAAACCCGATTGCCCCGAAAGATCAAAAGGGAAGAATTGAGTTTAGAGATGTAGACTTCAGCTACAACCAGGATGAAGAGCAGATACTGAGGGGAGTATCATTTACTGCCGATGATGGTGAGCTTCTTGCGATTGTGGGGGCAACCGGGGCCGGTAAATCGACCATCATCAATCTGCTGATGCGCTACTACGATATTGATAAGGGTGAGATACTTCTGAATGGCACCGACATCCGCAAGTTGTCGCTTAAGAGTTTAAGATCCCATTTTGGACTGGTGCTCCAGGATAATGCCCTGTTTGCCGGTACGGTTCATGATAACATCACCCTGGGAAATCCCGATATCACACGGGATGATGTAGTACGTGCTTCAAAGGAAGTAGAGGCTCACAGGTTTATTGAAAAACTTCCCGGCAGCTACGACTATCTGCTTGCAGAGCGTGGTGCATCGCTGTCGATGGGGCAGAGACAGCTGATCTGTTTTGTACGTGCAATGGTTTACGACCCCAAAATTCTTATTTTGGATGAAGCAACATCCAATGTGGATTCGGAAACGGAAGAACTGGTCTCTAAAGCGTGTGAACGCATGATGAAAGGGCGAACCTCGATTGTGATTGCACACCGGCTCTCAACCATTCAGGATGCCGATAAAATTTTGGTAATGCATAGAGGTGAAATCAGGGAGAGTGGAAGTCACCGCCAACTACTTAGGAAGAAGGATGGAATCTATCGAAAACTGTATGAGTTACAGTATAGAGATCAGGCAGTAAAAACTTCGAAGAAGGTTGATAAGTTGCCCTGAAAGCAAGACTTTTAAATAACCCATAAATAACTAACGGAGATGAGATTATGGCTGATATTAAAGATGCAGAAAAAGAACTGAAGGAAGCGATTAAAAAAGAGAAAAAAGCTCTGAATGATGCCTATGATGATATGGTGGGCAGACTCAAAAAAGAGCAGAAACGTTTGAGCAATGAATTCCAAAAAGAGGTGGAACAGGCACGTACCTACGTAAAGAAAAACCCGGAAGCGAGTCTCGGTATTGCGCTGGCAAGTGGTTTGGTAGTAGGGTTGGCACTATCCAAGCTCTTTAGACGATAAAATCATAAACTGAACAACAGCAATTAATGCAACAAATTCAGCAGGATAAATTGAACGAACTCTTTGGGCGTCTGGACACGCTCAGGGGGTATCTTTGACTATGATAAACGAAAAGTCCGAATCATAGAGCTGCAGGAGCAGACGCAAGACCCCGAATTCTGGAACGACCCGGCCGAGGCACAGGTAGTGATGCGTCGGCTGGATCAGGAGAAAGAGCTGGTATCCAGATGGGAGCAACTAGATGAACTACGTGAAAGCATCAACGTTTTTCAACAGTTTCTGGATGAAGGTGAAGATGTGGGTGAAGAGCTCCATCAGGAAGTTGAAAATTTCCGTACCAAGCTGAAGGAGCTTGAACTGCAGAATATGCTGAGTGGTGAAGATGATCACCGGGATGCTATTATTACCATCAACCCGGGAGCGGGTGGTA
>JAFIFA010000070.1 GCA_020832225.1 Balneolaceae bacterium
CTCAGGCGAATCCGGGTCATGCCAGTCTCCCGACGGTGATGGATTCATCGAAGCAATCAGCATAATGCGACTCGGATAGCTAACGCTCATCCTGGCCCTCGAAATGGAGACGAACCCATCTTCGAGCGGCTGACGCATCACCTCCAGCGCACTCCTCTTGAATTCCGGCAGCTCATCCAGAAAGAGAACCCCGTTATGCGCCATCGATATCTCTCCCGGCATCGGGATGCTTCCTCCGCCAACGAGAGCTACATCCGAAACGGTATGATGCGGGCTCCGAAATGGCCGATGGGTCACCAGTGACTTCCCGGGCTCCATCAAACCCGCCACCGAATGAATTTTGGTTGTCTCCAGCGCTTCATTGAGGGTGAGCGGTGGCAGAATAGTTGGCACTCTCCGGGCCATCATTGTTTTGCCGGAGCCGGGTGGGCCAACAAGAACTGCGTTATGGCCTCCAGCTGCAGCCACTTCCAGTGCACGCTTCACATTTTCCTGTCCGCGCACATCTTCAAAATCGAGCACCTCCGCCTTGCCGTTGCTGCTCAAGAGCAGTTCCGTATTTCGCTCTACGGGCTGATAGCTCTTTTCATCCTGCAGCCAGCTAACCACCTCGTTCAACGTGCTGAACGCCATCACTTCAATGCCGTCCACAACGGCCGCTTCATTTCCATTCAGCTTTGGCACCACAACGTAGCTGAGTCCGCGGTCGCGCGCTTCAACCGCCATCGGCAGAACACCGCGAATCGGCCTGAGTTCTCCATCGAGCGCAAGCTCCCCCAGAATGAGACATTTGTCCAGTTTATCGGTCTGAATCTGATCGGATACCGCCAGAAGGCTCACTGCAATCGGCAGATCGAAGGCGCTCCCCTCCTTGGGAAGATCGGCCGGTGCCAGATTCACCGTTATTCGTCCGCGCGGAAAACGGGCGCCCGAATTCTTAAGGGCCGCATCGATCCGGTCTTTCGATTCGCTCACTGAACGATCGGGCAGCCCCACCAGAAAATATTTAGGAAGCCCGCCGCTCATACTTACTTCAACCTCTATCAATCGTGCATCAACACCAATAGTGGATGCACAGCATACTCTTGAAAGCATCTTATTGCATCTTTTATCTCCTGTTTCTCGTAGTATGAACCAGAGGATGCAAAACCCTTACACAAATTTTCCAGAAACGGTTAAAAAAATCAGGAAATATCATGTCCAAATCGAGCAGACCTATAACGGAAGAGATTCAAGGCACTCTGGATGAAATCATTGCTCAGGTAAAACGCCTCATCCGTGAGGGTAACGCGCGCCGTGTCATCATCAAGAATAAGAAGGGAGAAGTCCTGTTTCAGAGCCAGCTCACGATTGGAGTGGCAGGTACAGCCCTGTTCGCCCTTTATGCGCCTGTGTTAACTGCAATCACCACCTTTGTACTCTACGCCAGTGATGTCCGTGTTTTTGTTGAGAAGAACGAGGAGAGTGACTCTGACGGTGAATATCACGACGAGTATGAGGTGGATGCCGAAATTATTGACATCGAGGATGAAGATGACAAAGATGAAGGAGATGATGATAACGGGGAGACGGAGAAGACCGTTGGAAAGAAGTGACCCATCCCACACTCCTGATATCTGCGTAACAAGGAGCGTTCTATCAGAGACTGATTGAATAGATCTGCACGGTCTGCATGTCATATTCATTGAGCCTGAAAGCGATCACCTTGTTGTCCAGTGCGTTCTGTGGTGTGACGCCGGCATCATCAAATTTTATCTGGAACAGATCAGCTTCATCTCTGTCCCAGACCAGCCATCGGGTCTCATCTTCAAAAATCATTGGCGGAAGTTCAAACCAGAGCCTGCCGTTCAGATCCACAAAGCTGTTGTTAAACCAAACAGCCGTCTCACGATCTGAGACCGATCTCAATTCCTGAATAATGTCTGACCGCACGTGTTCAGGCAGAGAGCTGCCGGCCAATTCGCGTACATGCTCCTCATACTGACTTTCAGTCAACGTATAGGGCTTTAGCTGATCCGATGGGATCGAATCCCGATAGACCGTATCCCCGGACTGGTCAATTTTTGTATATCCGTAACCATTACTGCTGATATAAATGAAGTGGTCACCTTGCATGGTTAAACCGGCTCTTTTTCCAAGAGGCATATAGTTCAGGTGAATGGAGCCCGCGTCATGATCTACTGTTGCATGATACTCTGTAGCCGGTAGCTTTCGCAGAAGCTCAAGCTCTTCACTCTCGTAATCATGAATAAAAATCTTCAGGAATTTCTCCTCATCATAGTTCTGGAGGGTGTAACTGACATTGCCCTTCATATAAACCGACTCCGCTTGTAACCCCAGCAACTCCAGCGGAACCTCCTGGTTTTGGTCGATGGGAAACGTAACAATTACAGAGTCGAGTCCGGAGTCCATCAATGTCACTCTTGAGAGCATCGGATCGTAGAACCCTACCCGGTCTGAATCGGGGTCGCTTTTTACCATTTTCATGAGAAACTCTCCCGGTCCCCTGCCTTCGCTACTGAATGCGGATTTCAATTCGCCATTGGAGTCGTAATGGAAGAGGGTTGTGGCCTGAATGTCATTGATATGGAAATCCCCGTCCGGAAGCAGTTCCAGAAATATCGGTTGTCCAAATCCATCCGCATCAGGATCTGTATTCAGCTCTGTCACAAGTTCAGTTGATACGGTAGGATAAGCCTCGTGGGCAAACATACGTTCTGCGTCCTGACTGTCACCGACAGTACAGCCCGCTTTTAAAAAGGACAAATAAAGTATGATTATGATCAACCAACGCTTGTGGCTCATAATGGATTATTTTATTACTGGTACTTTAGTTTTTTGGGATGAATCCCGACTGACGAGTGTATCTAACCCAACACTCCGCAAACCCGGAACTACTCGTCTGTCGGGTTGAATTGAGCGAGGCTCGCTTCAAAGAGATCGTTGCCCCGAAAGGAAATTCGACAGACGACTGAGCGTTC
>JAFIFA010000087.1 GCA_020832225.1 Balneolaceae bacterium
AACCAAAGCGTGTTGTGATACTAGCAACCTCGCACTACGCCGGTGCCCATGGTGAGCTATATGACGGAAAACCCTATATCGGTTCAATGAAAGATTATCAGATTCCGGGCAGACTATTTGAAACGGACAGAGAGTACATTCAAGCTCTTTCTGATTTGGGAGAGAGTTCCGGTTTCACTACTCAGGATCGTGCCCACCGTATAGAGCACAGTATCGAACTGCACCTCCTTTGGCTGAGCAGAATCTGGAAGCATTCACTCCGGATTGTGCCAATCCTAGTAGGCGGACTTGATGAGCTTTACTATCACAAAAACGGTGACCTGGCTCAAAAAACAGATCAATTCACAAACCGTCTAGCAGATCTCGATGATGAAGAGACCTTCTACCTGATCAGCGGAGATCTTTCCCACGTTGGAAAGAAGTTTGGTGATGAAGAGCCTGCCTCGGAGCTGAGGCAGGAGATTGAAAAAACTGACGGAGAGTTTATCAGAACTGCTGAAGCAGGCAGCTATAAAGAGCTGTTGAACCGGATTTCTAAAAGCTACGATCGCAGCCGAATCTGTGGATTTCCACCACTCTATACCTTTTTGAAAGCTTTTCCTAAACTCACTGGAGAGTCCATTAACTACTATTGGTGGGATGAACGGGAGCGGGAAAGTGCTGTATCCTTCGGTTCAATCGCCTACTAAAACGGTGATGAGTCTCGGTTTTGATGTTTCTCTGCCATGTAAAGGGCGATTAGCGTCACACCAAAATAGAAGAAGGTATTTGCAGCACCTCCAAATTCACCAACCAGTCTTAATCCGTAGCTTAAAATAACGAAGATGAATAGGGATAGAATCAGACCGAGTCGCAGATACATCTTATCGCTTACTTTCTGCCACTCCATCCTGAATACGCTCAGTATGAACATCGCAAACGCAAATGTTTCTAAAATCGCTATTGTATAGAATGGGATTACTAGATCTCCGGGAAGTGAAGCGAGCCAGGTGTCTCCAAACTGATCGATGAAATGGCCGGGTACTCCTCCCTCTTTCCATTTTGAGCGTGAAGCCAGACCGAAAGTTACAAGAAAGAGTCCCTGTATTGCGACATATTTCAGGTCTTCAACACGACTGTCTTTAAGTATAGATTTCATGAGGTAATTAATTTAATTCACTCTCTGAACAGCTAATCAGTTCTTATGGTTTCAAAAACGGGTCAGAGCTTTCCAAAGAGACTGCGTATTTTCAGGGTCCAAACTCTCCAGATCGCTTCACGAACAATGGATTTGGACATTTTGGAGACCCCCTCTTCCCGCTCACGGAAAATGATGGAGACCTCCTTTAGTCTGAAACCTGCTTTCCAGGCACGAAAATGAATTTCAATCTGAAAGGCGTAACCATTTGAACGGATTCGTTCCATGTTGATACTTTCAAGCACTTTTCGGTGTATACACTTAAAACCGGCAGTGGTATCCTTTACCGGTATGCCTGTAATCACTCGTGCATAGAGGTTGGCCATATATGAGAGAATCAGTCGGCGCAGCGGCCAGTTCACAATACTGATCCCCCTGGAGTATCTAGAACCGATTGCTACATCGGTTTCACCATTTCGAACCGGATCTATTAAACGGGGTATGTCTGATGGATTGTGGGAAAAATCAGCGTCCATTTCGCATATATAAATATAGTCATGTTCGAGAGCGTACTTAAACCCCTTCACATAGGCAGTTCCAAGCCCAAGCTTGCCCTCCCTTTCGATAATATGAATGCGATCCGGAAACTCTTTCTTCTGTTTCTTGACCAGATCAGCGGTTCCATCGGGCGACCCATCATCTACTATAAGTACATCTGTTTCGGGCTCGAGATCCATAAGATGCCTGAGAAGTCTCACGATATTCGTGGATTCATTGTAGGTTGGTATAATAACGAGTGAATCGTTTCTCATGATGTCGGGACCCTGTAGTAGCCGTCACGCTTTCGGGCGCCTTTGCTGATCAATGGTTATATTTGGTGATGTTTTCTATGGATGTTCCATCCTTAGGTAAGATCGCAAAATAAAATCTATTCAACTTTTAAAAAAAGGGTTTTCATTGTTTAAACTCATTAAAACTGCAGATCAGACAAAAGCCAGGCTTGGAAAGCTCACTACAGATCACGGAGAGATTGAAACCCCCATTTTCATGCCGGTAGGCACGCTTGGAACTGTAAAAGCGGTTAGTCAGGATGATCTCACAGAAAAGATCAAAGCTCAGATCATTCTTGGAAATACCTATCACCTCTATCTTCGCCCCGGAAATGAGATTATGCAGGATGCAGGCGGACTCCACCAGTTTATGAACTGGGACGGCCCCATTCTGACAGATTCAGGTGGATACCAGATTTTTTCACTTTCTGATAACAGGGAGCTTACAGAACGGGGGGCTACGTTCCAAAGTCACATTGATGGCTCTAAGCATCTATTCACACCTGAAAATGTAGTGAACACTCAGCGTGTGCTTGGCTCAGACATTATGATGATATTGGATGAATGTCCACCCTACCCCGCTGAGTATGACTACGTAGAGAAGTCCATGCACTTAACTCATCGCTGGGCTAAAAGAGGGCGCCAGGCATTTCAAGAGACCCAACCTCTCTATGGACATCGTCAGTTTCAGTTTGGGATTGTTCAGGGAGGCACTTATAAAGATCTACGAAAACAGTCATCTGAACAGATGGCCTCATTGGATTTTGAAGGCCTTGCGATAGGCGGTCTTAGCGTTGGAGAACCAACCGATATCATGTATGATATTTGTGACTATAATACGGATTATCTCCCTGCTGATAAACCACGCTACCTGATGGGAGTAGGCACCCCTGCCAACCTCATTCAGAATGTTGCGTTTGGTATCGATATGTTTGATTGTGTGATGCCAACCAGAAATGCCCGTAACGGCATGATATTTACCCGTAATGGCAGGGTTAATGTGCGGAATGCTAAATGGAAACATCACCATAAGCCCCTTGATCACGATTTCCCATCAGACCTTTGTCAGATATATAATATGAGCTATGTTCATCACCTCATTAAGAATAATGAGATTCTTGGAATGCAGCTTACTTCACTACACAATCTAACATTCTACCTATGGCTGATGGATTTGATCCGGGAGAAGATCAAGGAAGGGAGTTTTCATCAGTGGTATCCGGGCATGATTGAACAGGTTGAGGAGAGGGTTTAGGATTGGGAGATGGATGAACTCATAGGGCAAGATATTGAGTCAATGAATCGGTTTAACAGTTTAGCTTAAGAGGTTGGCGATCGCCAATTTGGCGGTTTTGTTACCGCTTGGGGCAGAAGACGCGAACCCATTGGGGATTATGTTGTGAAAACTTGAAGTTTCTCCCGAAATCCGGCAACCTTTGTCAAAATTTTGCCAGGGAGTATCCCAA
>JAFIFA010000094.1 GCA_020832225.1 Balneolaceae bacterium
TTTAGTCTTTCAGCCATCCGTTTTAGGAAAAGACTGGCATTTTTTTGGGTAAAATTTCCGATTGTTGAACCGGGGTAGTAGAGCACCGTTTTTTCAGCTTCTTCCCGCAACGGTATTTGAAACGAATTGGTGTAGTCGGCAGAAACCGGAAAAACCGACAATCCGTCAAACTCCTTGCGAAGGCTTTCGGCGGTCTTCTCCAAAAAATCTGATGAGATATCCACTGGAATATAGGCAACCGGCTCTTCCAGGTTGCGAAGAAGCAATCTTGTCTTCAAACTGCTACCGCTTCCCAGCTCAACAAGTAGGGCATTACGCCCAATAGTGGAGCAGATCTCCCAGATGTGCGTTTCCATCAAGTCTAGTTCGGCTCTCGTAAGATAGTACTCATCCAGCTTGCAGATCTCTTCAAAGAGTTCAGATCCAGGTTCATCATAAAAATACTTGCTCGGAATACTCTTCTGATCATTGGTAAGTCCATCCACGACGTCCTGATAGAAATCCGTTGAAGCTACCTTGCTAACTGGCTGAGACATTCTATGTTCTGTTTATTTTTTGTTTTGCTTTACTTCGATAGATCTTTTGCCAGCCGGATACCCGTAAACTGCCATCTGTACCTGGTGTGGAAGAAATTGCGGTAGGTTTTACGGTAGTGATTTTCTGATGTAGCACACGAACCACCCCGCAGTACATACTGGTTACACATAAACTTGCCGTTATACTCCCCGAGCTTTCCGGGAAAGGGCTTGTAGCCGGGATAGGCAGAGTAGGCGCTGCTTGTCCACTGCCACACTTCTCCGAACATCTGTGAGAATCCTTCCGCTTTGTAGCTTTCAGCAACCGGATGCAGGTGACCGGCATCCACGAAATTACCTTCCATCTTCTCGGTTTCGGATGCGAGCTCCCACTCCTGCTCGGTAGGTAGGCGACACCCCTTCCATCGGGCGTACGCATCAGCTTCAAAATAGCTTACATGCGTAACCGGCTCATTGGGATCAACCCTCTCCAGACCATTTAGCGTAAAATGGTGCCACTCACCATCGATGATCTTCCAATATTTGGGAGCGTACCATTTCTCTTCGGTAATGAGCGAAAACCCCTCATCCAGCCACAGTTTCGGGTCGCCATAGGCACCCGACTTCATAAACTCGAGATATTCACCATTGGTCACCAGTCGGTTTGCAAGCGAATAGGAGTGGATATAGGTTTTGTGGCGGGGAAATTCATTGTCATACCCAAAACCACTTCCATTATGTCCAATTTCATGCACGCCCTCATCGAATGAAATCCATGTTAATGGCTCAATATTACTGCTCTTTGGGCGTGTACGCTTCTCTTTGTATGCAGAGTGAAGCGGATTTTGTGCCAGCATCATTTTCAGATCGGTAATCAGAAGCTCCTGGTGCTGCTGCTCGTGATTGATTCCTATCTCAATCACACCTGCCCACTCACCCCATTCGTCCTCAGATGCGTTTTTTATGAATGCCTCAACTTGCTCATTTACATATTTACGGTACTCAAAAACCTCTTTTACGGTAGGCCTGGAGAGATTTCCACGTTTATCGCGGCAGTGCGGATCGCCCGTCTGCAGATAGTAGGAGTTGAAAAGATAGCTGTACTTCGGATGCATACTTTCAAATCCGCTCACTGCTTTTTCCAACAGAAAAGCTTCAAAAAACCAGCTGGAATGGGCCAGGTGCCATTTGGCCGGACTTCCATGTGTGGCGATCTGTATCACAAAATCCTCAGTTTCCAACGGATCGGTCAGCTGCTCGGTAAATGAACGAACCTCTCTGAATTGGCTCAATAATTTCTCTCGGGAAAATCTCTCAATCCCGTTCTCTGTGGGTGCACTTTGGACTTCTGCTGACATTGGATTATCCGGTTTAATTGCTCTTTTACAAGAAGGTCTTTTCAGAAATGATTCTATTATCTGTTCTAATCTACTTAAACAGTTACAAACTAAAAGCGTTCTTTTTTTATCTGATCAGTAGTAAATCTTTCTAAAACAGAATACTGAACTGTGCAGGATGACAAATCAACTATCTTTCTGATCAAATATAATCGCAGGCGGTACCTTTCCGAATGTTGAACCTGAATTGGGCCTAAATGTTACCGTAATGTGACATCTGTCCGCCTCGTTTTGTTATTTATTACATTTATACGAATAGTCTGTTTTATTTCAAATTGAAAGGGAGAGTAGATCATGAAAACATTCGATCATATTATTTTGGGAACCGGACAGGCCAGCGGAACACTGCTTGGTAAATTAATTCCAAGTGAGGATTCTATCGCAGTTATCGAAGGAAACAAAGTTGGTGGCAGTTGTGTGAACTACGGTTGTACGCCCACCAAAACACTGGTGGCCAGTGCGAAAGCGATTCATACGGCCCGTCGGGGTGATTTTTACGGATTCAGTACGGGCGATATCATCGTGGATTATGACCGGGTTCGAGAACGGATGAACAAGATCCGAAACGGATCGAGTGAGGGACTTGAGAAGATGATGAATGATGCTGAAAATGTAACGCTCTATAAGGGATGGGGAGAGTTTACCGGCCCGAAATCGATTCAGGTGGGGGATGAGGAGATTAAGGGCGACAAGATCTACATCAATACCGGCACACGACCGTTTGCTCCCCCGGTAGACGGACTCAATGATGTTCCATGGGTCGACAGTGCCGGCCTTCTCGATCTCAAAGAGCAGCCGAAGCACTTGGTGATTCTCGGCGGCGGATATATCGGCGTGGAGTTTAGTCAGATTTTCCGGCGGTTCGGGAGCCGTGTAACTCTGATTCAGAGTGGCGGTCAGTTGATGCCCCGCGAGGATGAAGATATTGCGAAAGCCATTCAAAGTTTTCTGGAGGAGGAAGGAATCGAAATTCTTCTCGATGCAGATGCAAAATCAGTAAGCGGAGATGAATACCGGGTTACGATAACGCTGAAAGGCGAACAGGAAATCACAGGAGACACGCTACTGGTAGCCACCGGGCGAAGGCCAAACAGTGACAGGATCAACCTGAGTGCAGCAGGAATAGAGACCAATGAGGAAGGCTATATCGAGGTGGACGACTACTGCCGCACCGGGGTGGATGGTGTTTTTGCCGTAGGTGATGTAAATGGTGAGGGGGCCTTTACCCACACATCAGTCAACGACGCGGAGATTGTGCTCGACTACCTTAACGGCGACAACCGCTCCATTTCGAAACGGAACACCATCTACGGTCTCTTTACCGATCCACCGTTGGGTCGTGTGGGCATGAGTGAAAAGGAGGCTGTCGCAGCCGGTAAGAAGGTACTGAAGGCTACGAAGCCAATGAGCAAGATCAGCCGCGCCAAAGAGATGGGTGAGACCAACGGCTTCGCCAAGCTGCTGGTGGATGCCGATACCGATCTGATTCTCGGAGCATCGGTGCTGGGACCCGGCGGTGACGAGATCATCAACATGTTTGCAGCTATTATGCACAGCAATATCCCCTGCCACGAATATCGAAAAGTGGTATTGGTTCATCCAACCGTATCAGAGCTGATGCCGTGGATTCTGGATGGTTTGGAGCCGGTTTAGTTCGTGATTACAAACTACCTGTAGTTATCTTTGGTGGTGGCCTAACCCTCTAATTTAAAGATGAAATGAAATCATCCTATTTCAAGTCATATGTTTAACACAATGAGCAAAAGGAGTCACTTTACCACAAACGATTATCTGTGATACCTGTGATGATTTTAGTAAGTTCGTGAATTGATGAAATTATAGAGGCAATTCAATACCTCCATTCGAATCATTGCAGACTTGATTCACCACCCATAAACAGCGCATGAGCCGATCGTTTCCAAATAAAGAGACTCCACTTCTCAAGGAGCTGGCAATATGGTTCCTGATTGCCACCGGACTTGCGGTGATCAACTGGTTTATCTTCTACCGCCCTTATCCCGAAGACCCCAATAGCAGCATGAAGCTTCTATTTGTGCACCTCGCCTACAGCTATTTTGTCTTCTTACATATTCTCATCCTGATAGCCATTTTCCGGACCCTGTTCTTGGAACGCCTGAAGCCGGCCAGCAGACTTATTCAGGAAGCAAGCGGACTGACGTTCGCATTCATTGGCTTCGCAATTGGTGTATTCAATATGCAGTGGTTTGCAGATTACGCCCATAGTTACATGTTTCCGGATCATAGCATCAATTTCAACGTTTCTGATACCTTGATCTATTGGCTTGGGGTCTTTGTCGCTATTGGAATCATCGGCCTTTTTGCCGTTTCATACTATACGATGAGATTAAATCTCAAAGCGAGTTACCGGATCCATCTTGATCGTGAGCGTTTGCAGGGAGAGTTGGATACCGCCAGAAAGATGCAGATGGGAATCATGCCCTCAGAGGCGCCGGAAATGCCGGGAGTGGATATCGCCGGAATCTGCCTGCCGGCCACTGAGGTAGGCGGCGATTATTTCGACTACTTTCAAAAAAACGGAAGCGATTCCGAACTCGGTTTTACCGTAGCGGATGTGAGCGGAAAAGGGATGAGTGCGGCAATGACGGCGGTCATGGTTAGTGGAATGCTGCATGCCGAAGCAGCCCGGGGACTAAAGACGGCCGAAATGCTTAACCGAATCAATGGTCCGCTCTTCAAAAAAACCGATCGCAGAATGTTTACAGCCCTGCTCTTCGGGATTCTGAACATGAAGCAGATGCAGTTTACCTTTACCAATGCCGGTCAGTCACCCCCACTTCTGCTGCGTGACGGCGCCATTACCGTGCTGAAAGCGAAAGGTCCGCGCCTGCCCGTCGGGATTACGAAACAGGTAGATTACACCAACGAATCCACTCCACTGAAACCGGGCGATCGCCTCTTAATTTACACCGATGGCGTCAACGAAGCGATGAACCAAAACCGGAAACAGTTCGGTGATCCCCGCCTGATGAACGCTTTTTCTGAAACAGCAGACATTCAATCTGCTGAAGAAGCTTTAGCATCCATCCAATCGAAGGTGAATGACTTTACCGGCAGCGAGGCCCAGCACGATGATATAACGATGGTTTATGTTAAAATTGGGTAGATTAAAGCAGATGATCCATTCGCTTAGTTTTTTATTCTAAACTAATAGTTCGCCCGTTATTTAAAATATAATGCCATATAAAAAATAAGTGTGATCCAATTTATAATTGGCTTATAAATTGTTTGGGAGTCAATACTGGAAGTCTCGTTGACTGATGTTTGTAATCGGTGATAATTCGGGTGATGAAATAGTCGGCACCGTGGTTCAAGGCAGTATAATACTGCAGAGCATCTTCTTTGTCTTTAAACAGCGAGGAGATCGCCTCGATCATTACAGATTTACCACCACTTATGATGCTGCAAGTCGAAATAAAATCCAGTAATTTTTTATCTGCACTCTCCAGTTTATAAATATCGAATGAAAGATAAATCAGATTGGTAAGACTGCTTTCAGAAATCAGAAGCGCAATTTTGTCAGACGCCGCCATTTCAAGAATACGGACAGAATGTTCAAAATGAGGTTTTCTTTTCGATAGAATATCAAAAGCAACATCCGTATCCAGAAATACTTCAGGTAAACTTCCTTTCAACATGATCTCTGATTAACTTTTTATCATCTCTCGTTTCTATACTTTCAGCATCTTCAAGGTTCTTAAGCAGCCGCTTTGCTGCCCGTTGGGACTCTGTTTCAATCTCATTGATCTCTTCTTTGCCTATCGCCTCCTCAAACATCTGTGATACCGATATACCCCGCCTTTTTGCCTGGCGTTTGGCATATTTAATGACATCTTCTTGTACGGTAAGGGTGAGTTTCTTTTTCATGACTATACGTGCTTTGTTAAACAAACGTATTTTCTAATTCTTATGCAAAATTGGAAAAAAATCTCAGGCAATAGAAAATTTGGTTTAAGTTGATAAAGTCCAACTAAACGAAACCTGATAGGCATTGAAAAAAGCTTCCGTTGCAGGTCGCCTAAACTTTCCAATTAACGGGCAGAAAGTCTGACAGACTCTTAAATGCTCTTTGATTAACGTATTGCAATATACCGCCACTCTGAAAAGAGTATTGAATCACTCAAAAAGTGAAAGCAGGTCATTCTTGTTTAGCTCCTTAAACATTCCCGCTTCTGCTACCACAAGTTTATCGGCCAGGCCCTGCTTCCTCTCTTGCAGCCGCAGGATTTTTTCTTCCACAGTACCTGGTGTTGCCATACGATAAACGAAGACGTTGTTAGTTTGTCCAATTCGATGTGTACGGTCCATTGCCTGACGTTCCGCTGCCGGGTTCCACAATGGATCCATTATAAACACATAATCTGCAGCTGTTAAATTCAAGCCTTCACCACCAGCCTTTAAGCTGATCAGGAACAAACTGGCTGATGAATCCGACTGAAATCGATCCACCCGCTTTTGACGGTCTCTTGTTTGCCCGTCAAGGTATTCATATTTCCATCCTCTCTTTTTAATTTCAGCCTCAATCAACTTCAGAAAGCCTACAAATTGTGAAAAAACAAGTGCTCTGTGACCTTCGCTTATGAGTTCCTCAGCAAGTTCAAGAAACCGGTTCAACTTTGATGAAGGCCCATTCTCTTTTTCAATGAGGCTGGGAGAGCAACAAATTTGCCGCAGCCTTGTCAAGCCCTCCAATACCGTAAACCGGGATTCACGTAATCCTTTTTCTTCAAGGGAGTCATTAATCAGTTGGTGATAAACCTTTCGGTATCGTTCATAAATAGCTTGTTGAGTACCTTCCATCTCGCAATCCAGCACTGTAGAAGTTAACGGTGGAAGATCAGCAGCTACCTGTTTTTTTGTTCGGCGCAAAATAAACGGTGAAACCATGCTATGCAGCATTTCCTGCGCCGTATTATCATTATTTGCCTCTATCGGTTTAACCCACTGTTCCCGAAATCGTTTTTGGCTACCCAGCAATCCAGGGTTTAAAAACTGAAACTGAGACCAGAGGTCCATGGATGTATTTTGGACCGGTGTTCCACTCATACACAACCGGTTTTTTGCCTTAATTCGCTTAAGAGCCATAAAAGTTTTACTTGCCGGATTTCGAACTGTATGAGATTCATCAAGGATGGCATAATCGAATGAAATGTTCTCAATCACTTCTATGTCATTGCGCATCGTACTGTATGTGGTAATACAGAGGTCAGCATCCGGCCAGTCGCTAATATCCCCAATTCGATCTGTACCATGGTGGATATAGACCTTAAACTCCGGTGTAAATTTTTCGGATTCTGCCTGCCAGTTATGAATAACCGACCTGGGTGCCAGTATCAGGCACTGTGGCTTCTTTTTTTCTGATTCAGCTATTTTTTGCAACAGGGCCAAGACCTGTATGGTTTTACCAAGCCCCATATCATCGGCAAGGATACCGCCAAAGCCATACCGATTCAAAAAGTTCATCCAGGATAAACTAGCTAGTTGATATGATCTCAACTCTCCCTTGAGCTTTTTGGGAGGCTCCACCGCATCAATTTTTTCAAATGAACGAAGGCGTTTAGTGTAGTTATCAAAATCGGTATCTTTTTCATAGACATCGGCTGTTTGTCCCAATTCTTCCAGAATGTTTGCAGCAATCTTAGGCACCTTGATTTTTTCTGCGCCAGAGTCTGTCAAGTGAAGTAATTTTTTTAGCTGCTTCAACCAATTGGCGGGAAGTTCACCGGTCGAATTATCCTGTAGTTGTATATAAGGTCTGTCTTTAATTAGAATTTTTTTGATATCGTTGATACTGATTGCAACATCTCCAAACATCATTTCTCCCTCAAGTTCGAACCACTGCTCTTTGCTTGAGACACGGAATGAGCTTGAGGTCATTTTTTTTGGTCTTGAAAATTTATTTAAATCTCCCTCACCAAAAATTTGGAACCCCGCTTTTGCCAGTTGCGGTAAATGATCAACAACCCACTCCAAAGGATCATTTTCGGGAGTGAAAATAAAATCTCTTTCGCTCTCTTTCAGGTCTGAATCCAACACTGTTTCAAACCATTGATGTTCAGCTTCCCTATCCCGTTTCACAGACCAGATTAATGCAGGCTCACCATTGTCTTGAAAAGATTGTTGGGCTGGAACATAAAGCCTGTTTGGTTTTGAACTACCTTTTACTTCAAGATCACCGTAGGCCAAACGAAGCTCAATAAACAGTTTACGGTTACTTTCACTCAGGTAGAGTTTCGGTTCAGGTTTAACCTCTTGTTCTTTGATAATATCATCATCAAAATCAAACCCCACTTCGGCTTCCTGTAATACCGGCAGTACGTCATTTAGAAAATCGCCCGACTGTTCTGCTGGAATTTTGACTGGCTGATGGGCGGCGTTGACCATAAACCTTCGCCCCATTTCACTTGTTTCAACTCTTGAAAGGTTACCCTTATGATAAACCCAGAAGGGGTCCGGGCTTACGAAGTCAACTCCATTCAGCGGAACTTTATGGCTACCTTTTTTTAACAGAAACCGCAGGTCAAGGTGCTGGCTTTTTTCATCGTCAGAATCACTCTTTTCTTCTCGATCGGTCTTTATTTCTAAGCAGAAAGAGAAAGGTTCAGGATCTATATAAACAGTTGAGGACGACTCCGTATCATGTTTCAGTTTAAGTTGCTGCCCGGCAAGAAGCTCAATAATATCCCCAAAATCGTTTTCACTCACATTTCTTCTGTGACCATACCCGTAATCATAAGGATCTGTATCGTAAATTTCCCTAAGATGTGAGATTATAATCCTGTCTTTTGCAGTATTGGGCCTTATCTGATCCCAGGGATTTTTATAATTGTAAGAGTAGCTGTGTCGGGAAACCTTTTTCTGGCTTTTAATTAACGCATAAATAGATTTTGGGTAGAGATTCCACTGGCCGGTGGTATGTTCGAGCAGATAGGAGATCTCCCCGTTGTTTATCAACTCTGACTCTTTTTGCGCTGTTTTCAGAGCCTGCACCATCTGCCGGTAGTTTTGATTTCCGGCTTTTTCATTTTCCGGCAGATACCTCGACAACCGCTGCTTTTCGGAAATAGAAAAAAGTGTGGCAATTATGTGTTTGCAATAGTCTGAACCATACATCCAGTTTTTAAATGCAGGGCAATTACATCTGGTTTGATCGCCCTGATTTCCCTTAAGTGAGATCTCAACCTTATAGTGACGAGCACCCCTTACAGTGGCTTGCCAAGTCTCTTTGCTCTTCTCATTTTCAGTAATGGATGCTACTCGATTCTGGCAATAATAATCCAACCCCCTTTTAAAAACCTGATCATTCGCATAGCGATACAAATTCCGAAGATGCTCTGTCAGTTTTGGGTCAATACCCAAGAATGGATTGCCCTCCTGATTCGGCGGCAAAGATCTATCCATATAGTCGAAAGGCAGCGAATTAAGCAGCTCTATAATTTCATCGGCTCTTTTTTTACCAATGCCATACAAACCAAGAATCTGATCTTCATGAAACCCGAACAGATCCTCTATGCATATAATATCCTGATCATAAAGTGCGGAAACAGTACTGTTTGATAGTTTCAGTAAGACCGGATCGTATTCTCTGTAGTAATAGTGCATTTAAGTGGCAAAAATCAGTTGATATAAACGCTTTCGAAGATGAAAATAACGGGTTACCTGACCATTTAAAATGGATAAAGCATAACTTTTTGATCATACTTAAATGAGCGTGCACAACATCTACACTTTTATGCTTTTGAGCCAGGAAGGGGGGGGGCAGATCTATAATCAAGCTGTTTTAATTGAAAAACATTGGAAATATTTGGAGCAAATCATTAGTCACCCATCCATCTTTAACAACCTTGCATTGATCGCCACAATCACCGTACTGGCCGACATCAGAACAGCGCCCACAGCCGGACTTAGAATGATTCCCCACGCAAACAGCACGCCGGCAGCCAGCGGAATAGCAACCACGTTATAGCCGGTAGCCCAGATCAGGTTTTGAACCATCTTGCTGTAGGTGGCTTTTGATAGTTTGATCAGGTTCACTACGTCATTCGGGTTGTTTTTCACCAGCACGATGTCGCCGGTTTCCACCGCTACGTCCGATCCCGCTCCGATGGCGATTCCCACATCGGCCTGAGCAAGGGCTGGGGCATCGTTCACCCCGTCACCGGTCATCGCCACAAGCTTGCCCTGCTGCTGAACCTCCTTCACCTTGTCGGCTTTTTCGTCCGGCAGAACCTCGGCAAACACCTGGTCAATGCCGAGCTCTTTCGCCACATATTCAGCTGTTTGCTGATTATCACCCGTCAGCATCACACACTCGAGGCCCATCTCATGGAGTTGTTGTATTGCCTGTCGCGACTCCTCCCTGATCTCATCACCCAGCGCAATGGCTCCGCAGAGCTTGTCCTCAATAATCACAAACACCACCGTTTTTCCCTGTGAGGAGATCTCCTCAACCTGATCTGTGGGGTACTCCATCTTCTGCTCACGAACAAAACCCGGACTCACCACCTTTACGGCCGTTCCATTCACCATACCCTCAATCCCTTTTCCGGTGATGGAGTTGAACTCTTCAGGTTCTGGTATATCATCCCCGGCCTTCTCAAGAATACCTTTGGCCAGAGGATGCTCCGAGTTGGTTTCAAGAGAGGCGGCAAATGTCAGGATCTCATCATCAGAATAGTCATCATTGAAATTGAGAATGTCGGTGACTGTAAATGTACCGTGGGTGAGCGTTCCGGTTTTGTCAAAAATGACCGCCTGCAGGTTTCTTGCCTGCTCAAATGCTACGCGGTTACGAATCAAAAATCCGTTGGTTGCGGCCAGGCTTGTGGATACTGCAACCACCAGCGGAATGGCCAGCCCCAGGGCGTGCGGACAGGCGATGATCATCACCGTTACCGTACGGTTCATCGTAAAGCTAAGTTCTTGTCCGGTAAAAGCGACCACGCCATAAAGGTTAACGCGCCGGCCGAGATTGCCACAATGGTAAGCCAGAATGCCGCGCGGTTTGCCAGATCCTGAGTTTTGGATTTACTCTCCTGCGCCTGACGAACCAGATCCACTACCTGCGAAAGAAACGACTCATCCCCCGTCTTGTTGATCTCGACCGTAAGTGAACCTTCACCATTCACAGATCCACCGATCACCTCATCCTCCTTCGCCTTGCGTACCGGTTTCGACTCACCGGTCAGCATCGCCTCATTCACGCTCGATTCACCCTTCACTACAATTCCATCCGCCGGAATTTTTTCACCCGGTTTGATGAGGACTTTATCTCCTTTCTGCAGCTCCTCTACAGGCACATCTTCGGTAGATCCATCTTCCTTCACGCGATGTGCATTCCCCGGCAGCAGCTCCGCAAGTTTTTCCAGAGCTGCGGAAGCACTCATTACCGAACGCATTTCCACCCAGTGGCCCAGCAGCATAATGGCTACAAGCGTGGAGAGTTCCCAGTAGAGGAGGTGACCTTCAAAACCTAAAACTACGGCTGTGCTGTACACGTAGGCCACGGTAATAGCGAGGGCGATCAGGGTCATCATGCCCGGTTGCTTCTTCTTCAGCTCATCGATCAAACCGGAAAGAAACGGCCAGCCGCCAAAGAAATAGACCACGGAAGAGAAGGCAGCCAGAATCCATGTATCACCCACAAAGCGCCAGTCCACGCCCAGGAAATCCTGGATCATAGGTGAGAGAGCAAGAATAGGAATAGTTAGTGCCAGCACCCACCAGAAGCGGAATTTGAAATCCTGAACCATCATTTTGTGATGATCGTGATGGGAGTGCCCCTCGTGATCGTGGCTACTGTGGTCATGACTCATCTCCTCGTCTGATCGCTTCCCGCGGTCTGACGAGTTTTTGGGATGGTGGTCGTGCTTGCCGTGATTGTGGTGTTCATGCTGATTCATGATGTGGTCTCCGGAATTATTGTTACACTGCCCAATTAAGCTAATGATCTGTAAAGGATTAACCGTTATTGGACTGGCGGATTAATGTGTAATATTTTTGGATAAAAATCGTCTCATGGCAAGTATTCAGTATACTTGCTGATCTGTCTTTTACATTCTTGTTAAACTGTCAACGGCCTGGCATTTCTGTTGATTATCAACAACATAAGGTTAACATAAATAAAATATACAGCAATGATACAGTACTGACATTAATAGATGATTTCGATAAAATCACATGGAATTGCTTAGTCTATAATTTTATAATCTAACACCGAGAACATAGCCAACTAATGCGGATAAACCCATTGCTATTGTACCCCATACGGCTATACGCAGTACAGCTTTTTTGATACTTGAACCGCCTGTTTTTGCGGAGATGATTCCTAATGCAATGAGAAAAAATATTGTAAAGCCATAGAGCCAATATTCCAATCCCTTTACCGGTGCAAAAAGGATGACCATTAATGGCAATAAACCGCCTGCAGTAAATGCTGCTCCTGATGCTATAGCTGCTTGTATTGGGTTTGCTTTACTTATTTCATTAATACCCAATTCATCTCTAATGTGTGCCCCCAACGCGTCTTTTTCCATTAATTCAATAGCAACTTGCATGGCTGTCTCTTTTTTTAATCCTCTTTTTTCATAGATTTGAGACAATATTAGCATCTCTTCTTTTGGCATTTCCTTAAGCTCTTGTTTTTCTCGTTCGATGTCTGCTTTTTCTGTGTCAGTTTGTGAACTAACAGAAACATATTCACCGGCAGCCATAGATAATGCTCCAGCTACAAGCCCGGCCACTGTAGCTAAAACAATAGGGTCTCTTGTTAAACTTGCAGCAGCAACGCCAATAGCAAGACTTGATATAGATATAATTCCATCATTTGCTCCCAAAACAGCAGCCCTTAACCAATTACTTCTGTGTATGTAATGACTATCTAAATAGTTGTCAATTGTGATCTTCATTATTTTTTCAGTTTGTTGATATAATAATATGCTCAATGTTTTCTAATTTCATCTTTTCTTGACCGCTTTCATTAGATCTTCTAAATAGTCTGTTTGAACTTCCTGTATTTCTAAAAGCTTTTTGTTATGATGGACAAGCAAATGGTCAATCTTTTCACTTAATAATTTGATTTCCAGTTCCGCTTTTAGATTGATTTTATAATCGTGTTCACTTCATTGTCTGTCTTTATGCTCCTTTCTGTTTTGACTCATCATTATAATTGGTGCCTGGATTGCCGCCAAACAGGTAAGAATAAGGTTAAGCAAAATAAATGGGAAAGGGTCGAATAGCCTTGTGGTTAAAAACCAAATGTTTATCAGAATCCAAATAAGGATAAATGAGAAAAATGTGAGAATAAATGTCCAACTTCCGCCAAATGCGGCAACCCTGTCAGCAAGTTTTGTCCAAAAGAAAGCTTCGCTTCTATTTCGTCTTGAATATTCTCTGATAAGATTGAATTATTTTTAATAGCATCAATTACACCTATATCAATAATTTCAAGCTCGCCTTTTTCCTGAATTATTAATGAGGTGAGATAAAGCCGCCTATATTGGTATATCATTTGGAATCTCTTGATACTTTTCAATGTAACAACTCATAGCTCTAATCTGAAGATACAGCTATTTCGCACGAGTAAACATTCGCCAA
>JAFIFA010000106.1 GCA_020832225.1 Balneolaceae bacterium
TTTTTCTGTTTAATATTCGTCGGTTCATCTGTTCGTCGGATTAACCCGTCGGTTGCTCTGTTATGCGCCGACTCGAACCTCTCTGCAAGACAATGACTAAGCCCGGTATGGGTCTGCGGCACAATGAAGATTGTGGGAAGGGTGCTTAGCTTACCTTCCCACTTTCAGATCGGAATGAACTTTGAGCTTTCGTCCCGCAAGAGCCTCATTCACATTAAGAATGTGATCGCCAATCTTCTCGAGGCGGGTCACAAAATCGAGGAAGATAACGCCGGCCTGAGATGTGTAGGAGTTGTCTTCGAGCCGCTTGTAGTGCTCCTCTTTAAGCTTGTCACGCATTGCGTTAATCTCATTCTCAATGGCTACAGCCTCTTCCAGACTAATTGTGCCATTTACACCCTCCATATTTTTGCGCATCACCTTTATCCCTTTCAGGACCACATCGAGATATGCCCCAACCTCATTTACAGCCTCTTCGGGAAGTTCAACGCCTAGTTTACCCATATCTTCAAACGTTTTGGACATCTGATAGTAGAGGTCACCAATCCGCTCCAGATCGTTGATCATGCTGTGAATGTTGCGAACCTTCCGGGTTGCCTCATCGGAGAGGTTTGAGTTTGAGATTCTGGTCAGATACTCAGAGATCTCAAGTTCAATATTGTCGGTAATCTGCTCTCGTTTGGCGATCTTTTTCAGAAATTTCTCCTGTTTCTTCTGCTTTTTGAAGAATAGACCGGAGAAGCTGTAGTGCATCTTTTCAATCAGCTTGCCAAAAAGTTCAACCTCTTTGTGAGCCTGCGCAATGGAGAGCTCGGCAGATGACATCAATCCGGCTGAAATATATTTGAGCCTGAACGCCATATCCGACTTATCGGTGTCTTTCTGGAATCTTTCAACAATCCGGATAATTGCTGGTACGAATGCGAACAGCAGAATCACATTCAGCACATTAAAGGTAGTGTGAAAGAGCGAAAGCCCAAGGGTTGCTGCTGCCCTTGCCTCGATGGTATCATCTAAAATCGATTCAATACCCGGATTAAAGTACTGCATTATGTTATCTATGCCGATCAGAAAGGGATTGATCAACATGAGCATCCATAAGACCCCGAAGACATTGAAAATAAAATGGAACCTCGCTGCCCGTTTAGCGTGAACGTTACCGATAAGGGCGGCGATATTGGCCGTTACAGTGGTACCGATGTTTTCGCCCAGAATCATCGCTGCGGCGATCGGGAAGTCGATCCAGCCCTGAAAGAGCATCACAAGGGTAATCGTGGTTGCTGCTGAGGAAGATTGTGTGAGCAGTGTTAAAACAGCCCCTACAAACACAAAGATGATAATGGAAAGGAAACCGAACTCGGTAAACCCATCCAAAAATGCGAACATCTCCGGATTCTCCTGAATATCGGGAACCGCGTCTTTAATGAATTCGAGTCCGATAAAAAGAATACCGAAGCCAATCATCGCTTCAGCAAGGTTTTTCAGTTTTTCCCGACCAAAGAAGAGAAATGGAAAGAAGATACCGATCAGGCTGATTGCAACCGGAGTTATCTGCATCTGAAAGCCGAAGATGGCAACCATCCATGCAGTAACGGTGGTACCTATATTTGCCCCCATAATCACACCGGTCGACTCGATGAAGGTGATGAGTCCGGCGTTTACAAAACTTACAACCATTACGGTTGTGGTGGTGGACGATTGGGTGATGGTAGTTGCGCCAAACCCGGTAAAGATTCCGCGAAGGCGACTTGTTGTCATTCCTTTCAGGATCTTTCTGAGGCGATGGCCGGCAACTTTCTGTAATCCATCACTGAAGATTTTCATCCCGAAGATGAAAATTCCAAGAGCACCAATCAGCTGTAGAAAATCAAAAAACGTATATGTCATGTAGACTGCTCAGGCAGGTCAGTTTATAATCGAAGAGTGAAAAGATCTACATAAATGGGATATGTGTGCAAATTAAATAAATGTTACCACACCCTATTTAGGTACTCCAGAGGGGGTATCGGCCATATTTTATTTCTTTAAAGCCACATTGTAGAGATCATGACGCCGATCTTTCATTGTTCTGACGGCTCCCTGCTCGTGAAGCTCCTTAAGGAGATCCAGGTCCACGTCCACCATTAGTATCATCTCCGTGTTGGGAGTAGCCTCAGCCTTTATCCCGTTTGTAGGGAATGAGAAATCGCATGGAGTAAACACAACCGACTGCGCAAATGAGATATCCATGTTATGAACCTTGGGCAGGTTACCCACGCTGCCTGCTACGGCAACATAGCATTCATTCTCGATTGCGCGAGCCATTGAGCAGTTTCGGACCCGCGAATAGCCGTTCTGTGTATCGGTGAGGAAGGGTACAAACAGAATATCCATCCCTTCGTCGGCCAGAATACGGCTGAGCTCCGGAAACTCCACATCATAACAGATCAGAATTCCGATCTTGCCGGCATCGGTATCGAAGGTTTTAATTTTTGATCCACCTTTCATTCCCCACACCTTCACTTCGTCTGGCGTGACGTGAATCTTCTCATACTTCTCAACCTCACCATTGCGCTTGCAGAGGTAGCCCACATTTTTCAGAACATCGTCTTCAAACTCAGGCATACTTCCTGTAATGATGTTGATATTGTAGCTGATGGCAAAATCGGCAAAGGTGTCGCGCATCCGCGTTGTGTATCCGGCCAGCTCCCGGATCGCGTCAGCCTCAGAGAGGTGATTATACTCAGCCATAAGCGGAGCGTTCACATATTCGGGAAAGAGGCAGAAGTCTGCCCGGTATCCGGAAACGGCATCTACGAAATATTCGATCTGTTCGGTTAGATCGCCCCAGCCGGCGTAGGAACGCATCCCCCACTGCACAAGCCCCAGTCGAACCACGCTCTTTTCAGGCTTGTACACCTTAGCAGGCTTGGTGTAGTAGATGTTGGACCACTCAAGCAGCGCAGCGTACGATTCGGACGCCTGATCTTCGGGCAGGTAGTTTTTGACCACACGCTTAACATGGAAGTCGTTGGAGAGCTGAAAATTGAGCACAGGATCGTGTACCTCTTTCGACTTCACCTTTTGGATATACTCTTTGGCGGTGATGTCGTCGAACTTGTGAAAATTGGGTAGCCTTCCGCCAAAAACGATGCTTCGCAAATTGAGCTCCTCACAAAGCTCTTTTCGGTAGTCGTAGAGACGGCGACCGAGCCGGAGTCCGCGATAGTCGGGGTGCACCATTAGGTCAAGCCCGTAGATTGTGTCTCCATCCGGTTTGTGGGTAGAAAAGGTGTCGTTGGCCGTGATGTCAAGATAGGTGTGTTTCTCTTCAAAGAGCTTGTGATCGATGATAATTGCCAGTGCGCAGGCCACCATTATTCCATCCACTTTAATAACCACCTGTCCTTCAGGAAATAGTTTGATCAGTTTGTCTACCTGCTTTTTGCTCCAGGCGGGATCAATAATTCGGGGATAGCATTTGATCATCAACTCTTCCAGCTCCTTATACTCGGATGGTTCGAGGCGCTGAAGTTCGATTTTCTCAATTGATTTCATGATCGGCAGGTCCGTTTTGATGGTAAAGTTCACCACAAATGTACAAAACAGACTGCGAAAAGCGGAAGAAAATAGGGAGATAGGGTAAAAGAAAAGGGATCGGGTTTTTTTTAACCACAAAGGTCTCGATGAAGAAACGGAGGGAATGGTTCGTAAAAAAGATCATCCCTTTTTAACCGCAGAGAACGCTGAGAAGGCGCGGCGGGACGCGGAGAGGAGTCGGGCTGGGAAAACGTTGCGCCCTCTGCGAAACCGCTGCGTACCCTGCGGTTAACTAAACCCGAGAGCTTAATGTGGGATCTGTGCAAGAGATCATCCCTTATAACCGCAGAATTCACATAGTAGGCAAGGCGGATGCGGAGCACATAAAAAAACCGCCCGGTTAGCCAATAAGGATTTTGCCGGACGGTTTTAATCTTGTTAAGCTTGTTCTATTTCTGGTCGGTCTTAAGCTTGGCGATTGCAAGAGACTCATCAGCTGCAAGAACGGTTCGGTCGAGCATCTCTGTAGTGAGGGTATTGGCAAGGAACCAGCTCTCAAAAGGCGACGGCGGCAGGTAGATACCGCGTTTCAGCATTTCGTGGAAGAAGATTTTGAAAAACTCCTGATCGGTGGTATTGGCCGTTTTGAAATCGGAGACCACTTCATTTGTAAAGAAGATGCTGATCATTGAACCAACCTGATGCATGTAGTGATCCACCTCATGCTCATTCAGAAGCACCTTGAGGCGCTTGTGGAGATATGCGGTCTTCTCTTCCAGTTCCACATAGTACTCCGGATGCTTGTTGAGTGCACTTAGCTGAGCGATTCCGGCGCTCATAGCCAGTGGGTTACCCGAGAGTGTGCCGGCCTGATAGACAGGTCCCTCAGGTGCAATAACATCCATGATCTCTTTTTTCCCTCCGAAGGCGCCAACAGGAAGCCCACCTCCAATAATTTTACCAAAGGTTACCAGGTCGGCCCAAACATTGTAGCGCTCCTGTGCGCCACCTCTGGCAAGACGGAATCCGGTCATAACCTCATCAAAAATGAGTACGGTTTCGTGCTCATCGCAAAGTTTGCGAAGTCCCTCAAGAAATCCCGGCTTGGGTGGAATACAGCCCATGTTGCCGGCAACCGGCTCCACAATGATTGCCGCAACTTTGCCTTTATTCTTCTTAAGAAGTTTCTCCACGCTTTCGAGATCGTTGTAATCTGCGTTGAGCGTATCTTTTGCCGTTCCCTTTGTAACACCCGGACTGCTCGGCTTTCCGAGGGTAAGGGCACCGCTTCCCGCTTTGATCAGAAAGGCATCACCATGTCCATGATAGTTTCCTTCAAACTTGATGATTTTATCCTTGCCGGTGTATCCGCGTGCAACTCGAACGGCGCTCATGCACGCTTCCGTGCCGGAGTTGACCATTCGGACACGATCCATGTTAGGAACCATCTTCCTCACCAGCTCCGCCATCTTGATCTCAAGTGCTGTTGGAGCACCAAACGAGGTGGAGTTGAATGAGGCATCCTGAACTGCTTTAACCACTGGCGGATAGGCGTGACCGAGTATCATCGGTCCCCAGGATCCTACGTAATCGATATACTCATTGCCATCCACATCGGTGATAATCGACCCGCTCGCCTTTTTGAAAAAGACAGGAATGCCTCCTACCGATTTGAATGCCCTTGCAGGAGAGTTAACCCCGCCGGGGATAAATTTTTGTGCTCGCTTGAACAGGTACTCGCTCTTGTTTAAGATCATTTTTTTGAGTCTTGAGTCTTGAGTCTTGAGTCTTGAGTCTTGAGGCGCAAACCATCAAGATTCAGGCTGTTTGAAAGTTAGTTAGTCGCTCATGTTCTGCAGCGCGGCAATCCGGTCTTCAAGCGGCGGGTGGGTCATGAAGAGAGCTTTCAGGCCACTCTTCTTCCCGCTGGTGATGCCAAAAGCCTGCATAGATTCGGGGAGCTGGTTCGGCACCTGAGACTCCCGCTGCAGTCTCTGCAGAGCGGCAATCATGCCATTTCGGCTGCCAAGACGAGCGCCGGCTTCATCTGCCACAAACTCGCGCCTGCGAGAAAACCAAAACACAATCATGGATGCAAGGAAGGCCAGAACGATCTCTGCCACAATGGTGGTGATGAAATATCCGATGCCGAGGCCCTGCTCGTTTTTGAGGACCACACGATCAACGGCAAATCCAACAATACGGGCCAGGAACATCACAAACGCGTTCACAACGCCCTGAATAAGCGCGAGGGTGATCATATCACCATTTGCAACGTGGCCGATTTCGTGCCCCATAACCGCGCGAATCTCTTCGCGATCGAAACGCTGCATCATGCCCTCACTGACGGCAACAAGTGCTTTATTTCTGTTTGCGCCGGTAGCGAATGCATTTGCCTGTTCTGCCGGAAAAATTCCAACTTCGGGCATACCGATTCCGGCAGCACGGGCCTGCTCTTCCACGGTTCTCATCAGCCACTGCTCGCGTTCAGTACGGGGCTCATCGATAATCTTAACTTTGGTGGTCCACTTGGCGATTTTTTTCGAAAAAAGCAGCGATACGAGTGAGATCCCCATACCGAAGACAAGACAGAAAACAAGAAGTGCCTGAAGGTTCAGGTTTGTGCCGGATTCATCAAGAAAGGAGCCAACTCCCAGAAGAGACATCGTAATACTTGCAACAATCAGTATTGCGAAGTTTGTGGCTAAAAACAGCAGTATTCTTTTCATGATTGTGTTTTAAATGTTTGATTCAATATTTAAGTCTAAAATTTTTTACCGCAGAGTCGCAAAGGCATCTACAAACTTTGCGAACTCAGCGCCCTCTGCGGTTAACATTTACAATAATCGTGCCGCATCTTTGGCGAAGTAGGTGGCGATGAGATCCGCTCCGGCACGTTTAAACGCAATGAGTGCCTCCATCATTGCCTGCTCTTCATCGAGCCACCCTTTTTCTGCTGCGGCCTTGATCATCGAATATTCACCGGATACATTATATACAGATACAGGTACGCCAACAGCCTCCTTAACGGCGCGTACGATATCCAGATAGGGCAAACCCGGCTTTACCATCACGATGTCGGCTCCCTCAGATTCGTCGGAAACGGCCTCTTTGATGGCTTCAATAGCGTTTGAGGGATCCATCTGGTACGTTTTCTTGTCGCCAAAACCGGGTGCCGAGTCGAGGGCGTCTCTGAACGGTCCGTAGTAGCTTGAGGCATATTTGGCGCTGTAGGCCATGATTCCGGTGTTGGGATATCCCATCTCTTCGAGTGCTTCTCGCATCAGGAGAATACGGCCATCCATCATGTCGGATGGAGCCACGAAATCGGCTCCCGCCTCGGCATGGCTAACCGCCATTTTGGCGAGCAAACCTGCACTTTCGTCATTGATGATCTGCCCCTCTTTTACAATTCCGTCATGCCCGAAACTGCTGTAGGGATCGAGTGCCACATCGGTCATCACCACCAACTCAGGGATCTCTTTCTTGATGGCTCTTACAGCCTGCTGCATCAATCCATCCGGATTGAGCGCCTCGGTTCCTTCATTATCTTTCTTCTCATCTGGCACCTTTGCAAAGAGCAGAACAGAGGGAATACCCAGCTCCGCAATCTCTTCGGCCTCCTTCAGCAGCAGGTCGAGAGTAAAGCGGTAGTAGTCGGGCATGGAGGGGATTTCGGTTTTGCTATTCTCCCCCTCCATCACAAAAAGCGGAGCGATGAAATCATCTTTTCGGAGATGGTTTTCAGCTACCATTCGGCGGAGATTGTTGCCGGTTCTCAGTCGACGTCCTCGAAAATAGGGAAACGGGGATCGGCTCATATCATGAAATGGGTTAAAACGTGGTTGTCATTCGTTCATGCACAACGATGGTAATATCTGCGGCCTTAAGCTCTTCAGGGTCTGCACTCTCAGGATCTTCTGCGGTGATCGTATTGATGGTAAAGATGGAGGCTTCACTTTCGTAATGCCGCAGGTACCAGACAATCCCTTCGCGATTATTGGAGTGGTACGATCCGTTTAGATGAACAAACTGCTTATCCACATCCATAAACTCCAGAATGGAGTGGGCCATCGTTGCATCCTTCACCGCCTGGGAGTAGATCAGGTTATCACCGCCATGGCCGTGTGCTGCTTCGTGGATGTCGCGATATCCCGGCAGATCCGTATCTACCTCGATGGGGAGCGGGGCGACCCAGGATTTCGCTTCTGCACTCAGTTCATCCAGTACTGCAAGTCCGCGGCCATAAACAGCCGATGCATATCGCCTCGGGATGTTGGTTGCTGCGAGCTGAAGGTCGTTCTCTTTGGCAAATTCAAGAACGGGCCTGTAGTCGGTACGGTAGTTGTTCCAAAGCCGGGCTTCATCTTCAAAACGGTCGCGACTGATGAGGCCGGCAAAGTATTCATCGATCAACGTCTGTTGATCGCGCTCAAACATCTCCATCCCGACAACCAGCTCCTTGCTGCCATCAACCTGATGAAGGTCTCTGATCAACTCCAGCTGCAGCCAGTGTGCAATGGCGCTATTGTGCAGTTCACCAAAGAGGATGATCTCGTGGGCCGAGGCCATCTCCAGAAATTCGCTGTAACTTACCTGTTCGCCCTCTGCGTTATAGAGGAGATAGGCGGGCTTGTCGGCAAAAACCGCTACCGCCAGTACCAGCGACAGCAGTGCGGTAAGTATGGAGTTTCGAATCATTCGGGTGGTGTTGATATGAACGAGGAAAATAACGCCGTCAGATGAAGAAGCGGTTAATTTTACGTTATTGAACGTCCTGCAGCATCTCCAGGCGGGTCGCTTCAAATTCGTCGCCCGGTGCCCACTCCATCATCTCATCAGCATTCATAACATTGAGTGCAGCCCGGAAGATAAGTCGTGTGTCTTCTTCCATTCCGGCCATATCCCAATACTCATTCACCTGATCGTGAACGGTATGGTACATTGCAGTGCGCAGGCTGTCTACCGTTGCGTTCCACTCCTGAGGTTTGTCGAAGAATTCACGGCCTGGATTTGGATAGATGGCCGGTATGCCGACTCTCGCAAACGAGAAGTGATCCGATCGGTAGAAGAAACCTTGCTCCGGCTGTGGATCGGGCACTATTACACGATCACGTCGGTCTGCCTCTTCGCGGAGATAGTCGGTTAGCGTATTACGGTTGTAGCCCACCAGAACCAGGTCGCGGGTAGATCCAAAGATCTGCATACTGTCAAGATTGAAGTTGGCAGAGACCTTACCGGGATGTACCGTGGGATTTTCTGCCCAGTATTGTGAACCAAGAAGCCCCATCTCCTCTGCACCTACAAAGAGAAAGAGTACAGATCTTTTGAACTCACCCTCAATCTCCTTAAAGGCTCTGGCGGTCTCAAGCATGGCACTCACGCCCGATGCGTTATCCCATGCACCGTTATTGATCGAATCACCATCAACAGGGGTGGTGATGCCGAGGTGATCGTGGTGAGCGGAGAAGATCACATATTCATCCATCAGATCGGGATCGCTGCCTTCGATCTTTGCTACCACATTATTGGATGACATATCGCTGTACTCAGCGGTAAGCTCCACATCGAGGGTAACTCCTTCAAGTGTTACCGGGCGGAATTCACGATCGGCGGCTGCGTCGAGCATCTCCATCAAATCGAAACCTGCTGCCTCAAAGAGTGTTTCACTGCTCTCTTGCGTAAGCCAGCTGTTGAACTCAGGTCGGCCTTCCAGCTCTCCCGTGGCAACAGGCAGGGTAAAGCGCTCCCGTCCCCAGCTGTTCTCCACTACAGACCATCCATAGCCGGCTGTTTCATCGGTATGGATGATAATCGCACCAAGGGCACCCATCTCTTCAGCAATCTCAAACTTATAGCTCCACCGGCCGTAATAGAGGCGGGAGTCGCCATCAAAAATGTCGGGATCGAAAGAGGGATCGCTGTTTTTATAAACCAGCACCTTGCCCTCTACATCCACGTCTTTGTAGTCATCCCAGTCAAATTCAGGGGCCTGAATGCCATAGCCAACATAGATAAGCTCTGCATTGCTCAGCTCAATGCGCTCCTCTTCGTTGCTCGGCCATCCCATGAAGTCGGGACCATAGCTGAGATCGGCAACTACATTTCCGTTTTGCCTGATAGTGAAGGAAGATTGGTCTCCATCAACCTGCTGACCCAAAAGGGGAAACTCCTGAGTGTAGGATCCATCCGGCATGCCCGGTTCAACGCCCATCTGGCTGAGCTGTTCGGTAAGATATTCGATTGTGAGGATTTCACCCTGAGTGGCGGGAGCACGCCCTTCAAACTCATCGGAGGCCAGGATTTCAATATGCTCAAGCAGAGCCTGACCGGTTATGCCGCGTTCAGCTCTTTCAACAGAGGAGCGGCAACCGGTGATTATCAGCAGAACTATCAGCAGTGCAGACAGTGAATGGAATTTCTTCATCTTAAAGGTCTTTTTCTGTTTAGGTGGTCGCTTCAAAATACGTGATTACCCCCTTCAGGTACAAACCTTCATATCTATTCGGTAAATACCATTTTTCCGAGGTGATCTTTTTTTGTAAGCTGTCTTCACTATGGCTAAAGAAGAGTACTATCGTAACAAAACAATTCTAATAACCGGCGCTGCAAGTGGAATCGGTCGGATGTTTGCCGAGCAGGTGAGTCGGGACGTCCCCGTAACGCTGATTCTCTGGGACCGAAACCCCGACCTGCTTGCCGAGCTAAAGCAGCAGCTCCCCGATACAGCAGAGGTGCATACGGCCGGAATTGATATCTCCGATAATATCCGCATTCAATATGAGGCAGATCACGTCATGAAGGAGAACCATCTGCCCGACATCATCATCAACTGCGCAGGAATCGTGGTTGGAAAAATGTTTCATGAGCATACGTCTGATGAGATAGCCGACACCATGAACATCAATACGCTTGGCAGCATGTGGGTGGTTCATGCATTTTTGAGCGGCATGATTGAGCGGGGCAGCGGACATGTGGTGAACCTGGCTTCCGCATCGGGATATATCGGGAATCCGAAAATGAGCGTCTATGCAAGCAGCAAGTGGGCCGTTCTTGGCTGGACCGACTCCCTGCGCCTCGAGATGGAGAAGCTTAAAACGGGCATTCGTGTAACGTCCGTTATTCCGAGCTACATCAAAACAGGTATGTTTGATGGTGTGAAGGCGCCCCTGATGGTGCCCCTGCTGGAGACGGAGGAGATTGTGGCGCGTATGCTAAAGGGAATTGCGGACGGGAAGCGCGAGATCAAGGCTCCGTTTATGGTGCGAACCGTGCCGCTTCTGAAAGCCCTGCTCCCGCACCGTGCGTTCGACTGGCTGGCCGGAAATGTACTCGGTGTCTATCGGTCGATGGAATCTTTCAAGGGACGTAAACCCCGCTCATTATGACCATCAAAGATCTTATCGAAACCCAGAAAGCGGCATTTCGGGAGGGTGTGACCCGCCCCTATGAGAAGAGGCTGAACTACCTGCGCCGACTGCGGGAGATGGTGGCAGATAACGAAGAGGAGCTCTGCTCGGCTATTAATCGTGATTTCGGAAAACCCTACTTTGAGGCGTATACATCGGAAATCTATACGGTGCTTCATGATATTGATGTTCATATCAAGAACCTGCGCGGATGGATGAAGCCGGAACCCTCCGGCAGCTCGGTGGCCACCTTTCCGTCGAGCGGACTGGTTCACAAACAGCCGCTTGGTACGGTTTTGGTGATAGGCGCGTGGAACTATCCGGTAAACCTTACGCTGATGCCGCTAATTGGCGCCATCTCCGGCGGCAATACAGCGGTGCTGAAGCCATCAGAGCTGGCCCCTGAGAGCTCTGCCCTTCTCGCCGATCTGATAGGCAAATATTTTGAAAATCAGGTTCTGGCTGTGGTGGAGGGTGCCGTTGAGGAGACTCAGGAGCTGCTTGCCCAGCCATTTAACCATATCTTCTTTACCGGGAGTACCCGCGTTGGCAAAATTGTGATGAAAGCCGCTGCCGAACAGCTGATACCGGTCACCCTGGAGCTTGGCGGGAAAAGCCCTGCTATCGTTCACACCGATGCCGATATCCCGACGGCAGCCAGAAGAATCTGGTGGGGCAAAACAATGAATGCAGGGCAGATCTGTGTTGCCCCCGATTTTGCACTGGTCCATGAAGAGGTAAGGGATCAGTTCATAGAGGAGAGCAAAACGGTGCTGGGTGATTTTTTCAGGGATGACTACATCACGGGCAAGACCTACACAAAAATTGTGAACTACGATCACTTCAATCGCCTGAATGGACTTCTGAACAGTTCAAACGTGATCTTTGGCGGGATGGTGAACGAGGAGACCCGTTTCATCGAGCCAACGCTTATTGACGCCTCCTGGGACGACGAGATAATGCAGGAGGAGATCTTTGGTCCGCTGCTGCCTCTGCTTTCATACCGTACTGCAGGCGAGATGGCCTCCCGCCTCACTGAAATGAGCGAGCC
>JAFIFA010000117.1 GCA_020832225.1 Balneolaceae bacterium
TACATCGGCTCGATCTGTAGGGTTTCGTGTGTTTTTTGGATTCGCTCGCCCTTGGTGAGGCCGAGCGTAAGTGCCGGAATCTTCTTGTCGATAAGGGCAGCCAGCTCCGATGTACTTGGAGCGAGTCGAGGTTCGATCCCCAGCTTTTCCATCACCTGTCGGGCACATCGGTTGAGGGAGTGTGCATATGGAATACCACCCGGGCTGCGCCTTGCAAAGATCTCGAGCTCTACCTCATCCCCGGTTTTGGAAGAGACCTCCATCACAATATCTTCTATCGTCTGTCCGGTCTCATTAACCACCTCTTGTGATTCGGACCGCACTTCAAACCCAAGCGTGGCATCCTTGGCGATGGTGTTGAAGGAGGTACCTCCGTTGATGGAGCCCATCACAACACTGGTGCGGGGGCGTTTTGGAAGGCGAATATCATTGATCTTGTTGATCACCTCATTGATGGTGAGTATGGCGCTTGCATCGCCAAATCGGGACCAGTCGTAACTCTCCGGAACTCGACAGGTTATTTCACCCCGAAGCATTCCAATGGAGGTGTAGCTGAGCCGGCCCAGCTCCACACCCTCTATACAGAGGGCCTGCGTGATATTGAATTGATTGTTATCCAGAAAGAATCGGATTCCCTGAAGATCGCCTCTGCCCAGACTTCGGGCCCCGCCCAAAAGAACGAGGTCACTTTTGAGCTCAATGCCGAGCTCCTTTAGCATGTAGGGGAGGGTGGCCAGTGCAGCAAGCCCGAGGCTGTTATCGGCAACGCCCGGTCCCTTAATGTGGTCACTGCTCACCTGCATGGTGTGGTCAGTTTTCCTGGAGAAGACCGTGTCGGCATGAGCATTGATCAATATGCAGCGATCGCCCTCGCTGCCGCTCAGTACACCCACACCGTTGCCGCCTTCATCGATCGAAGACTCCTGAAGGCCCGCTTCGTTAAAACGGTTCAGCAGAAATTCCAGCCGTTCGTCTTCATCAAAAGTGGGAGCGGGTATTTCACCCATCATGACCAGATTGGCCAACAACACCTCCCTGTGCTTTTTCAACTCTTTTACCAGCTTGGGAAGCTGGCCGGTAATCTCTTTTCTATTCATCTCGATCCATTACATTGCAGGTTTATCGCACAGACAATAAAATGATAAATTTCGTGACATCATTCATAAAAAATAGTGGAAGCGCTTTTGTTTTTGATGAATTTGCGGTTTTATAAAAAAAGTTGGTAACCAATCAGTATTTAGGTCGTCATACTTTTGAATCTGATATTGAACAGGCTAGCTGTGAACGAAGATGAAGCTTTAAACTCGGATCACTCTCTGATTGAGAAAATCAGAAATGGTGAGACATCCTCATACAGGATACTGGTGAATAGATATTCACCCATGGTATTTCATATCGTGCGCCGTTATGAAAAGGATGAGCAGGAGGTTGCTGAGTTGGCTCAGCAGATCTTTGTGAAGGTTTATGAGAAGCTGAACCGCTACGACGGAAAATCGGCCTGGTCTACATGGCTCTACAGAGTTGCGATGAATCACTGCCTGGATCATGTGAAGAACATCAGGAGAGGCAATCAGCGAATCAGTGAGCTTGGAGAGGAGGTAGTAGAGTCGGCTTTGAAAGATGAACGGACTCCCTTTCACAATCTGGAGTTGAGTGAATGGAGGGTGTTGATTGATGATGCAATTGAGAAACTCTCTGCTGATTACTCGGAACCCTTTCTCTGGAAATACAGGGATGGGTTGAGCTATAAGGCGATGTCCGAGCAGACAGGGATGTCGGTTAGTGCGCTAAAGGTTAGGGTGCACAGAGCACGAAAGGAGTTGAAATCTGAACTTGAAAAAATAACAGAACGATGAATAGCCGGAATGAATCTACTGAAACGCTTTTTCGCCGTTTTCTGGACGGGGAGCTGACCGACAGTGAAGAGCAGAAGGTTCTGCACCTGATTGCTGAGGACGCTGAACTCAGAGAGATGTTGAGATTCGAGCGATCCCTACTCCGCTCCTACAATGTGAGTAGTGAAGCAGGTTCATTCGCTGTTCCGGAGGGTTTTGCAGATTCCGTGATGAGTGAAATTGAAAATGAAGCAGGTGATACGGAGGCAGGGTCAGGCAACCAGGCGTCCAAGCCGGCTAAGATTCACCGTTTTCGAACGGGTCAGATATTTGCAGCGGCTGCAATCGCCCTGATTTCAATGGGGCTTGGATATACCTTGGCGCTTACATCAGAAAGTGAGGTTGTAGAAATTAGTCAGGATTCCACAACACAGTTTATCAGCGAACAGGAGCAGGAGATATGGATGAGGTTTGTCTATTTCGATGAGGAAGCGGATATGATCGAAGTGGCAGGAGATTTCAGTAACTGGGACCCGATAGAGCTAAACCCGGAGATGATTGGAGATCGCCAGGTTTGGACCGGCCTGGTTCCGCTCAGCCGGGGTGAACACCGTTATATGTTCATCAAAGATGGTGATGAGTGGATAACAGATCCGCTGGCCGATGTACAACAGGACGATGGGTTTGGAAATAAAAATGCTGTGATCTTTCTATGAGGGTAATATTGATCATTATGAGTACTGCATGCATCATACCGGGTATTGTTAAAGGACAAGCCATAGAGACAACCTTGCTCCTGGAGAGCCGAAGTGGCTATACCTCCAATATGTTACTAAATCCGCTTCTGGCCGAGTGGGAGCGATCTGAAAATTCGGCCTATCTCTCGACGCTTGCTATGGGTCAGGCAGCAGCTGTTACCGGTAGATTTTCCGGTGATGTCAGTGGAGGCTTTATCCATTCACCGTTTCTGAACAGAGATGAAACCTGGACAGGTGGTTTCGGGCTTCTTTCCGGCAGATTCAGGCTCGGTAACTATTTTTCAGCAGGTGCGGAGGGCGGATACAGCAGATTCTCTACCGTCCGAAACCGGGAGTTCAGGTGGATTCAGCCTGTATTGACGTGGTCGCCCGCATACAACACTCAGTTCAGATTTAAAGCCGGACCTTTTTACAGAAAAACGGGAATAGGTGAAGATGAAACCGAAGAGTTTAGCGAACGTGTCAGTTTCTATTCGGTGGAGGCTGAGTATTGGCCCGGCTTCAGATGGCAGTTTCGCGGTTCAGTGAATGGTAACCTGGAAGCCCCGACTGAAAGTGTTGGGTTCAGAACCTCGGCTGCCTATCTGATCAACAGCTCAGCGAGAATCAGTTTTAATGCAGGGTTAGACCGGTTTGGTTACCAGGTTCCTGTTCAGAATGGTGGAGGAGGTGGCGGTGGCTTTCCCCCAATTGGTAATACAACAGGAAATGGAGAGATCCTGGAGGAAGCCGACTATTTGATCCGCGCAGGCAGTGAAGCTGTCTACAGGTTTCACAGGAATGCGAAGCTCTCCCTTCGCGGAGATTTTCTTCGCTACAACAGTACGGCTGGGGCCGAGTCATTTAATGATCTACATACCTCAGTTGGAGTTCGGGTTAATTTTTCTCCAACCACAAGAAGCCGCGGCAGAGCCGATATCGACTGGAGGCAGAATGATACACAGACTGTGATACTGAACCTTCGATATCGGGGTGATGGAGATCTGTATCTCATCGGCGACTTCAACGACTGGCAGGAGCCGGGGATACCGCTCTCCCATGCGGGGAGTAACAGGTATGCAGCACAGGTGGATCTCTCTCCGGGAGCCTACGAATATAAAGTACTTCTGATTGAAGATGGAGAGGAGAGCTGGATTGAGCTTTCTGACGACACCTATACCGTGTCTGACGGCTTCGGAGGATATAACGGATTGATATTTATTGACTAATCATACGACCATGAAAACAGATAGAAAAAGATATACCACAACGATGATGCTCACGCTTTGCCTGGTGTTATTAACGGGTGTAAGTACAATGGCTCAAGCTCAAACCATCGATGAGCTCGCAAACCGGGCTCAATCAGCCGGGATCGAAGAGTCGCGAATAGCAGACCTTTTTAACAGGGCTGAAACGAGGGGGATCAGTGAGGATGATCTTGCCGGATTTCTTCAACCGGCCATACAGATGGCTGAAGAGAATCTGCCCTATGAGATGATATTTGAGAAGGTCTTTGAAGGGATCTCAAAACGGGTTCCTGCAAACAGAATTCAGCCGGTTTTACTCTCGATTAATTCGAGTGCCTCAGAAGCTTCCGGTTTTGTTGATGGCTGGGTGGATCGTCCGGAAATTGCCGGTATGCTATCCCGATCGGGGGAGAGGGTAGATTGGGATCAATTCCGAAATGAGATGATTCGCGCAAGCTCCAAGGGGCTTATGCAAAATTTTGATCGCGATGTGATGGAATCTGCACTGGGTGCACTTGCCGACAGTCCTGCGCTTCAGAATGCGCGTCCGTCAGGAATTGTCACTGCAATCAGCGTGATGAGTGATCTGCCCGGTGCCTCTGAAGACCCTGCAGGATCTGCCAGAATTATGATCTCTGCACTGGAGAGTGGATTTGATGCGGCTGAAATGCGCAAACTTCCGGGTGCAATGAATATGGCTCAAAGACGTGGCCAGCTTCCGGCGCAGTCTGTAGCTGAAGGGCTGAGTCGACAGTTGGAGGGAGGTTTACCCGCATCCCAGGTACTGCAGAATCTCTTTAATGGAGAAGTGGGCGGAGGACCTCCGGGAGGCACACCACCTGGATTGGATCGAAACCGGCCCGACAGACCTGGAAGCGGCAACTAAAGAGCAGATTCCGATAGGTCGAATAAAAGCCACCACTCTTCCTTGGAGGTTTTAACCACAATGGGCGCAAAGGTTAAACAAAGAACACGAAAGAGAATTGTGTGTGATCTTGCGTCCTTTGAGCTTCTTGTCCTCCGACGCATTCTTTATCATCTTAGCTATCTTGATCTATGAAGCTTAAGCGAAGGAGGATGAGCTTTGAGCTTCCCTCTTCCGGCTTCAACCTTCCAGCTACTAACGATTCAACAGTTCAACCCTTTGAGCTTTCAGCTTCTTCCTTTCAGCTCAACCTCCGACGCTTCCAGGAGCTGCGCACGCAGGAAGGTCCTGCTTGAGCTTCCCCATCTCAGCCATGAAAGGGCGTTCCATCCAAGACCGGGGCGTGAGCCCCGGGCAAAACGGTGGCGCCGCCACCCCACGCCGAGGAACGGCTTTTAAAAAGGAACGGAAATTCTCGAGGCGCGATGTGAAGATCGTTGAAGAGGGGGCGGGTTGGTTTAACCACAATGGGCACAAAGGTTAAACAAAGAGCACGAGGGAGAATTGTGTGTGATCTTGCGTCCTTTGAGCTTCTTGTCCTCCGAAGCATTCTTTATCATCTTAGCTATCTTGATCTATGAAGCTTAAGCGAAGGAGGATGAGCTTTGAGCTTCCCTCTTCCGGCTCCTTAAAAAAATCTGTAACCCTTTTCAAAGTCGGTCGTCATACCTCCACAGACGATAAAGTCCCCCATAAAGAAAAAAAGAATGAGACTATGAAAAAGATAAAAAGTACGATCAGTAAAGTAATTACAGCCGCCATGGCGTTGATGGTGATCCTCCTGGCAGGATGCTCACTGGACAGCTCTCCACAAATGGGTTCAATTGAAGTTCGACTTCATGATGCACCGGTCGATTTTGACGAGGTGAACATTTTTGTGGAGCGAGTTGAAGTGAACAACACAGAAGGCGATGAAGGGTGGCAGGTTATCGGTGAGCCGAACCGTTCCTTCAATATTCTTGAACTGACCAACGGCGTATTTGAAGTGAGCGGCTCAGCAGAGCTGGAGGCAGGTCTCTACCCACAGATGCGACTGGTTGTGAGCCGCGATGCCAACTCTGTTGTAATTGATGGTGAAGAGCACGGTCTCTTTGTTCCCAGCGGAGCGGAGACAGGCGTGAAACTGAACGTGAATGCGGAGATCCAGGAAGGAATTCAATATACGCTTCTTCTCGATTTTGACGCCCAGCGTTCTGTTCGCAAAACCGGTCAGGCACAGACACCTGGATATATTCTTCAGCCCGTGATTCGCGCCACCAATGAGGCGATATCTGGCAACATTGGTGGAATGGTAGAGCCAATCGATGCCCGAAGTGTGGTATATGCGATTGCAGGTAGCGACACGCTCTCAACAACCTACGCAGACACCGAAAGCGGCGAGTTTCTGCTTGTTGGACTGGAGGAAGGAGAGTACACCGTAGCATTTGAACCCAGAGAAGATGGTTACGACAGCAAAACAATTGAGGGAGTGAGTGTAAACGTGGGTGAAACCACCGACCTTGAAACAGTAGAACTACAAGAACCTTCGGAATAAAACCCGAAAGATTCCCAAATCATTGCAGATGCAAGTTATCCCATACTATAGCTTGTACACATACAACGGCCCCGGTGATACGGGGCCGTTTTTTTTAAATTAAGTACTTCCAAGGCAACACTATACATTTTTTGGACAACCGGTATGAAGAGCCAGATATCGTGGTGGCTGAGATTGAGGTTGAGTAGAACGTATGAATTAGCTCCTCGGGGGCTTAAAGAAGTTGGGTTGCATCGCCGTTATGCTATCAATAATCAAACTCTCTATACGGGTCTCTTTTTTGAGTGATTTTTTAAATAATCGGCAAGCTCATCTTTCTTCACTTTACCACTCGCCAAATCCATCACAATCGCAAAGAGACTCTTCTTGTCGGCTTTAATTTGAAAACCGTTGACATATAGAAATGTATACATCGCAATCAAAGCTGTTCGTTTGTTGCCATCATAGAATGGATGGTTTTGGCATAGATGAAAGCCATAGGCGGAAGCCATGTGGAACAGATTATTATGGACATACTCACCCTCAAAACTTGCCTGTGGTTGAGCCAAAGCAGACTCCAGTAACTTTTCGTCACGAACTCCGGTCTTGCCACCATAACGATCAAGTTGATCCTGATGAAATTTCAAAATAATCTCTTTGTTCAGGAACTTGATCATTCTGCCAAAGCTTTCAACACATCCTTGTAATCTGTATTGATCTCTCGATAGGCTTCAGCCCACTCTTCAAATTCCGGATCAATTGGCCGTAATTCCAGATTTGCACCCTTTCGATCGATACTTACTTTATCGCCGGTTTTAAGGTGCAGTTCTTCGATCACTTGTTTGGGGAGAATCACTCCAAGGCTGTTTCCGATTTTTCGAATTTTTGCTTCCATAGCTGATTAATAGATTTATTTCTGAAGTTATAATAATGTTATTACTTTTTACTTCAATCTCCAACGCCAATGCTTGCTATTAAAGTATAGTGGCAAGAAATTTATACGGCTTCGTTGAACTGATAAGGATTCTAGTATTTAATAGAGTTTAAATACTCGGCAGTACAAATTATGAGCCGTTTGGGACTGTACTCAAGCTTAAAGTCCGGGATGTTAAAGACGTTTATCTTAGATGGGATTCAAAAAAAGACGCATTCAACCACAGGGCAAAATGAATCTCGGTTATAAAACTCAAACCACCATCATCAGCCGGGAACCACAGCTTCCTGTTCTCTCTGGCTAAACTCCTTAATCGAGCTTTTCCGAATGGGCCGGGCCTGCAGCGTGGCAGATGTGGAGTCGGTGATCTCCACTTCAACGTAGTCTCCCTTGGCGTAATCTTTACGATCGATGATCACCATCTTGTTGGTGTCGGTTCGTCCGGATAGCTGCTCATCAGACCGTTTGCTGGTTCCCTCAACCAGCATAAGGTGACGCCTGCCGATCTCCTTTTCGTTGGTCTTCTCCTGTATCGACATCTGCTGCTGAATGATCTCGCTAAGGCGTCGTTTTTTCACATCTTCCGGCACGTTGTCTTCATACTTTCGGTGAGCCAGTGTTCGCTCCCGTTCGCTGTAGGCAAACATGTAGGCCAGATCGTATCGAACGATTTTCATGAGGCTCATGGTGGCTTCGTGCTCCTCTTCTGTCTCGTCGCAGAATCCGGCGATGATGTCGGTGGAGAGTGAAACATCCGGAATGATCTCGCGCATGCGGTCGATCAGCTTCAGATAGTTCTCGCGGGTGTATGGACGGCGCATCCGCTCCAGCATGGTGTCGCTGCCCGCCTGGGCCGGAATGTGGATGTAGTTGCAGAGGTTGGGACGCTCTGCGATCAGGTGGAGTAGCGGTTCGGGGAAATCCTTTGGGTGCGGGGAGGAGAAGCGGAACCGAATCTCCGGATTGCGCTTGCTTGCTTCATCCATTAGCGTGGTAAAATCGATCTCCTCATACTTGTAGGAGTTTACATTCTGTCCCAGCAGCGTTACCTCTTTGTAGCCCTCTTCCCGCAGCTGTTCGATCTCGCTCAGAATACTGCTCATCGGGCGGCTTCTTTCGCGTCCACGCGTGAACGGCACCACGCAGAAGGCACACATGTTGTCGCATCCTCTCATAATCGATACAAAGGCTGTGACGCCGTTACCGCTAGTTCGTACAGGTGTGATGTCGGCATAGGTCTCTTCGAGCGAGAGAAGCACGTTCACCGCTTTGCGGCCATCCTCCACCTCCTTCAGAAGATTCGGAATATCGCGATAGGCATCGGGGCCAACTACAATGTCGACCAGCTGCTCCTGATCAATAATCTTCTCCTTGATCCGCTCCGCCATGCAGCCGAGAACACCAACGGTGAGCTGCTGCTTCTCCTTTTTGAGAGAACGGAACTCCTTAAGGCGATTCCACACCCGCGTCTCCGCATTTTCGCGGATCGAGCAGGTGTTCACAAAAATGACGTCAGCCTCTTCGGCAGAGTGGACAGGAACCATTCCCTTCTCCATCAAAATGGAGTTGACCACTTCGGAATCGGCGAAGTTCATCTGGCAGCCGTAAGTTTCGATATAGAATTGCTTATCGCGCATGGTGTTCTGTTGAAACGATTAAAAAAAGCGGATTGCCGGTCTCTTCCGGCATCAAAAAAATGAGCCTCCCGCTATCGGGAGAGCTTCAAAAGATACGAATTTAAAGGAGGGATGTCATCAGCCAACCGCAGGCTATTTACTGAACGTTTCCTTCAAGATCGGAGATCAGGAAAAAGGCATCCGGGTTGCCGCCCGAACGGGCTTCAAAATCACCATCTGTGGATTGTGTCCAGCCCGATATTCCAAGATTGCCATCCAGCAGTTCGGTTACGGAGAAAGCCATATCAGATCTGCTGCCGCCAAAGTGTGAAATTCGAATGGGGGATCCGTCTGGGCTCACAAGAACGGTAACGGCGTCATGGCCGCCCAGGTTTTGTCCATCAAAGTCGCCATCATTCGATTGACTCTCACCGGCAATCAAATAATCTTCACTCTGAAGCTGAATCACGGAAGAGGCGCTGTCGAACCGTGAGCCGCCAAATGTCTGGAGCCATTCGATATCGCGGCCTGCATTGAGCTTCATCAGAAACATATCGTTTGAGCTGTTGTCACGATTTTCAAAATGGCCATCGGTGGAGTTGGTCCGGCCGGCTATTACAACGCCGCCATCACTTGCTGCGGCGATCGAGTTGGCAACGTCGCTGCCCGTTCCGCCATATGTGGTGAGTCCTCTTGGGGCACCATTCAATTCGATTTCGATCACAAAAGCGGAGTTGTCACCGATAAATCCGCCGGAAAAATCACCGTCTGATGAACTGAATCGCCCGGTGATCATAGCGGTGTTGTTCTGAGTGATGGCAAGATCCATTCCTTCATCATTGGAGGTACCACCAAAAGCCTGAATAAAGGAAGGGATACCGTTGACGTCGGTTCGCATCAGAAAGATATCCATGCTGCTGTTGTTTCGGCCGGAGAAATTCTGATCTGTGGATCGGGATGCACCGGTTATCAGGTATCCGCCTCCCGGTGCTTCAATAACGGCATGGCCGTAATCTTCATCGCTTCCGCCATAGGTCTGGGCAAAGAGGAGATCCCCGTTGGGATCGGTTTTGAGCAGAAAGATGTCGTTTTCACCCAGATTTTGATCTGAGAATGTACCCGTATTTGATCTGGTGTATCCGGTTACCACAAAATTGCCGCCGCTGTCTTCGATCACATCCATAGCCCAGTCGCTGTTGTCGCCGCCATAGGTTTGGAGCCACTCTCTGCTGCCATTGGCGCTCAGTTTGAGAAGAAAGATGTCATAGTTACCCAGGGCCAGGCCTGAAAAATCGCCGTCATCAGAGTTGGTGGTGCCTGCGATCAGGGTTCCGCCATCGGATGTCCGGATTACAGTTTCTGCCCGGTCGGTTCCACTACCGCTCAAAAGTGTAACTGAACCGGGGTCTGTAACATCACCATTATCTCCGGGGCCGGTAACCGACTCCGTGTCGCATCCGGAGAATGCGAAAAGTGTGCAAAGGCAGATCAGCAGGCAGAGTCGGTACATGGGATGTCGGTTTTACATAAAAGAGATGATAACTGCCGTTGTGTTACAGATATCAGATCACTTCCAGAAGTTCAAGCTCAAATATCAGAACTGCACCGGGTATAATGCCCTGAGTTCCTTCTTCACCATATCCAAGATTTGTTGGAACAAAAATCTCATACTTAGCACCGGTCTCCATCAAGAGTAGTGCTTCGGTAAAGCCCTCAATGACACCCTGGATAGGAAATTCAGCATCGTCACCTTCATCAAATACGAAACCGTTGGTGTAGGTACCTCGATAGTTTACAATCACCACGCTATCTTCGTTGGGGGCCTCTCCGTCGCCCTCTTCGATCACTCTGTACTGGAGGCCGCTATCGGTCACGATAATATCTTCTTCTTCGGCATTTTGGGCGAGGAATTCATCGGGATCCATTAGAAACGAGTCCATCTCCACTTCAAATTCATACGCACGTCCGTCTCCCTGTGCCAGTTCGGTAGGCATCGCAAACTCATAAACAGAACCCGGGGACATCAGCTGAACGCCTTCTGCAAGGCCTAAAAACTGCTGAAAGCTTGACGGGAGAATGATGTCGGGGTTGCCCTCGGTGTCAAACCGAACTTGGTTATCGACAGAGTTGCCGGTATATCTGACAAATACGTAATTGTCGGCTCCGGGTGCATCTCCTTCGCCCTCTTCAATAACGCGGTACATCAGGCCGCTATCGGTAACCACAACGCCCTCTTGAGCAGCAAACTGCTCGAGGAATTCAAGATCCTGGGTGTCATCATACTCTTCAACACTGGTGTTCATACATGCGGAGAGCAGGAGTAGGAGAGGTAGAACGTAAAGTTTTTTCATAAGGGGGGTTACTTCTGATTTATTGATACTGTCTTGAAATATACAAACGGAAAAGGGTTGGTGCCTATTCCCTGAAGGTAAAACTTTTCAGATAGCGGCCGTTTCAGGTAGCGTAAGAATCTTATTTTCGGTGATTTCCAGGGCGGATGGCAGTTGATGATCGAGTGCTGAAATCAGTTTTTCACCATAGAATGATGGTTGATCGAGACCCTTCCAAAATGAACGGAAGGAGTCGATGAGCGGAATAATGGTGCTGATTTTTTCTGCGTCAAAAAAGAGAAGCTTTCTGTGGAGCTCTTCAAGGCGATCGTCGATCTCACCTGCGAGGCTCACGTAGAAAGGAGAGTGTCCGGGTTCGGAGTCCATCAGGTTACGCAGGCCAAAAAGATCCTGCCGAATATGGCGGCAAAGCCCGGCAAGTTCATCCCGATGTATCGTATCGGGTTGGGTACTTCGGTAGTACCGGAAGTTACGGATCAGCTTTCGGCTGGTGGTAAGTGCCACGGCAGATGCTGCTGCGGCAAAGCGGATTGGATCGTCCGGATCTAATTCGGCCATTTCTCCGGGTTGTCTCTCCATGCGTTGAGCATCTCCACGTCACTGTTTTGAATATGTCCCTCTTCCAGGGCTACATCGATCAGCGTAGCGTAGTCTGTGAGGCAGTATACAGGAATATTCAACTCGCCAAAGCGTGATGCTGCTTTCTCGAATCCATACGTGAAAATACTTACAACTCCTCGGATATCAGCTCCGATAAACCGAAGTGCTTCTACCACAGAGATGGCAGATCCGCCTGTTGAGATCAGATCTTCGATTACGATTGTGGATTGCCCCTTATCAACGCCACCTTCAATCTGGTTGCCGAGTCCGTAGGCTTTAGCCTTGGCACGAACATATGCGAGTGGTTTGTCCATATTTTCAGCAACCCATGCGGCGTGGGGAATGCCGGCCGTTGCAGTTCCGGTAATCACTTCAACGTCGGGAAATTCACTTTCAATAATTTTGACCAGTGCTTTCGAAATCTTCTTCCGGATTTTCGGAAACCTCAAGGTGAGGCGATTGTCGCAATAGATTGGGCTATTCCAGCCGGAGGCCCATGTAAAAGGCTCATTGGGCCTCAGAATTACGGCATTAATCTCAAGCAGGTGCCTGGCAAGTTCCCGTGAAAACTCTTTATCGATGATTTTATTTGTAACTGTCGTTTCAACCATATCTGTAAAATTTTTTTCTCTGAAGCTGTGTTTCAACACAGATCTTTTCGTAACCGTCTGGAAACTAAACTAACCTAAAGTACTCTTGTTAAGTACCTGTCATTAAATTGTTATTATCCCAAAAGAGGTGCTATAAGACCCTTGATCAACTCCAGACATAATAGTGCATAGACGCCCGAAAGCAGATCATCAAACAATATACCAAATTTTCCGGGAAATTTCTCCAACCGCTTAATTCCAAGAGGTTTCAGCACATCGAAGATCCGGAAGAGGATAAATCCGCACAGTAGCAGTGCAATATTGCCGTAGAGTCCGTAGTGAAAGGCTGTAAAGATAAATACCAGAGACTGTCCGGCGGCCTCATCCATAACAAAACGGGAGGGGTCGTCTCCAAACTCACTGATTGCAGCCGGAGCACTCCAGAGCGAAAGAATGGATGTGAGCAGGGTTAAACCAATAATACCATAGAGGGGCGATATCAAAAAGGCGCCCCATATGAGCGGGAGGGTAAAGAGGCTTCCCCAGGTACCGGGAGCTTTAGGCAGTAGACCGGCCCCAAACAGCGTACCGATAAACAGCTTGAACGGCTTCATTCAGATGGAGACATGCTGAAGAGCCGGCGGTTCACAACCAGGTATTCGATTCCTGAATAGACGGTGATTGCGACCACGCCCATCATCGCCCAGAAGAAAATGTTGGTTGCATAGACAGACTGAATGATCTCGCCGAAGTTACCACCAAAGAGCGTGAGAAAACCAAAGAGCAGCGCCACATAGAGGAAGCCCATCTGTATAGCCGTCTTCCATTTTGCGGTTTTGCGAGTCTCCATTACGATATCGCGGCGCTTGGCATAGATACGAAGCCCGGTTATGGTGATGTCTCGGATCACAATCAGGCCGATTGCCCACCAAGGGAATTGGGAAGCGTCTACAAATGGGAGGCAGACAAACCCTGCAAAGGTGAGGAATTTGTCGGAGAGGGGATCGAGAAAAACACCAACCTCTCTCTCAACCTGATATTTGCTCGCGTAATATCCGTCAAATTAGTCTGTAATGGCTGCGATGGTGAAAACCACGAGACTGAGCCCCCTCAACAGAATGTCGTCCTGAATGAAGAGCAGCAGAAACACCGGGGCCATTGCCATTCTGAAGCCGCTAAGTATGTTTGGTATTTTTTCCACGCCATAAGGTAAAAACCTCAGCCAACAATTGGAATGAAGAATCGTTGCACATTTCGGATTGGGAAATAAGAGAACTAATTTCAACTATGTGCGGCAAAATCCTATTTTCAGACCCACTATGAGAAAAGCACACATCATCACCATCGGCAATGAACTGCTGATTGGAGACACGGTTAATACAAATGCTTCCCGAATCGGCTCTATTCTGACTCAGCAGGGATTCTATGTGGAGCAGACATTTACTATTCCCGACCGTTATGAGATGATCATATCACAAATCCGATCATCAATGGAGAGCTCATCAGTCGTGATTGTGACCGGTGGTTTGGGACCAACCCATGATGATATCACAAAGAAGGCCGTGGCCGACCTCTTTAATGTAAAAATGCGTGAAGATGGTGCGGTACTTGAGCACATCAGGGAGATTTTCAGACGCCGTAATTTTACCTTTTCGAGATCGAATGCCGAACAGGCGCAGGTGCCTGAAAATTGTGATGTGCTTTTTAACAAAAAGGGGACTGCCCCCGGTATGTGGTTTTTTGAGAATGGCTCTGCACTGGCTGTTCTGCCCGGAGTTCCATACGAGATGATCCATTTGATGGAAGAGGGGGTGGTGCCAAAGCTTCGTGAGGTTTTTCCCGGTCAGGATGTTTGGGCAACACGCTACTTCAAAACAGCCGGTGTACCTGAGAGCACACTCAGTGATACGATTGGCGACCTGGGTGAGTTTCTGAATAATGGCGTAGAGGCGGCATATCTACCTTCAGCTTCGGGTGTGACAATCCGTATAAGCGCATCGGGCAGCAACTCTGCAAATGCCGCAAAGAAACTGGAAAAGATATCAAACCGACTCAAAGAGAAGGCAGGAGAACTGATCTATGCTGAGGGGCGTGAAGAGTCTCTCGCCTCCGTTACGGGACGACTTCTTAAAGAGCGTAAACTCTCAGTAGCTGTTGCTGAGAGTTGTACAGGTGGTCTGCTTGCCAGCACACTTACCGATATCCCGGGAAGTAGCGACTATACCGAGGGAGGTATCGTGGCCTATTCGAACCGGCTCAAAACAGGCTTACTTGGTGTCTCTCCAGACGATCTGGAACAGTTTGGCGCCGTCAGTAAGGAGGTGGTTCTCCAAATGGCAAAAGGTGCAGCAGAACGTTGCGGAGCCGAGATCGGGCTCTCAACATCCGGAATTGCCGGACCGGGTGGCGGCACCCCTGATAAACCGGTAGGTACCGTCTGGATGGGATTTTGGTTCGGTGAGGAGAACCACTTTGCACTTAATGCCGTACTTTCCAAAGAGAGGCTCATAAACAAGGAGCGAACTGTTATGATCGTTCTGGAAACGGTTCGAAAGGTGCTGCTCGGCCTTGACGGATACCCCTACAACCTGAAACCCTTCCGCGCTTGATAGTTCTATTTGCCATATGGACGGTTTTTTCGGTATCGGTTCAGGATACAATTCCTCCTGCTCTGCCGGATTCACTGCTGCCGGTGCTCCCGCTTGAATTTCCGGGTGACACCATTCCACAAGTAGCTGTACCCGACACCATTCCTGCTGATACAACACGCATTGAAGAGGAGCCGGAAGAGGAGAGGGTGGATACGGTTCATGTGTGGAACTACAGCTTTTCAGAGAATTTTCACACGGGTGAGACCGACAGCACGCTGCGCTGGGTCAATCAGGTGAATCTTTTTGACCGATTTCACAGGGAATCGGGGGCAATTACATACCGTTTGGGCTCGCTCGGCCGCACAGACGCAGTTGAACATCACGCCTATGAGACGAGGCATATGAACCTGGAGATGGAGGGGATGCGGCTTAACAGTCCGCTCACGGGTCTGGCCAACTGGAACCGGATGCCGGCACGCAAGATCAATCACTTTGCCGAAACAGACTACGGGGCTACATACCGTACTCGCACGCGCCTTCTGGACTACTATCTCATTCAGCCAAGAACATATCTCAATTTTGATGAGGGGAATTTCAACTACCGAAACCTCGACTTTGTATACACAGAGAATATCAGGAAGCGTACCAATATTGAACTCTCATTCTGGGACCGCCGCGATGGTGGTGGCTACCAGCGAAGTGAAACGGATGGGAGGCAGGCAGCTTTTCGGTTATACCATCAGCTGAATCATCAGTGGTTGCTCAGGGCTCTCTACCTCAACAATGCAATGGACAGGCAGGAACCGTTTGGGTACGCAGTTCAGGGGGATAACCCCGCTCAGTTTGGGTTTAACCGTTTTGTTGAGACTCCAAATGCAGGTGCGGCTGAGTCGAACCATACAAGCAGTGACATCTATCTTCAGGCTCACTACCGGTCCAACATAGACCGGGATGTTCAGACTGAATTGGGAATCCACTATCAGACCGACAGATGGGATCTTACTTACACTGCCGATACGCTCAATACGAACTTTAACCGGGCCGAGCTATACGCCAGGCAGCATCTGGGGGTTGGGCCTGCCGCGCTCACAACCACAGGCAGGGCATACTACCTTTTTGAAAGAGAGGGCCGAAATCTAACGGAGTTGAACTGGCTGGGCGCCATAGCAGAGGCAGACTTCTCTCTCAGGCTTGGACCTCGAATTGGTATCAGCGCCAATGCAATGGCTGAATTTATAAGCGACTCCAGGCTCACAACGGAGCTATCTGCAAGATTGCGCCTGAATCCGGTCTCCAGGATGAGGCTGTCACTATTTGGCGGGGTACTGAGCCAGGCTCCGGATATCCAGTCGCTCTATTGGGTGTCTGAGGAGTTTGCCGGCAACTCCTCACTGCAAAATGAAGAGACTCTTACCGGCGGTGCTGAAGCGCGATTTGGATTGTCACAATCATGGGAAATTGGGGTAAGGGGAGATGTGAGGTTCACAGATAACGCGGTATTTGTGGATCAGGAGAACAACTTTGTGAATATTGACTCATACTCACAAATCAGCACTACTGGATGGCTCTCTCTGGATTCCAGGATTTTTGAGGGTGAGGTGTCGGCAACCTATAAGCAGTATATGTCAGATTCGGATGCTTTTACCAATCGTGCCCTGGATACCTCCGGCGACCGGGCCTGGATCAAGGGGCACCTCTACTGGAAAAACTATCTGTTTGATCGCGCCACGTTTGTAACGGCCGGATTTTCCGGGGTCTTCTCTCCGAACCCGTTCAGAACCGCAGAGTACCTGACACCCCTGGATAGATGGCAGCACGGGACCAACCTGAATCGGTTTCAGGCTGCAAGCGGAGATCCGGGAACTTTTGCATTCTACAATCCTTCATACTATCGCGTAGACCTGGATGTATCTGCCCGGATACGCTGGTTTATGCTCTTGCTGAAGTGGGAAAATATATTTGATCGGGTAAACCAGCTGGGCTACTTTGAAACAACCGGTTACCCCATGCCGGAGCGTCGTTTTATGCTTGGTTTACGTGTTTTATTCACCAACTAATAAGGAATTCTGTCTGATGAGCCTGGGATATATTTTGAAAGAGGGTGCTGCCGGACTGAGCAGGGCCCGGCTTGCTGCTTTTACCTCTATTTTTTCTCTCTTTGTGGCTGTTCTTCTTGTCGGAGTGCTCTCGCGGGTTGGGTTTAATGCCTATGAGGTCTCACAGTTGCTTCGGCAGCAGGTGGAAGTAGAGGTGTTTTTACAGAATATTGATGACACTACAACTCGTGAGCTTGAATCAAGAATTCAGAATCAAGAGGTAGTAGAGAGCCTCTCCTATATTTCCAGGGATAGTGCATCCAAGATTTTTCAGCAGGATTTTGGTCTTGGAGGAGAGGCACTGGCCGATCTCAACTTTCTCCCGGCATCGTTTAGGGTTGTAGTGACCGATCAGTCTGATGTATCGCAGATTGCCGCCTTTGTGGAGGAGGTGTCGGGCTACAGCGGTGTGGATGAGGTACGGTTTAACCAGGCGCTGCTGCAGACGCTTGAGTCGAGAACCGAAGTGCTGGTTCTTGCGGGGAGCGCAATCGGATTCTTTATTCTCTTTGTTGCGATGATACTGGTCTTTAACACCATCAGGCTAACGATCTATGCGAAGAGGGATCTCATCAGGGCTATGAAGCTGGTGGGGGCAACCAACTCGTTTATCCGCCGCCCGTTTTTAGTTGAAGGTGTTATTCAGGGTGTAATTGCGGGAACACTGGCTGCAACCGTCATGCTGGCTCTATTTGAATGGATTGTGCCTGCCACCGTACCCCAGCTTGGGGTTCTATCCTGGCCATTCGGAAGGTGGTATTTTCTCACCGGCGCTGTCCTGCTGCTTGCAATTGTTATGGGCTGGATGGGCAGCCGCTGGGCAGCCAGAAAGTTTATCAGGGAGACGAAGGTTTATACGTGATTTTGGGTTGCGGGTTATGGGTATGACCTGATAGCGCCTGACCGAACGGGAGGATCCTTTCAGCGTCTTTCCAGGGTTGCGTGTTACGGGTCGAATTTATTTCCGGGTGTTCTTAACCGCTGCGGTCGCAGAGTAGGCGCAGCGGACGCGGAGGAGAATGATCTCAAGTTTTGCCAAAATATAAGCCCTGAGGGAGCTGTCCAATATAGCTTCGGCAATATATAAATGGAGGGCGAGGCCAATTGTCCCGCTAGGGACTACATATGGGTAGAAAACCGATTTACGTCTAATCCACCCCGCGCCGAGGAGCGGTTCATGAAAAGGAACGGAATGTGTCGAGGCGCAGTGGAATGGTCTTGGTTTGAGCACCAACCCTGACGCAAGTTGACCCCGATGGGCCGGGACTGCGCAAATGCACGCAGCAAAGGGCAGTAGTGTTGATGCCTAAATAGAATTGCCGGGTGTTTAACGTTCAAGGTTGTTCTTAACCGCTGCGGTCGCAGAGTAGGCGCAGCGGAGAATGATCTAAAATTTTGCCCAAATTCAAGCCCTGAAAGGGCGCTCTAACTCAGCCCGGTGCAACGCTCCGGGCCTAAAAAGGCGACGCCTAATCCGCGCCGAGGAGCGGTTTTTGAAATGGAACGGAGTTTGCCGAGGCGCAGTGGGAAGGAATTGGTGAAGGGTTTTTTGGGTAAAATCGATGAAACAGGCGATCACGAACACACCTCATATTTTCACAATCAAGCTTCCTCATTTGTTTAAATATGCCCTTTTGCCTGAAGGTTAAGGACGGGCGAGAGGGGGAATCTCAACCCTCAACCAATTACCCCACAAGCTTCAGACTTCCGGCTACACCCTTTCCGTCACTCAACGATTCTACAGTTCAACACCAACTACTCGCTCAACGACTTTATCTTATCTCCACTCTCTTTTCTCTTGTCACAGGCTTCGGTGTCTTGGCAGGTGCCAAAGAGATGCAGTGAATGCCCATCAACCTTAAAATTGTAGATCTCCTCCATCATCTTCTGGATCTCCAGAATTCTTGGATCGCAGAACTCAATCACCACGCCACACTCCTTGCAGATCATGTGGTCGTGCTGCTGGTAGGCGTAGGAGCGCTCGTAATAATATTGGTTCTTGCCAAACTGTTGCCGCTGTACCAATCCACACTCTATCAACAGATCAAGTGTATTGTATACGGTAGCGCGAGATACCCGTGTACCGGCCTGCTTCATGTTGAAAAAGATATCGTCCGCATCGAAGTGTCCTTCGGCACGATAGATCTCTTCCAGCACCATAAAACGTTCCGGTGTCTGTCTCTGATTTCTCTCTTTCAGATAGGTTCTGAAGATCTCTTTAACAAGATGAATTGTCTCTTCCTGTGCGGGATGTGCCATAATGAAATGGAATTAAAGTCGCTGGTGATCAATTGAACGTTACAGCTACAAAACGGGCTTATCAGGACAGTCTTGTCCTTTGAATTGTAAAGGAATGATTATTGCCTATTAAAATTGCGGTAAAATTTTATCTTACACGCGATCTACCAAAACATAAATCAGATAGCCATGCCTACGATTGTTGCTTTTGAAACTCTGACAGAACTGTACCAGAGCCTGACAAAAAAATACGAAAAATCTGATAAAACAGCTTTTGCATTTAAACCCGGTCCGGATGAATCTTACAAAACCCTGACGTGGGATGCTGTGAAAGAGGATGTAACGGCAGTAGCCAGCTATATGCTCGAATTCGGAATTGAAAAGGGGGATCGTGTCGCGATTCTGAGTGAAAATCGATATGAGTGGGCTCTTGTTGATCTCGCCATACAAATGGTGGGGGGTATAAATGTATCCCTCTACACTACGCTGCCTTCAGGGCAGTGCGAGTATATCCTGCAGAACTCTGAGGCAAAACTTTTCTTCGTCTCAACAGGGATACAGCTCAAAAAAGCGGTGGAAGTTTTTGATAACTGCAAGCATTTAAAGCATGTAGTTGCTTTTGACGAGCCGAAAGTTGAAAAATATCTGGAAGAGAAATATGTGACTCTCTTCGATACCATCTGCACACACGGCTCGAAAGTGGAGCAGAAACATAAGGAGACACTCAAAAAGCGGGCAACCGAAGTGAAACCGGAGGATGTGGCAACCCTGATCTATACATCGGGCACCACCGGTCAGCCAAAAGGAGCCATGCTCACACACAGAAATATCGTGAGCAATGTGAAGTCTGCTCATGACGCAATCAGCATTAGCGAGTCTGACCGCTGTCTCTCTTTCCTTCCGCTCTGCCATAGTTTTGAACGAACCGGAGGCTATTATGCTATGATGGCGGGCGGTGCGGAGATCTACTATGCGGAGAGCGTGGATACCGTTGCCAAGAATATGTTGGAAGCTCATCCTACCATTGTGGTGAGCGTTCCGAGGCTGTTCGAGAAGATCTATAACCTCGTCAAAAAGAATGTGCAGGAGGGTAGCGCTATTCAACAATCTATCTTCAGCTGGGCACTTAACGTGGGCGAACGCTACTGGAAAGGCGAACGTGGACTGGTCTCAATGCAGAAAAAAATTGCCGACAGACTGGTGTTTGAAAAACTGCGTCAGCGAACGGGTGGCAATATCCGTTTCTTTGTTTCCGGTGGTGCTGCTCTGCCATCCGAAATAGGGGCATTTTTCATGTCTGCCGGGCTCAATATTCTGGAAGGGTACGGTCTTACCGAAACCTCTCCTGTAATGTGCTGTAACCGATATGGCGAAGAGGAGATGGGTACAGTTGGTAAAGTGATCAATGGCGTGACAGTTGGAATTCAACATCTTGAGGATAACCGGATCATTGCTGAGATCAGTGGTGAGGATTACCCTACGGACCTTACCTCAGAGCCGGGTGAAATCCTGAATCGCGGACCCAATACCATGAAAGGGTACTGGAAAAACGATGAGGCAACCAAGGAGATGATAGACGACGATGGCTGGCTCCACACAGGAGATGTGGGACGGTTTGTAAACGGTCGCCTGCAGATCACAGATCGAATTAAACATATGATTGTGAACGCCGGTGGTAAAAATATCTATCCTGGGCCGATCGAGGATAAGTTTAAAACCAGTCCCTGGATCGATCAGCTTGTTGTGGTTGGAGAGAGACGAAGCTTTATGGCGGCACTGATTGTGCCCGATTTTGAGGCCCTTGAAAAGCATGCCAAGCAGAACAACATCTCCTATAATGATATCGAAGATCTGATCAGCAAAGAGGCTGTGAAAAATATCTTCAGCAAGGAGATCCATTCATTCTCCAAAGAACTCGCCTCTCATGAGAAGATCCGTGATTTCAGGCTTATCGCCTCTGAGTTTACGGTTGAGACCGGAGAGCTGACGCCAACACTGAAGGTGAAGCGACGAATTATAGAAGATAAGTACTCACATCTGATCGAGGATATCTTCTCCGAGGACTAATAATTCCTCAAACTCTATCCGAAACAATGTAAAGCCCCTCTGTTGGAGAGATCCCGGAGGGGTTTTCTATTTGATGAGCGTAAGCTTCCGGATGTAGGTCTGTTCCGGAGTAATAAGGCGCGCAATGTAGACGCCACTGGCAAGCCTTGAAGCATCCCAGATCTGTTCGTGCGTACCCGCCTGCATTGTTCCATCTACCAATGTCGCCACTCTTCGGCCAACCATATCGTAGATATCAAGCCGTACATCGCTCTGAACCGGAAGATTGAACCGAACCGTGGTGGTAGGGTTGAACGGGTTTGGGTAGTTCTGTTTCATCTCAAAGTCGCCCGGCAGATCTCCGGCATCCTCACCCGGATCAATTCTGAGCACAAATCCGGCGTGGCTGTCACCGCTTCTGGTAACCACACTGTAACCGGAATCTTTTCCTTTGCCCATAGACCGGGATCGAACATGACCCATATCAACCATCAAGCGTTCGTTTCTTGTAACCGGGACTCTCTCGCCGGTCTGCTTGTTAATGATCTGAACATCCCACCAGGTCGGGATATGGTCAAAACCTTTTACGCGAAGTTCAACCTCATCCTGAACGGCTTTGCCATCCTTCCATGCGTTAACCTCAAACGGAATCTCAATGGTTCGGCCAAAACGACGCGGCAGATTGTTGATGGCCAGGCGATCACCCTTATCGGTTCTGGAGAAAATTTCGAGGTAGTTGTCCACGCCCGGCGGAGGCAGAAGCTTATGTGCATCACGTGAGTCGAGCCCATATTTGGCATCCTCAGTAAACGAAAAGTGCGCAGTGGAGCGACGGTTCTCGCTATGGTACGCCTCAATGCTGATGGATGGATGGGCAACCGTAGCTTTTCCAACAAACTCACCGCCAAAAGTACGGGCATCACGGTTAACCCGGAGCTCGGGGTTCTCATCGTTGGCCTTTATCCAGAAACCCTGAAATGGAGCGATAATACCATCGGTAATATCACCGGTAACGCCATTCCATGTTTGATACTGATTTGTGTTGGGATCCCAGATATAGATCGTTTCGTCGATGTTGGTACGGGTCCAGGAAGAGGAGTTCCAGTCGATGGAGGCTCCGTACGGATTCCCTACAAGGTTCCAGCCCGAGTCTGCCTCTGCTGTAAAAGTGGCATTCAGGTCGATCTCTTCACTGTTCACATCAAACGACTCACCATTCACATCGATGGTGATCGGAAAGGGGTCGTTATAGCGGCTATCTTCCTCGATATCACCGAACATATAGACATGGTAGCCGCGACCCTGCGTAACGTTCTCATCCATGGAAGCAGGTGCACGCCATCGCTGGTTGTCGGTTCCGGGGTAGGTTTCGTCGTACCAAAGAATATTGGGCTGAAGAGTCTCGCTCAGCTGAGCGCCCGGTATGCCTTGTGTGATGGTCCCGCTGAGAAAGTTACTGAAATTAGCCGCAATCGGAGCTGAAAGAAGTCGGTATCCGCGATTTCCTCCGATCTCCAGCAGATATCGCAGTTCTCCGGAAACCACCTGCTCGCTGTTTTGAATGAGTGAAAGACCGTCGCCAATGGTAAATGTGCCATCGGTTAGAAGAAGCAGCTCAGCGATCCGCAGATTGTCTGAAAGCGATACTCCATCGGTGTTGTTAATCTCCAGGTTGCGAACCGTCTCCGGAAGTCCGCTCCCTGTAACCTGGCTCTCTTCTCCCTGATAAACGTAGTTACCGCCCGTGCTGAAATTTCGTGTGTCGGTCTGAATGTTTCCGCTCTCACCAGCTGAAGTGATCCCTTCTGTTGAACCTATATAGAGCAAAGCTCCATCAGAAAGGGTGAAAGTACCCCCACCGGTAACAATCCGTTCAGGTTGCATCTCAAGTGAACCGTTGGTTCCTACTGCAAGAGAGCTATTCTCCAGCACATCCACCGTCATAATATTCTCAAGCGTCACATCGCTGGTGATAGTGATTTCGTGCCCTTCACCGATGATCACAACATCATCTTCGCGGGAACCCGGAAGGCGGTTTTGGAAAACAGGTCCGTCGTGGCTTCTTCTCGCCCAGCTGTTAATATCGTTCCAGTTACCATCTTGCCGGCTGTAGAAGACATTGGCGGGTGGGCGAACAGTCTCTCCCTCGATGTTGATGCTGCCACCGTTGACCTCGGAGACTTCAGCATCTCCTATCAAAGTTGCATCGTTTAAAACCGTTACGTTGGCCCTGTCTATGTCGAGTTGTGCGCCATCTTCAACTACAAGATTGTAGAGTGAGATCGGGTAGTTGTTTCGTCCACCACTCAGTGAGGAGTTGCCGGTGATGACAACAGTACTTGTTCCCGGTTCAAACTGTCCATTTCCCCGGAAAAACAGATCTGTATTGTTCACTTCCACCGTGCTGTTCTCGGCATTGATGGTACCGCTGCCGGTGAAGCTTGCACTGTCATTAAAACGGATGATGCCATCTCCACCGTTGAGCTCACCCGAACCGGAAAAAGAGGATTCGCCGAAGAAGTTGATCTCCCCCTCATCACTACTGATGCTTCCGCTTCCCCCTACATCTGAGGCACCATAAACATTGAGTGTTCCATTGTTGAGGTTAAACGAGGAGTTTCCACCCAGTTCAAAATTGGCTGAAACGACAGGAGGACCGGGGTCTCCAATATTCACGGTTCCGGTCTGTACGGTAAATGTGCCTCTGTGATCAAAATCATCAAGAAACTGGACCATTCCGTTATCGAGCAGAATGGTGCCATCAACTCTGGATGCACTGTTCACAATCAGTGATCCGTTTCCGACATCGAGGGTGCCTGAATTGCCTACGACAATGTTTTCAAGCACATTGAGAGTTGCATTGTCACCCACGCTCACTGTCTGGCTGTTGGATCCAATACTTAAAGCGCGTACGGTGGCATCAGATGTGATTACAGGTTCACTGTTGCCGGCAGGTATAAAGTTTATGCGTGCTTCAGTCGATTCATTCGGTACGCCATTGCTCCAGTTCGCAGATTCGAACCAGTCGCTGTTCACAGAACCATTCCACTGCGTATTTTGAGCCTGTACCTGAGGTATAGCGATCCAGCCCAGGCAGAAAAGCAGAGGGAAGATTAGCCGTATTTTTAATATGTTAGTTCTGAAATTCAAGAAAAAGTAAACAGTCGGGGGACTATCTGTTCTGTAGATGTACATTAAAATAAAGAATCCTCACTGTCATAACGATTAGAATGGCTTATAAATAGCCTCCGATCGTTTGTTGTTTCTAATCAGCCATAAATGATCACACATTCATGAAAGGTATCATACTTGCCGGCGGAACCGGGTCGCGACTCTATCCACTCACAAAAGTGACCAACAAGCACCTTCTTCCTGTTGGTTCTAAGCCCATGATTTTTTACCCGATAGAGAAGCTCATAGCTACCGGAATCGATGAGATATTGATTGTTACCGGCACTGAGCATATGGGCGATGTTGTGACCCTTCTCGGCTCGGGTCGCGAGTTTGGCTGCAGGTTTACCTACAAGGTTCAGGATGAGGCTGGAGGGATAGCACAGGCTTTGGGGCTGGCAGAGAATTTCACGGGAGATGAGAGCATGACGGTGATTCTTGGCGATAACATATTTCTGACCGATCTTGCCCCATCACTTGATAATTATCCCGGTTCAGGCGCACAAATTTTGATTAAGGAGGTGCACGACCCCGAGAGATTTGGAGTGGCTGAACTGCAGGACGACCGCATTGTGTGAATTGAGGAGAAACCGGAAAAACCGAAATCGAACTACGCGGTTACCGGAATCTATATGTTTGATGCCGGTGTGTTTGATGTGATCCGAAAGTTAAAACCGTCGGGACGTGGAGAGCTCGAAATCACCGATGTCAATAATCACTATATCCAAAATGGGGAGATGAAGTACTCGATTATGGATGGCTGGTGGACCGATGCCGGAACGCACGAGTCGTATAGGGTTGCGAACGATCTTGTGACAAAAGAGGGGATTAAATGAGGGTATTGGTAACCGGCGTTGGGGGGCAGCTTGGGAAGGAGTGGTGCCGATTTCTTGAAAAGCAGAAAGCAGACTTTGTGGCTGCCGACTCATCCGAACTCGACATTACCGACAAGGGAGCTGTGGAGAATCTGTTCCGCAAGCACAATCCGGGCCTGGTCATCAACTGTGCAGCCTACACCGCGGTGGATAACGCCGAAGAGCAGAATGAAGCGGCATTCAGGGTGAACAGGGATGGCGTTGAACTTCTTTTAAATGCATGCCTTAATTCGGGGGCAAAGCTGGTTCATTTCAGTACAGACTATGTCTTTCCCGGGCGAAGGGAGGATGAGGAGGTCTATCCGGATGGATACCCTGAAGATGCTGCCACTTATCCTGTAAACCTTTATGGCAAATCGAAGAAGGCGGGTGAAACGGTTTTATATGAATCAAATGGGGAGTATCTTCTGATACGGGTAGCCTGGCTATGCGGACCAACCGGCCGAAACTTTGTAGATACGATGCTGCGGCTCTCTGAAAATCATGACACCGTACGTGTTGTTGATGATCAGATCGGGGCTCCATCATTCACATTTGATGTGGTGGAGATTACACAACAGCTTCTGGACATGGGAAAAGATGGTGTTTGGCACGTTAGATCAGATGGTCGATTATCGTGGGCCGATCTTGCAGAAGAGACGTTCCGACTGGCCGGTAAAGAGACCAGTGTTGAAAGAATTACCACCGAGCAATTTCCAACGAAGGCAAAAAGGCCGGCATTTTCACTGCTTGGCATCGATAAGCTCAGGAATACAGGCATCACGCCGCCCCAATGGAGGGAGAGCCTGAAACGACTTTTGAAATTAAAGACTGACCAATAATGATTTTTGAACAGACACCGCTTCAGAATGTATGGCTTATAAAACCAAAAATATTCGGTGATGACAGGGGGCACTTTCTGGAGACATACAGGGCCAGTCAATTCAAGGAACATGGCCTCGACTACGACTTTGTTCAGGACAACATCTCCTACTCTAAAAAAGGTGCGCTTCGCGGACTCCACTACCAGCTGCCGCCGGCATCGCAGGTTAAGCTGATTATGGTGCCTCACGGTGAGATCCTGGATGTTGCGGTGGATATGCGGACCCACTCACCCACCTACAAAGAGCACTACGCAACCATTTTGAGCAGCCAAAACCGATATATGATGCTCATTCCAACCGGTTTCGCCCATGGCTTTTCCGTCTTGTCGGATGATGCGGTGGTGAGTTATAAATGCAATGATTACTATAACCCTGAGTTGGAGCGCGGTGTGAGGTGGGATGATCCCGAACTCAATATCGACTGGAAAGTTATCGATCCACTGCTCTCAGATAAAGACCGGAATCTTTCACTACTCGAAGATCTGAGTGAAAAAGATCAATTTTAACCACTCTCAACAAAACCCTATGAAACTGATTGTAACCGGGGGAGCCGGATTTATCGGTTCTAACCTGATTCTCCATCTTCACGAAAACTACCCTGATGTAGAGATTCTGAATATCGATAAGCTTACCTACGCTTCTGATGTCAGTTACCTCACACCATTAAAGCAGTCGAGGAGATACCATTTCAAGAAGCTGGACCTGACTGACCGAAACGGGGTTAAGGATGCAGTAAAGTCGTGGTTGCCGGATGGTGTGATCCATCTTGCTGCGGAGTCGCATGTAGACAACTCGATTCAGGGGCCCGAGCCATTTGTGCTCTCGAATGTTGTGGGAACCTTCAATATTCTGGAAGAGTGCCGGCAGCTCTGGATAGAGAGTGACCGGGCAAAGCCGGAAGCACGTTTTCTTCATGTCTCCACGGATGAAGTGTATGGGTCTCTGGGAGAGACCGGCTCATTTACAGAGACAACGCCCTACGCGCCCAATTCACCCTACTCAGCCACGAAGGCGGGAAGTGATATGCTGGTCCGGTCTTACCATCATACGTTCGGGATGAACACGGTGATTACCAACTGCTCCAATAACTACGGACGGCACCAGCACGATGAGAAACTGATACCAACCGTGATCCGAAAAGCGCTGGCGCATGAACCAATTCCCGTCTACGGAAAGGGGGAGAACGTTCGCGACTGGCTCTATGTGGAAGATCACTGCAAGGCACTTTTTCAGATTTTCAGGGAAGGAAGATCGGGAGAGCAGTACAACATAGGCGGGAACAATGAGTGGAAGAATATTGAACTCGTTAAGCAGATCTGTGACATCCTGAATCGCGAAGAGGGTAGCGGTCCGGACGGTGATTATGCGAACCTGATCGAATTTGTAACCGACCGGTTGGGACATGACTACCGCTACTCAGTAGACGCTTCCAAAGTCCACAATGAGCTTGGATGGGAGCCTTCCCAGGATTTTGACCGAATGCTCACCGAAACGGTGAATTGGTATCGGGATCGTTATAATAGCTAACCTGAAAGTAGGGAAGATCAGGACCTTTTAGCGTGCGGAGCTCCTGGAAGCGTCGGGTGTAGAGCTGAAAGGAAGAAGCTGAAAGCTCAAAGGGTTGAATTGTTGAACTGTTGAATCGTTGAGGCGCCCAGAAGAGTGAAGCTGATCCCCTTTGCGCTCTTTGTTCCTGCTTTGTGTCCGTTGCGGTTAAAAAAGGGGCCAAAATAAATCCAACTCAGCCATGCAGAAAAATTTCGGTATGAAACTCTCCCCGTTCTCCCATCGGATCGATATGTGAAGGGAGCCTGGTGACAAAATCACGGTCGAAGCGGGTGCCCGTCTCAATAAACTCCCTGCAGGTTGGATCCACACCGCTTACATGTACATCAACAGCATCCGAATGGAGCCGGTCCAGTAACTCATCAATCGGTTTTTCCCAGATCGGGAAGAGGGTGGGGTAGCCCAGATTAAGAAACTGCTTCTCTCTCCAGTTGCGGATATCCCTGAGGTGCAGGTCGCCAAAAATGAGATGGTTGATTTTGAAAGGAACTGACTGAATCCCTTTAACCACAGCTTTCAGGTAATCATCATTTGATGAGGGATATAATAGCGGAATTGTAAAGAGGGTGAGCTTTAACGAGAGTGCCTGACGCCTGATCGACTCAATCGGAATATTCTGGTGCGGAACCATTCTGTTTTCATCATCAAACGTGGTAAAAAGGATCGGTTCCTGCCCGGTCTCATCCATGTAGTACATTAGTGCCAGGTAAGAGTCTTTTCCACCACTCCAGAAGAGAAGATCGCGGCTGTTTTTTTGATTTGGACTGCTCATTTTCAATACCTTCAGGGTTGATCGCTGATCCGTAAAGATAAGGATTATATGCCGGAATGAATTGCAACGCACTTTTGGCGGTTATTTAAACAATCATCACAACAGTAACTGAAACAGACGCAACCCACATTATGAGTAAAAAACAGTATTGGCTGATGAAGTCAGAACCCGATGCCTACAGTATTGATGATCTGAAACAAGACGGGCAGGTCCGCTGGAGCGGAGTTCGGAATTATGAAGCGAGAAACATCATGAGGGATAAAATGAATGTAGGTGACCGCGCCCTGTTCTACCACTCCAATGTGAAGCCGCCAAGCATTGTGGGAGAGATGGAGGTTTGTACCGAACCATACCCCGATCCGCTGCAGTTTGATCCCGACAGCAAATATTTTGATGAAAAGAGCAGTGAAAGCGATCCGCGCTGGCAGCTGATTGATGTGAAGTTCATTCAGAAATTTGAAAAACCGGTCACGCGTGACGCGCTCAAGGAGGACTCTTTTTTCGATGAGATGCAGCTCTTTAAGCGAAACAGGCTCTCAATCACCTCTGTGACTAAAGAGGAGTACGAGAAGATTTTGAAGATGGCGGGAGTGTAGCTGATTCCTAATCATTGCCACTTTAAAGCAGGCGGGGAGGTTCAATCCGTCTGCTCTTATCTTCGAAGCGGTAGCCTTTCATCTTTTCGATATCTGAGAATTCACCCAATCCCAAAAAACTCAGCCCTCTCCCTGAAGTAGGGTTCAAAAACCTTTTTCAGTCCACCGAGGCCAGCGGATTCTAGTTCAGGATCTGACTTGATAAGTGCCCAGGCGTCATTTTTTGCCATCTCAAGGAGAAGCCGGTCTTCAACGATATCCCCATGGCGAAATTCGGGCAGTCCGCTCTGCTTGGTGCCGAGAAAATCTCCGGGTCCGCGCAGTTTGAGATCTGCCTCGGCAATCTCAAAACCATCGGTGGTATCGATCATCTTCTTGAGGCGGTACCTTCCGTCTTTGCTGAGTTTGGTATCCGGCATCAGAATGCAGTAGCTCTGTTTGCTCCCGCGGCCGATTCGCCCCCTGAGCTGATGGAGCTGAGAAAGTCCAAACCGTTCTGCATGCTCAATGATCATAATCGATGCGTTGGGTACATCAACACCCACCTCTATGACTGTTGTCGAAACCAGAATGTCGGTCTCTCCATCGGCAAACCGTTTCATAATACCGTCTTTCTCATCCGGCTTCATCTGTCCGTGAAGCAGGGCGATTTTGAAGTCGGGGAAGTGCCGCTTCAGCTTTTCGAAACCCATGGTGGCATCCTTCAGGTCCATCGCTTCCGACTCCTCAATCAGCGGAAAAACAACATAAACCTGGTCGCCACTTCTCACACTCTGCTCCAGAAACTTGTAGACATTCTGACGCTCTTTATCCGTACGCACAGCCGTTTTGATCTCTTTCCGGCCCGATGGTAAACCTTTGATCAGCGAAATGTCGAGATCGCTGTAGATCGTCATGGCGAGGGAGCGGGGGATAGGAGTTGCCGACATCACCAGCAAGTGTGGGTTGTCTCCCTTCATTAAAACCTCGTTTCTCTGTTTTACTCCGAACCGATGCTGCTCATCAATTACAGCAAGCCCCAGCCGGTTAAAGGCAACCTTTTTTTGAAAGATAGCGTGGGTGCCCACCACAATCTGGCAGCCGCCGCCAGAGATGTCACTGAGAACATCACGGCGCAGGGCTGCAGGTTGTCCACCGGTAAGCAGACGAATATTGACGCCCAGCGGTTCCAGGTAGGTGGTGAGGGTCTGATAGTGCTGCTCGGCCAGGATCTCGGGTGGAGCCATCAGCGCAGCCTGCATTCCGTTGTCGAGCGCCATCAGCATAGATCCGATTGCAACCACGGTTTTACCGGCGCCCACATCACCCTGAATGAGCCGGTTCATCTGACGGCCAGAGTTCAGGTCAGACCGGATATCAGACAATCCATCCTTCTGGCCTTCTGTGAGCTCAAAAGGGAGCACTTTCTTGATAAACTGACGGGTGAGGTCGCCCGGTTCAAGAATGGCCCCTTCTGCCCTGGTAATCTGAATATTCTTGATGCGGGCCATGGAGAGTTCAAATAGGAAGAACTCCTCATACTTAAATCGGTTTAGTGCCTCTTCAGCCTCTTTGGTGCTCTTGGGCTGATGAATCGTACGGTAGGCATCATCCCGCGTGGGGAGCTTGTGACGCTTAAGAATATTATCGGGCAGAATTTCCGGTATGCTGGTACTCTTAAGTATTTGTGCTACCCAATCCTTAATCAGCGGATTGCTGATGTAGGCTTTTGAGAAGTGCTTGTTGCCCGGATAGATTGGGTGGAGCGTGTCATACTTGGCGGTCTCCTCCACGCGCTTCAATACATCCACTTCAGGATGTGCCATGCTGAAATAGTGGCCAAACCGTTTCGCCACTCCATAGAGAGCGACCAAGCTTCCCTCCTCAAACTGTGTGATAAAATAGCGCCACCCTTTAAAATAGACCGCCTTGATTGAAGCGGTCTGATCCTGAACAATGACCTCAAGCCGCTTTTTCTGCTTGTAGCCGGTCACCTGCTTGCTTTTGACGGTTCCGACCACCGTTACGGGCTCACTGCCTTCCTGCAGCATCTTAATGGGGCGGATGTTCGATTTATCGATATAGCGCCTCGGGAAAAAGTCGAGCAGATCCTCCGGGTGGTGAATGCCCGCAGACTGGAGTGCCTTGAGGCGTTTCTGGCTTAGGTTATGAAGATCAAGAAGCTTCAAAATTGTTATAGTGTAATATATCAGTTAACGTTATAATTAGGTGGGTAAACCCAATTATTTCACTCTGAGCGGTACATTGTAGGGAAAATTGAAGAGATTGAAAAAAATCAGGTCCTTTATTTTGCAATTAGAGTGCAAAAATTGCTAACTTAGTCAGCTCTCGATTTCACGAAACCAAACAGGTAAATCCGTGCCTACTATAAATCAGTTAATACGTAAAGGTAGAAAAAGAAAAACGAGCAAGACAACTGCTCCTGCACTGCAAAATTGCCCGCAGAAGCGCGGGGTTTGCACACGTGTATATACCACAACGCCCAAGAAGCCGAACTCGGCTTTGCGTAAAGTTGCAAGGGTTCGTTTGACCAACGGTCTTGAAGTAACGGCTTACATTCCCGGTGAGGGGCACAATCTGCAAGAGCACAGCATCGTGCTAATTCGCGGCGGAAGAGTTAAGGATCTTCCTGGTGTTCGATACCATATTGTACGAGGTACCCTCGATACTGCAGGTGTTGATGACCGTAAGCAAGGCAGAAGTCACTACGGAACCAAGAAACCTAAAGGGTAACCAGTAGTTTTAACCTTATTTAATTATGCGCAGAAGAAAGGCAGAAAAAAGAGAAGTACAACCGGATCCAATCTTTCATGATAAATTGGTTACCAGGTTTGTAAACAGCTTAATGCGTGACGGTAAGAAAAACGTTGCGAGAAAGATTTTATATCAGGCTTTTGAAATCATTGAGGAGAAGACAGGAGAAGCTCCGATCGAAGTTTTCAAAACAGCCATGTCTAACGCATCGCCGGTAGTAGAAGTTAAGAGTCGACGCGTTGGTGGAGCCACCTATCAGGTGCCAATTGAAGTTCGATCAGATCGTGGAACTGCCCTGGGAATGAGATGGATTATCCGTGCTTCCCGTCAAAGAAATGATAAATCAATGGCGCTGCGACTTAGCCGCGAGCTGATTGACGCATCGAAGAATGAAGGCGGTGCAGTTCGTAAGAAGGACGAGACACACAGAATGGCTGAAGCCAACAAGGCATTTGCCCATTTCAGATTTTAATCAACACCGATTTAAACAACTACTTTCATGTCTGAAGTAACGACAAAAACTGATTCCAAGGTTATCGATCAAATTCGCAGAACGCGAAACATCGGTATCATGGCGCACATTGACGCCGGTAAAACAACTGTATCAGAAAGAATTCTGTTCTATACAGGCCGTAGCCACCGACTTGGCGAAGTTCATGATGGTGCTGCAACAATGGACTGGATGGAGCAGGAGCAGGAGCGTGGTATTACAATTACCTCTGCGGCAACCCACTGTATCTGGAAAAACCACCGCATTAACATTATTGACACTCCTGGTCACGTTGATTTTACTGTAGAGGTTGAGCGTTCACTTCGTGTACTTGATGGTGCAATCGGTGTATTCTGCTCTGTAGGTGCTGTGCAGCCACAGTCTGAGACCGTATGGCGTCAGGCTAACAAATACAAGGTGCCGAGAATGGCCTTTGTAAATAAGATGGACCGTACCGGTGCAGACTTCTATAATGTGATCGAGCAGATGGCGAATAAGCTTAACGCCAACCCGATCCCTATTCAGATTCCAATTGGTGCTGAAGATAACTTCAAGGGAGTTGTTGATCTTATCAATATGCAGGCAATCGTTTGGGATGATGAGTCTCTCGGTGCTAAGTATGATGTTGTTGAGATTCCTGAAGAGCTGAAAGAGAAAGTTGTTGAGTATCGCAAAATCATGCTTGAGGCAATTGCCGACCATGATGATGAGCTTATGGAGAAGTATCTTATGGAAGAGGAGATCTCTGAAGATGAGATCAACAATGCTGTCCGTAAGGCTACTCTTGCTCGAGACATTACGCCTGTTCTTTGTGGTACTGCCCTGAAAAACAAAGGTGTTCAGATCCTTCTCGATAAAGTGATTGAATATCTGCCAAGCCCGCTGGATGTTGAAGCGGTTGACGGAATCGATCCGAAGGACGAAGAGAAAAAGCTGAAGCGTAACCCGGATGTAAATGAGCCGTTTTCTGCTCTTGCATTCAAGATTGCTACAGACCCTTACGTTGGTAAACTTACATTCTTCCGTGTCTATTCCGGGCAACTGGAAAAAGGATCTTACATCCTCAACTCCACAACCGGAGACCGTGAGCGTGTTGGTCGTATCCTTGAGATGCATGCCAACGACAAAAAAGATATTGACATCGTACGTGCCGGTGATATTGCAGCGGCAGTAGGTGTAAAGAAAGTAAACACAGGTGATACATTCTGTGACGAAGATCACCCGATTGTTCTTGAGAAGATTACATTCCCTGAGCCGGTAATTAAACTTGCTGTTGAGCCTAAATCCAAAGCGGATGCCGAGAAACTGACAACAGGTCTTGTTAAGCTTGCTGAGGAAGATCCGACGTTCAAGGTTACCACCGATGAGGAGACAGGCCAGACAACGATTGCCGGAATGGGCGAGCTTCACCTGGAGATTATTGTAGATCGTCTCAGAAGAGAATTCAAGGTTGAAGCGAATGTTGGTCAGCCACAGGTTTCCTACCGTGAAACCATCTCCAAGCCAATTGAGCACAAAGAAGTTTACAAAAAGCAGACTGGTGGCCGTGGTAAATTTGCGGACATCTCTTTTGAAATCGCACCGATTGATCATTTTGCATCAGTTGCTGATGATGACAAGAAAGTGACGCTTTCTGAAGGCTTCAAATTTGTGAATGAGATTGTGGGTGGTAATATCCCGCGGGAATTCATTCCGTCAGTAGAGAAAGGATTCCGTGAAGCTATGAAGAACGGTATCCAGGCTAACTACGCAGCACAGAATATCGGTGTAAGACTATTTGATGGTTCTTACCACGATGTTGACTCGGATGCTTTCAGCTTCGAACTCTGTGCGAAACTGGCATTTAGAAATGCCGCTAAGAAAGCTGCACCCCAGCTGCTCGAACCGGTTATGACCGTGGAAGTAACCACACCGGAAGATTATATGGGGGATGTGATTGGTGACATTAACGGTCGTCGTGGAATCATCCAGAAGATGGATAACAACTCTGAAGGATCTGTTGTAAAAGCTCAGGTTCCACTTTCAGAAATGTTTGGTTATTCAACCGATCTCCGATCACTTACGCAGGGTCGAGCTGCATACTCAATGGAGTTCTCCGAATACGTTGCCGTACCGGATAGCAAAGCTCAGGAAATCATCGAACAACAAGCTTAAAAACAGTTAAAAACGAATAGAACCATGGCAAAAGAGACATTTCAGCGTAATAAGCCACACGTGAATATCGGTACGATTGGTCACGTGGATCACGGAAAGACAACCCTGACTGCGGCTATTACCACAGTGATGGCGAAGCACTACGGTGGTGTTGCCAAGCAGTTTGCAGATATTGACAACGCTCCGGAAGAGCGCGAGCGTGGGATTACCATTGCCACGGCTCACGTGGAGTATGAAACCGACGAGCGTCACTACGCTCACGTGGACTGCCCGGGTCACGCTGACTATGTGAAGAACATGGTGACCGGTGCGGCGCAGATGGACGGTGCGATTTTGGTGGTTGCGGCCACAGACGGTCCGATGCCGCAGACCCGCGAGCACATCCTGCTTGCCCGTCAGGTGGGTGTACCTGAGATTGTGGTTTTTATGAACAAGGTAGACCTGGTGGATGACGAGGAGCTTCTGGAGCTGGTTGAGCTTGAAGTGCGTGAGCTGCTCTCCTCCTACGAGTTTGACGGAGACGAAATTCCGGTAATTCAGGGCTCGGCCCTGGGCGCCCTTAACGGCGAAGCGAAGTATGAAGAGGCGATCATTGAGCTGATGAAGGCTGTTGACACGACCGTTCCAACTCCGGAGCGTGATGTAGACAAGCCGTTTCTGATGCCGGTGGAGGATGTATTCTCCATTACTGGTCGTGGAACGGTTGCAACCGGGCGAATTGAGCGTGGTGTGATCAAGATCAACGAAGAGATTGAGATTGTCGGTATCGTTGAAGATCCGATGAAGAGTGTGGTAACCGGTATTGAGATGTTCCGTCGTCTATTGGACCAGGGGCAGGCCGGCGACAACGCGGGTATTTTGCTTCGTGGTGTAAACAAGGAGCAGCTGCAGCGCGGTATGGTACTTTGCAAGCCGGGTTCAATTACCCCGCATAAGAAGTTTACCTGTGAGGTTTATGTACTGAGCAAGGATGAGGGAGGCCGTCACACGCCGTTCTTCAAGGGATATCGTCCGCAGTTCTACTTCAGGACAACGGATGTGACCGGATCTTGCGAGCTTCCGGACGGAGTTGAGATGGTGATGCCGGGCGATAATGTCGCACTGACGGTAACACTGATCCAGCCGGTAGCGATGGAAGAGGGTCTTCGGTTTGCGATCCGTGAGGGTGGCCGAACCGTAGGTGCCGGAGTGGTAACCAAAATTGTTGAGTAAACAACTCTGTTTATAGCATTAAGGTGAAGTCGCTTGCGGTTTCACCTTTTATGCTATTTACGGGCGTAGCTCAGTTGGTAGAGCACTGGTCTCCAAAACCAGGTGTCGGGAGTTCGAGTCTCTCCGCCCGTGCTATCGAAAATGCCTGATTAGAATATGGAAAAATTTAAAAATTTTGTTGAAGGTGTACGCAAGGAGATGGCAAAGGTAACTTGGCCAACTCAACAGGAACTGATTGATAATACAATCATTGTTGTTGTGTTTACCATCATTATATCCACATTTATCTTTGGTGTAGACCAGGTGTACAGTACAATTCTGGAGGCGATTTACAGATGAGTTCAGATGACAGTTTCGACTGGTATGTAGTTCGCTGCTTTTCAAGTCATGAAAAGAAGGTGAAGGAGTTTCTCACCCGGGAGATTGAAGAGCAGGGTCTTGAGCACAAGATCAATGAAATACTCATCCCGACAGAGACCGTTGTAGAGATTAGGTCCGGAAAAAAGAGAACGAAAGAGAAAAACTTTTTTCCCGGATATATCTTGGTAAATACAAGATATGACGAAGAAGTTAACAATCTGATTCAAAGCGCACCGTCCTGCTTAGGCTTCTTAAAAGCAGGAAAAAGTGATGTAAGACCTACTCCGCTAAAGCAGAGAGAAGTTGAGCGAATCATCGGACGTGTGATGGATAACCAGGAAGCCGTCGAGAAAGGCGGTGTTGTTGATATCCCTTATAAGGAAGGGGATCTGGTAAAAGTGGTTGACGGTCCTTTCAAGGAATTTGACGGGACGGTTCAGGAGGTGCTTGCCGAGAAGCTTAAGCTTCGGGTGCTGGTAAGTATCTTCGGACGGAAAACCCCGGTTGAGGTAGATCTGAATCAGGTCGAATCAACCACTTGAGAACTTAAACGTGAGCTATTACGCAGCAAACAAAAGCACGAATCGCTAATTGATTCAATATGGCAAAAAAAGTAGATAAGGTGCTTAAACTTCAGATCGTTGGTGGACAGGCAAACCCTGCTCCTCCTGTTGGACCCGCTTTGGGACAGGCAGGAATCAACATCATGGAGTTTTGTAAAGCATTTAATGCAAAGACCCAGGAGAAAGCGGGTACAATCATTCCGGTTGAGATTACCGTATATGCAGATAAGTCTTTTACGTTCAAAACAAAGACTCCACCTGCCGCTGTACTTCTCAAAAAAGCCGCGAAGGTTAAATCCGGTTCTGGTGAACCTAACCGTGCGAAAGTAGGGAAGGTTACCTGGACGCAGTGTAAGGAGATTGCGGAGGAAAAGATGGAGGACCTTAATGCGTTCAACGTCGAAAACGCCGCTGAAATGATCGCCGGAACTGCACGAAGCATGGGTTTGCGAGTAATCCGAGACAAATAAGAGGATTTAAGAAATGGCAAAACGAGGTAAGAAATATCAGCAGGTCGCCGAATTAATCGACCGTGATATGGAGTACACAATCGAAGAAGCTTGTGATCTGATTAAAAAGACCAAAACTGCTTCTTTTGATGAGTCCGTGGATCTTGATCTGCGACTTGGTGTGGACCCGCGTCATGCTGACCAGATGGTTCGTGGCACTGTTTCCCTCCCTCACGGTACCGGTAAATCCGTGCGTGTGCTTGCGTTAGTGAATGAAGCTAAGCAGGAAGAGGCGAAAGAGGCCGGAGCTGATCATGTAGGCCTGGACGAATACATTGAGAAAATTGAAGATGGTTGGGCAGACATCGACGTGATCGTTGCCACGCCTGACGTAATGGGTAAAATTGGTAAACTCGGTCGCCATTTGGGACCAAGAGGACTGATGCCTAATCCAAAGAGCGGTACCGTGACGATGGACGTCGCAGATGCTGTGAAAGAGTTCAAAACCGGTAAAATTGACTTCCGTGTTGACAAAGCGGGGATCCTTCATACTTCTATCGGTAAATCGAGCTTCGAAGCGAATGAAATTCGGGAAAACCTGATCTCATTCCTTCAGACGATTTTGAGACTCCGCCCGGCATCGGCTAAAGGAGCATATATCCGCAGCGCATACATAAGCACCACTATGGGGCCAAGTATTGCACTGAGCCGCTCATCCATTACCTCAATTTAGAATTTAAACAGGTAAAAAGAACAATGCCGACATTATCAGAAAAAAAGGCAGTTGTAGAAGAAATTACCGAGCATCTGAATAGCTCCAACGCCGTCTATGTTACCAACTACAACGGGATGTCCGTTGCAGATATGGGCAAACTGCGTGGTAAATTCAGGGAAGGTAATGTGCGCTTTAAAGTGTATAAAAACACGATGATTAAGCGTGCAATGGATACAATTGGCGGATATGAAGATCTCTACCCGTACCTGCACGATCAGAATGGTTTTGCATTTGTGGAGGAAGAGCTTGCTGCACCAGCTAAAGTGCTGAAGGACTATATCAAAGACCACAATAAGCCGGGTTTTAAAGCGGCTCTGATTGATGGTGACTTTTATGGAGAAGACCAACTCGACACCCTTGCTGCTATGAAGAGCAAGAATGAGGTTATCGGGGATATTATTGGCCTTCTTATGTCACCTGTATCCAATGTGGTTAGTGGACTTCAGGCACAAGGCGAGACCATTGCCGGAGCTGTCAAAACCATCGCTGAAAAAGGCGACGAATAACACCTACTTTCAAACAATTTTTTAATACAAACCGACGAACGGAGAAATCGAACAATGGCTGACGTTAAAGAAATCGCAGAACAACTCGTTAACCTAACGATCAAAGAAGCAAACGAACTTGCAAAAGTTCTTGAAGAAGAGTACGACATCAAACCAGCTGCCGCTGCTGTTGCAGTTGCAGGCCCAGCTGGTGGCGGAGACGCTGCTGCTGAAGAGCAAACTGAATTTGATGTTGTTCTGAAATCTGCCGGCGCTAAGAAAATTGGCGTTATCAAAGAAGTACGAGCTATCACCGGTCTTGGCCTCAAAGAAGCCAAAGAACTGGTAGACGGCGCCCCTAACACGATCAAAGAAGCTGTCGACAAAGCTGAGGCAGAAGAGATCAAGAGCAAACTTGAAGACGCAGGCGCTGAAGTAGAACTGAAGTAACCTGCTCTGCAGAACCCTTTACCACCTTAGCCAACACCGTATTTCGGTGTTGGCTTTTGGTGTCTAATGCTTATCAGAGGTATCTGATGCAGCCTCTCTCTGCCCCTGTTTAGAGAGCGCCTGTTATCTATCTTATTTTTAACCTAAAGGAGAACATCCTTTTGAGTACTACTATGGAGAAAATCCCGCACACCGAACGCCTTTCATTCGGACGTATTCAACACGTTATTGATTATCCCGACTTCCTGGATATACAGCTTAAATCTTTTAATGACTTCGCGCAACTTGATGTAGCGCCGAACGACCGGGAAGACAAAGGTCTGCAACGAATATTTAATGAAAACTTCCCGATTCAGGATACGCGTGAAACGCATATCCTCGAGTTTCTCTACTACGCGGTTGATACCCCGAAGTATAGCATCAGGGAGTGTCAGGATCGTGGTCTTACCTATGCGATTCCGTTAAAAGCAAAACTGAGACTCTCCTCCGTTGATGATACCGATGAGGCATCTGAGACGATTGAACAGGAGGTATTCCTTGGAGACCTGCCGTGGATGACAAACCGTGGTACATTCATCGTGAATGGCGCCGAACGTGTGATTGTCAGCCAGCTACACCGTTCACCGGGAGTTTTCTTCGGCCAGAATGTGCACCCAAATGGTACACAGCTATACTCTGCACGAGTTATTCCGTTTAAGGGATCATGGATCGAATTTACAAACGACATTCGTGATGTACTCTGGGCCTATATCGATCGTAAGAAGAAGATACCGGCCACAACGCTCCTCAGAGCACTTGGCTACTCTTCAGATCTGGAAATTCTCAACATGTTTGAGCTTTCTGAAGAGGTCGATTTTGGAACCAAGAAGGCATTTAACTCCTCTCTGGTTGGTAAACGACTCGCCACCAGCATCACGACTGAAGTGACGGAAGAGGTTGTTGATGATGAGACCGGTGAAGTAACCGAAGCTACATCAACAAAAGTGCTGCTCGAAAGAGACCATGAGCTTACCGAAGATGACTACGGTCTGATTAAGGAAGCGGGACTCAAAAAAGTGCTCGTTCAGAAGATCGGAGTCGAAGAATCGGAGCGTTCTGTTATTATGAACACGCTTCGTAAGGATCCTTCCAATGATGAAGTTTCCGCTCTTGCTGAAGTTTATCAGCAGATCCGTACCGGTGAAATGCCCGATCCGGAAACAGCGCGACAGGTTCTGGAGCGTCTCTTCTTTAGCGACAAGAAATATGACCTGGGTGAAGTTGGACGATACCGTCTCAACAAGCGCCTGAAGGTAGATGTGGATGCTGAGATTCAGTATCTCACCAAAGAAGACGTGGTTGCCATCATTAAAGAGGTGATCCGCCTGAAAGAGATGAAGAGCCAGGTAGATGATATTGATCACCTGAGCAACCGTCGTGTTCGTACAGTAGGCGAGCAGATGGCACAGCAGTTTGCCATCGGACTTGCACGTATGGCACGTACCATTCGCGAGAGAATGAACTCACGTGATGCCGAACAGTTAACGCCGCAGGATCTCGTCAATGCGAGAACAATCTCCAGCGTTATCAATAGCTTTTTCGGTACCAACCAGCTCTCACAGTTTATGGATCAAACCAACCCTGCTGCAGAGCTGACTCACAAGCGTCGTATGTCTGCACTTGGCCCTGGTGGTCTTACCAGAGAGCGTGCCGGCTTTGAGGTTCGTGACGTCCACTATACGCACTACGGTCGACTTTGCCCGATTGAAACACCGGAAGGTCCGAATATTGGTTTGATTACTTCTCTATGTGTGCATGCCAAAATCAATGAATTTGGCTTCATCGAAACACCTTACAGAAAGGTGAAGGAAGGAAATGTAACCGACAATGTTGAGTATCTGGCCGCTGAACAGGAAGATGAGACGGTAATCGCCCAGGCGAACGCACCGCTTAACGAAGATGGGACATTTGAAAATGAGTCTATCTTCTCCCGTTTCCGCGACAGTAATGTTGGTCTTGCACGACCAGATCAGGTAGAGTACATGGATGTTTCTGCAAACCAGATTACATCCCTGGCTGCCGCTCTGATTCCATTTATTGAGCATGATGATGCAAACCGTGCCCTGATGGGCTCGAATATGCAGCGTCAGGCTGTGCCGCTTCTTCGTCCGGAGTCACCCGTTGTGGGTACAGGTCTTGAGCAGCGGGCTGCCAAGGATTCACGCGCCATCATCACCGCTGAAGGCGATGGTGAAGTGGTATATGT
>JAFIFA010000125.1 GCA_020832225.1 Balneolaceae bacterium
CAACATCACAAATTTGTATCACCAGTTCCCGACACCGTTTTTGAAGATCACCCTTCAACACGTGATATCGATACTTGGTTACCCAAACTATGTGGCACGTCAACCGGGTCGTTGTATGACTTCCTTTTCGCATTGGTTTTCCCATAGCTCAAAGGTTACCATTTTTTAGACTTTTCGAAACACTAAAGTTCTGCACTGAAAGTGCAGGGTTTTAAACCCTCAGTTGAGACCAATAAAAAAACCCTGCAAAATAAACTTTACAGGGCTTAAATATATGTGGAGGTGCGGGGGCGGAGCACTGCTCCGCAATGAGGAGCCCCTGATAAATTTATCTTATCCTAAATTCAGAGCAATAAAAAACCCCGTCAAACAAATACTTGCGGGGCTTAAATAAGTGGAGGTGCGGGGGCGAGGCACCGCCTCGCAATGCGAAGTCCAGATATCTATAGCTTAAACCGCATTTTGAGAAAGAAATAAAAAAACCCTGCAAAGTAAACTTTACAGGGCTTAAATTATATGTGGAGGTGCGGGGAGTTGAACCCCGGTCCGAGAAGGTAAATCGTCAAGCATCTACATGCTTAGCTGTTGATTAAGGTTTCGGATGCAGCAAAGCTCAACAGCAAAGCCACTACAACCTATTCTGCATTAAGTTCTCCTTCCACGCGGCAGACACGCACTTGGGAAAAGCCAGTTTTATCGACGCTCGCAATGGGACCTACTGGCGAGGCACCCAAGGGAACGGACTCGTCAGTTTAAGCTGCGAGTCGGTATGAGTAATTGTTGTCAACTACTTTTATTCCATGACGAATGATTTGCGAGATTCGTCGGACAATCTCGGCATGCAGCCTGCAATTGTACGCAACCCGTCGAATCCGGTACACCCCCAATATTTCAAAGAGCTCGCTGCTTGTTAGGCAACGTCTGACAATAATATAACGATATTTCAGGCAATATGTTTCCATCATTTGTTTCTATAAACCCGTAAATTTCACTCTATTCGCCCTTGTCAGGTGAACGAAAAGAGAGGATGCTGCAGTTATTACCGTACGATTTTGCAAGGTCAGAATTTCCATGCAACGATTGCCTCACTTTCACGTAGAGAGACCACAAACGGTTATTCATTTATAAACGACCATTTCAAGTTGATACAGCGCTACTCACTCCTCATTTTTATCACTTTGATCGGCTCACTATCGGCAATGGCACAGGAGCGAGCTTCATTGAATGGATATATCACCGACAGCCGGTCCGGAGAAACCCTTTTATCGGCCAATATCGCATTGATTGAGATCAACCGGGGAACTTCCACCAATACCTCCGGCTACTACTCCCTCACCAATCTCCAACCCGGCACCTATATCCTGATGGCCACCTATATTGGCTATCAGCGTTTTGAAACCGAGATCACCCTTGAGGCCGGTGAAACCAAGAGGTTTGACATTGAGCTGATTCCGGAGGGCGTGCGTCTCGATGAACTGGTGGTTGAATCGGAGGCTGAGCGTGAGGAGCAACGAAACATTGGCCGTGCCCAGGTCTCCACTCAGCTGATACGCGACCTCCCGTCTGTCCTGGAGCCTGATGTGTTCCGCTCCGTGCAGCTGCTTCCAGGTGTTAAAGCGGCTTCCGATTTTTCCAGCGGACTATATGTTCGTGGTGGCAGCCCCGATCAGACTCTCATCCTCCTTGATGAGACCACCGTTTATAACCCCACACACTTTTTTGGATTCTTTTCAACATTCAACCCCGATGCGGTTAAGGATGTCCGGCTCTACAAAGGAGGTTACCCCGCCGAATATGGTGGCCGCCTTGGTTCTGTTCTCACCGTCTATAACAAAGATGGAAATCGCAATGAGACGCGGGGCACCGTTAGTCTGGGACTTCTTGCATCAAGGGCATCGATTGAGGGGCCATATAGCCGGGGTTCCTGGATGTTGGCCATTCGCAGATCCACCCTTGAGCCTGTGCTTGCAGTTTTGAGAGAGACCGTAGACAACGTGCCCGATCTCTTCTACTTCTATGACATCAATGGAAAATTGAACTATGATCTCTCTTCCGACGACCGCCTCTCCCTCGCCTTCTATAGTGGATTTGACAAAGTCTCTCTGCCCTTTCAGGAAGATGCAACTATTGGGCTCAATTATGGAAATCAGACCGTTAGCGCACAGTGGAGGCGAATCTTTTCAGACAGGCTGTTCGGAACGTTTACCGGCACCGGTTCACGATACTTTAATCAGCCTGAGTTTGAAATTGCCGGCACACCATTCGAGAGAGACAACGAAATATATGATTTTTCACTGAAGGCCGATCTGGAGTACCTGCCGTCGGAGAACCACACCATTTCTGCCGGTATTTGGTCGGGAATCCTCACGCTGCGGTTCCTCGACCGGTTCGACAATCAAGACACCTTCAACAACCGCATACAGTCGGGTTATCTCTCGGCCTATATCCAGGATGAGTGGCGTCCCTCCCGCCAATGGATTGTGAACGGTGGAGTTCGGCTTAACACGTTTTCTGAAGGGAACTTTGCCCGGCTCGAACCAAGACTCTCCGTTGAACACCGTCCAACCGACTCCATTCGCCTTCAGGCGGCCTATGGACGATATCATCAATACCTTACCCTCATCACCAATGAGGCGTTCTCTGGCTTCGATATCTGGCTTACGGCGGACGACGGTGTACCGCCATCTTACGGCGATCAGTTCGTGTTGGGCGCCAAAACCGTACCTTTTGAGGGATATGGATTTGATGTGGAGCTCTACTATCGCACGATGAGAGATCTGTTTGAACTGGATCCGTTTGTTACCGACCCGGCCGGACTCGACTACAGCGATCTCTTTCGGTTTGGCGAAGGTTTCGCCTACGGTGTTGAACTTTTTTTAGAGAAGCAGAGAGGAAGACTGAGTGGTTTTGTGGGTTATACTTATGGTATCACAAGGCGGAAATTTCCCGGATTTAATGCCGATATACCCGACTCGCCCGGTCAGGGTCGTTTTTACCCCCCAAAATATGATCGCACACACGATATGAATGTGGTTGCAGACTACAGATTTTCAAGCCGATGGAGCATGGCAGCTGTCTTTAGCTATGCAACCGGTCAGGCCTACACCAGGCCTCTGGGCCGCACGCAGTTCAACAACGTGCCTTGGGGTAATTCGATTCGCGATGTATTCACTGTTGGTAATGTCAATGCATCAAGGCTTCCATCCTATCACCGACTTGATCTTTCATTTAGCAGGAAGGGCCGTTTTTTCAACCTGGGTGATGCTGAGTGGCAGTTACAGATCATCAACGTCTACTCCAGGCGTAACATCTGGTTCTATAACTACGATTTTGAAGAGAATCCTGTTGAGAGGCAGGATGTA
>JAFIFA010000128.1 GCA_020832225.1 Balneolaceae bacterium
GGGGATGTTGTTGTAGTCGAATACACGGCCCACCTCTTCAATCAGATCAACCTCTCGTGTCACATCCGGACGAAATGGCGGGATGGTGCAGGTGAAGGTATCTTCATCCTTTTTAGTGACGCCAAATTCAAGGGATATAAGAATTCCTTTAATCTCTGCACTTTTCAGATCGGTGCCGAGAAGGTGGTTCACTCTCGATATGCGCAGATCCGCTGTATTAAGCTGATGCTCTACCGGGTGAACATCTGCCGCTCCATCCACAATTGTACCACCTGCTATTTCTGCAATCAGTTCAGCAGCACGTCGGGCAGCCTTAAGCTGAATGGTTGGGTCGATTCCACGTTCGAAGCGATAGGAGCTGTCGGTTTGAAGCGCAAGCGCCTTTGAAGTTTTCCGAACACCGGAAGGCTCAAAATATGCGCTCTCAATCAGGATGGTGTCGGTCGTTTCCGTTACCTCACTGTTTTCCCCACCCATAACGCCGGCAATTGCAACCGGACCGTTTCCATCACAGATAAAAAGGGAGCCTGCAGGTACATTTCGGGTGACGCTGTCGAGGGTGGTGAATTTGATGTTCTTGTCAAAACTCTTTACATCGATCTTTTTGCCAACAACCCGCTTGTAGTCGAACGCGTGGAGCGGCTGACCAATCTCATGAAGCACATAGTTGGTAACATCCACCACATTGTTGATGGGGCGGAGGCCAATTGCGGTAAGCCGGTTCTTGAGCCAGGCCGGAGACTCTTCAACGGTAACTCCCTCAACCATCAGGCCAACATATCGATGGCACTTATCACTATCGGTGATGGTGATATCGATTTTATCTTTCAGACCGGAAGTGGTGGTTGTAATCTCTTTATAAGGATTCTTCAGCGGCTTTCCGATAACGGCTGCGAGGTCGCGGGCCACACCGATATGGCAGGCCGCATCGGGGCGATTGGGAGTGAGGCCAATCTCAAATACAATATCTTTCTCCATTTCAAGAACGGTATTGAGAGGAGTGCCGGTCTCAATATCGTCGTTCAGAACCATAATACCGGTATGATCATCGCTAAGACCCAGTTCTGATTCGGAACAGATCATGCCGTGTGAGGCTTCACCGCGGAGCTTCGCCTTTTTGATCTTAAAGAGTGACCCATCATCGAGAGGCAGTGGCATTACGGAGCCAACGGTTGCAACGGGCACTTTCTGTCCGGCTGCCACATTGGGCGCGCCGCATACGATCTGAACCTCTTTCTTGCCCAGATCAACCTTACAAACCTGAAGTTTATCGGCATTGGGGTGGGGAAGTACATCTTTTACTTCACCAACAACAAACCCTTCCAGATCAGATCCTGTTTCAGTGAGCCCTTCCACTTCGAGCCCGAGCAGGGTTAGTTTATTCTCAGTCTCTTCGGGGGGCAGGTCGAAGTCGAGATACTGTTTCAGCCAGTTATAGGAGATATTCATAACGTGTAAAAGTGGTGGTGTACTAAGTTAGGATGAGAACTGATTGAGGAATCGAAGGTCGTTTTCGTAGAGCAGACGGATGTCGTCGATGCCATATTTTAGCATTGCAATCCGGTCTACACCCATTCCAAATGCAAAGCCGGTGTACTTCTCCGGATCCACTCCGGCTGCAGTCAATACATTGGGATCTACCATACCTGCACCGAGAATTTCGAGCCACTGACCACCTTTCTCACTCTCCCACCAAACGTCCATTTCGAGGCTGGGTTCGGTGAATGGGAAGTAGGAGGGGCGAACCCGGTATTTCACATCTGCGCCATACATAAGCCGTGCAAACATCACCAGCGTCTCAATCAGTTCGCCCATTGTCACTCCTTCATCGAGGTAGAGCCCTTCAACCTGATTGAATTGAAAGTAGGATTTGGCGGTCACTGCCTCATTGCGGTAGACACGTCCGGGCATGATCGATCGTAGTGGAGGGTCCTGATCCTTCATCAGACGGATCTGAACCGGTGATGTATGGGTTCGAAGTACGAGGTCCTCTTCATCTTTCTTGTCGCTCTTTCGCACGAAGAAGGTGTCCTGCATATCCCTGGCAGGGTGATCTGGAGGGAAGTTGAGTGCCGTAAAGTTGTGGAAATCATCCTCAAGTTCGGGTCCGTCAGCAACGTTGAAGCCAAGTCTCAAAAAGATCTGTTTGATCTCATCCAGGGCCTGCGTGAGTGGGTGGAAGGATCCGGTGTAGGTTGGTTCTACGGGGAGGGTGATGTCATCAAGAGCACCAAATTCGCGGGTGGTGCTCGACTCCAGCTTCTTTTTCTCTTCCTCGAAGCGTTTGGCAGCGAGCTGTTTCACCTCGTTCATCGCCTTGCCCACGGTTGCTCTCTCTTTCGGGGGTACGCTTCCCATCTCCCCAAACATCTTCTGAACTTTCCCGTTGCGCGACAGAAACTCAAGGCGAAACGCCTCCAGCTCATCTTCATCGGATATGGTTCGTTTCTCTATCTCTTCTTTAATCTGAGCAATCTTTTCAATCATCGATAGTAGTGGTCAATCGGTATGAGCCCTGAGAGGCGTTAGCAGTTAGTTAATCAAAAAAGGGATGATAAAAAAAAACCGGCAAACCTGAATTCAGATCTGCCGGTTTTAAACACGTGAAAGAAGTTAATTTACAGCTTCTTTAACGATTGCTGTAAATGTTTCCGGATCACGGACTGCAATGTCGGCTAACATCTTTCTGTTGATATCCATGTTGTTCTGCTTCATTCCATGGATAAGCTTACCGTAGGTGGTCCCGTTCAGACGGGCAGCCGCATTGATACGTGTAATCCAGAGGCGTCGGAAGTTTCTTTTTCGAACTTTCCTGTCGCGGTATTGGTACTGAAGACCTTTCTCAACCGCGTTTTTTGCAACTGTATAAACGTTTTTTCGTCTGCCCCAGTAACCTTTCGCCTGATCTAGGATCTTACGGCGACGGCGACGGGAAGCCACCAAATTTCTTGAACGTGGCATTTTTTAGTACGTTTAAATGTTAATTGTTTTGATGTAATTACTTTCCACCGTAGGGGAGGAGATCCTTGACTGACTGATAATCCGCATCGTGGACCAGCGCGTCTTTACCAAGGTTATTCTTCCGCTTCGATGTCTTCTTGGTCAAAATATGACGCTTATAAGCTTTCTTACGCTTAATTTTACCGGAACCGGTAACCTTAAACCGCTTTTTAGCGCCACTATTGGATTTCATTTTTGGCATAACTTGCTTTCTCGTGTGTGAAATTACAAAGACTTCAAAGATAGGAAGTTATTTGTTGCGAGTAAAGTGCAGATTCCCTAAAACATGGTATGTCCTTTTTTAAACATGGTATGTCTTCCTCGTAGCATTTTTTAAGTCGTACTCCAATCGTTACTTCGATCTATTCAGTTGGCATGCTGGAATAGACATACCATGTTTGGAGAGCCCATCGTCTGATCTCGTGAAAAACATGGTATGTCTTCCCCGGAGCATTCGTAAGACGTGCTCCAATATTCACTTCGATCTATTCAGCTGACATTCTTGAATAGACATACCATGTTTGGAGAGCCCATCGTCTGATTTCGTGAAAAACATGGTATGTCTTTCCCCGGAGTATTCGTAAGTCGTGCTCCAATTGTAACTTCGATCTATTCGGCTGGCATGCTTGAATAGACATACCATGTTTGGAGAGCCCGTCGTCTGATTTCGTGAAAAACATGGTATGTCTTTCCCCGGAGCAAACGTAAGACGTACTCCAATCGTTACTTCGATCTATTCGGCTGACATGCTTGAATAGACAAACCATGTTTGGAGAGCCCATCGTTTGATTCCGTGAAAAACATGGTATGTCTTTCCCCGGAGCATTCGTAAGTCGTGCTCCAATTATAACTTCGATCTATTCAGCTGGCATGCTTGAATAGACATACCATGTTTGCTGAGCCCATCATTTAATTTCGTGAAAAACATGGTATGTCTTACCTCGGAGTATTTTTTAAAACGTACTCCAAATGTTACTTCGATCTACTCAGCTGGCATGCTTGAATAGACATACCATGTTTTAAATTCCCGCAATTACTTCTCTTTCGAAGGAGAGAGAATCATGATCATGCGGCGTCCTTCCATTGTCGGCCTGGACTCAACCTTACTGATATCGCTTAGCTCCTTGGCGAGGCCCTTGAGCAGATCTTCACCCTGTTCGGTGTAGAGCATATCACGCCCTCTGAACTGTACGGTTGCCTTTACCTTATCGCCGCCTTCAAGAAACTCTCTGGCGTGACGTGTTTTGAATTCAAGATCATGATCGTCGGTAGTGGGGCGGAAACGCAGCTCTTTCACCTGGATGGTGTGCTGTTTCTTTTTCGCCTCTTTCTCCTTCTTCTTTTTTTCGTACATGTACTTACCGAAGTCGATCACCTTCACGACCGGTGGCCGTGCTCCCGATGCAACTTCGACAAGATCGAGATTGAACTGTTCTGCAACTTCCAGAGCACGTTCGATCGAAACGATCTCGTGTTCTTCGTCCGGTCGGATTAGTCGTACTTTTGAAGCACGGATCTCATCATTGACGCGCGGACGGTCGTCATTGCGTTTTCTTCTCATTTGTCGTCTTCTTGCGATAACTTACCTCTATGGTTTTATTCGTTGTTAGGTGGAAGATCTTTATTAGCAATCTCTTCCGTTACTTTGTATAAAAACTCTTCAAGTGAAAACGTTCCGATATCACCCTGTTTGTGGCGTCTCACAGAAAGAGAACGATCTTTCTGTTCTTTTGCTCCCACTATAAACATATATGGAATTTTTGCATTTTCTGCATCCCGAATTTTTCCGCCAATCATTTCTGAGCGGTAATCACCCTCAACGCGTACACCTTTTGCCTCAAAAGTTTTGACAACTTCCTCCGCATAGTCATTAAAATCCTCGGAAATGGAGAGCACTTTCACCTGCAGCGGAGATAGCCAGAGCGGGAAATCTCCTGCAAAGTGTTCGATCAAAATACTAACGAACCGCTCCATGGATCCAAAAGGTGCTCTGTGGATTATTACAGGACGGTGTTTCTCATTATCAGACCCTACATAGGTGAGATCAAACCGCTCAGGCATCACATAGTCTACCTGTACCGTGCCAAGCTGCCATTTTCGTCCAATGGCATCACGGATGATAAAATCGATCTTTGGTCCGTAAAAACTCGCTTCGCCCGGAGCCACTTTGTATTTGAGGCCCATCTCGTCGGCTACTTCCTGAATCTCTTTTTGAGCGCGATCCCAATATTCGCTATCCCCGCCATACTTATCCTCGTTATCATCGCGGAAGGAGAGGCGAATATCGACCGGCATTCCAAATGTCTTGAAAACAAACTGAGTGAGCTCAATCGTATTTTGAATCTCCTGCTTAAGCTGATTGTGTGTGCAGTAGATATGGGCATCATCCTGAGTGAATCCGCGCACTCTTGAGAGTCCGTTCAGCTCGCCACTCTGCTCATATCGATAAACCGACCCAAACTCGGCCAGACGAAGTGGAAGGTCGCGATAGCTTCGGAGATCATTGGAATAAATTCTGTGGTGATGCGGGCAGTTCATCGGCTTGAGCATATACTCCTCATCATCCACCTGCATCGGATTGAACTGTGAATCCTTGTAGTAGGGGTAGTGGCCGGATGTT
>JAFIFA010000110.1 GCA_020832225.1 Balneolaceae bacterium
AGTGAGGTATCTCAGCAGATGCATCGCCGGTCATCAGATAGGTGTCAAACCACTGAAGCATTCTGTAGGAGTAGTCGAGCCGTGAGGCTGCACGGGTGTTACCATGGCCTTCACCAGGATACCAGACAAGTCTTACCGGTACCTCCGGCTTTCGCACCTTGAGATGCCGGTATAGTTCGAGAGACTGGGCCGGATGAACACGGGTATCTTCAGCGCCGTGCATAATCAGTATCGGGGTCTCTGCTCTGTCTACCCAATAGATCGGGCTTCGTTTGAGATAGTCCATCCACTTCTCATCAGATTCCCACATTCTCTCGCGTGAGTGAACCAGGTAGAGCTCTTCAGGGATATCGCTGGTACCCCACTTGGAAAGATTATTGCTGATTCCAACAAACATAACGGAGGCAGCAAATCGATCGGAATAGTAGGTGGCCATCCAAGCTGAGGCGTACCCACCGTAAGAGCCACCGGTTACTCCGATACGATCGGGGTCGGCAACTCCTTTTTCAATAAGATAGTCCACGCCATCAACCACATCATCAAACTCCTTGCCGGCAAGGTCGGCCTGGCTGCTGTAGATGAAATCTATACCGCGACCAGTGCTTCCCCGGTAGTTGGGATAGAAAACAGCGTATCCCTTGGCGGCTGCCATCTGTCCCGGAATCTGATAGCCGGTAAGCCAGCCATTGCTGTAGTGTGCTTCAGGTCCGCCGTGTACCATTGTGATTAAAGGTACCCGCTCTCCTTCCTGATAACCAACAGGGTAGATCAACATCCCCTCAATATCAAACTCACCATCTCTGGCCGTGTAGCGAACAACTTCCTGCTTTCCGAGATCAAGATCTTCAAGCCAGCTGTTGTGTTTGGTCATACGAACCGGCTCTGCATTTCTTCGGTCTCTTCTCACAAAGACTTCATTCGGATGCTCCGGAGTGCTTGCCACAAATGAAATGGTGCCGTTGCCTGCTTTGGAGAAAGAAGTGATGGCGTAGCGGCTGCCATGGAAGAGAGTGCGTTTGTTGGTGCCGTCGGGCCGTATAGTACCGATTAGAGTAGCGGTGCTTTCACTTGCCAGGAAGGTAATCTCATTGTTTGCGGTCCAGCGAATATGCTCATATTTCCCTTCAAAATCGCGGTCGATAATTTGGGGTGTGCCGCCCTCAGCCGATACGATCAGAATGCGGCCGTCAATTGGGTCATGAATATCTTGTCCGGCGCGGATTGCGAGTCTCTGTCCGTTCGGGCTCCAAACAACCTGACCAATTTTGCCTTCATTATCGATCTCAGCCACAATTTCACGGCTGCGGTAGTCAACAACAAACACCTGCTGCGCCATGAATGAATCATCAACAGTAGGTGTGGGTGCAGCTGAAACGGCCAGCTTGCTGCCATCCGGGCTCCACTCAATCATATAGATCGACCCATCCACCTGGATTCGGTGCGGATCGTGCCCCTCTCGTGTTACATTGGTGATGTAACCTTTACGATTGGTCTGGTTCTCTTCATAAACTTCGGCCTTGTATGGCAGAGGCGATGAGGAAGCCTCGGCCTCTTCAAAAGCGGTGAATGCGATGTGGTCACCGTCGTGGTGCCAGTGATATGAAACAATGTTGCGATCGAAGCTGAAAAGCTTACTCGCTTCACCACCATCTAGTGGAAGCTCGTATAGAGAGCGTGTATCATCACCTGACCTCTGGGCGAGGAAAGTAACAGAGTTATGACCGGGGCGGAAATTGACCGACGCGACGGAACCTGAGGTATAGTAGGGCTTGGTTGTTCCCTCAGATACATTCAGGATGTAGAGGTGTGTGCTGTTTGTGGCATTCTCCTTGTAGGGGTCTGCCGGAACGCTTACCGTGTAAGCGACATGTGATCCATCTTCAGAGATTACGGAACTGGTAACCTGCTTCATTTTTGCTACATGCTCTGGTGTTACACCATTCTGTGCAAAGAGATCTGCAGACATGAAAACGGCGATCAACATCGCAGCCAGCAGAGTCGAAATTCTCTTGCCGGCGCGTTGGAACCGAATGTATGGTAGATTCATAACGGGTTTGATTTATTTGAGTTGACAAATTTTTCGAATGATAAATAAAAAATGGGGAAGCTCAGAAATGAGTTCCCAAAATTTTTGATCCCAAACAGAAAACTATCATGAGGATAAAATATTCTCTCATTTCCAGCAGAATCAGTTATTCAGGGCGCTGTTAAACAGAAGGTAGTTCTGTCTCTCATTATCTTTTCATTATCTTCATCAGATAATAGTTAACAATTCGTTTACAATCGGAACCCGCATATCCGGTAACTTAGAAAGCAGAATTCAGACTTAAACCAACCGATCCGTTATGAGTAAAAAAGGAATTAGCCGACTCGAATTTCTAAAAACCAGCGCACTCTCAACCGTTGCCCTGGGCAGTGGGCTGGCGGGTGCAAGAACAGCAAACAGACCCCGTAAATCGTCATATGGCGATGCCAAAAACGTCATATTCCTTGTTGTTGACGGAATGAGTACAGGTACATTGGCACTGGCTGATCTTGTGAAGCAGGAGAAATATGGAGATAAAACGAACTGGATCAAGTTGTACGAGTCGGATCGTGATTACCATCGCGGATTAATGGATATGGCTACCCGGGATTCTGTAGTTCCCGATTCTGCTGCGGCCGCCTCTGCCTGGGGATGCGGAAAGCGCATCAATAACAACGCAGTGAACATGGGGCCAAATGATGAAGAGTATAAAACGATATGTGAAATCTTCAGGGACGCCGGAAAAGCAACGGGCCTGGTAACAACCACCCGAATTACCCACGCCACCCCTTCCGGGTTTGCAATTAATATGCCGTCCAGGCAGATGGAGGATGAGATCGCCGAGCAGTATTCGGAGCGTGATTTTGACCTGCTGATGGGTGGTGGGCACCGTCACTTCAGCCCTGAGCACCGTTCAGACAGCAAGGATCTCTACTCAACTTTCCAAGAGAAAGGCTACACCGTTGTTCGCGATAAGAACGAAATGGGAAGAGCGAGCCGCAACAGCAAACTGCTTGGTATTTTTTATGATTCACACCTTCCCTACACGGTTGATTACAATAGTGATGAAGAGATCCGCTCGTCGGTACCAACACTTGCCGAGATGACCTCTACAGCTCTTGACCGACTCAGCAGAAGTGATGATGGTTTTATTCTTCAGATTGAGGGCGGGCGCGTGGACCATGCAGCACACGGTAACTGTCCGTCGGGCTTGATCTACGATCAAATTGCGTTTGATGACGCCATAAAAGAAGTGATGGATTTTACCGATGGACGAGACGACACGCTGGTGATTCTTACCACAGATCACGGTAATGCCAATCCGGGCCTGAGCGGAATGGGTTCGGGGTACAGGGATTCGCCCAAAATGCTGGAAACCATTCATAACTATCGCCACAGTTTTGAGTGGATGTATGGTGAACTGGGTTTTCATTGGTCGATGGATTCACTGGAGGGTGTTACCGTAAAGCAGATTATGGATCTTGTGGAGTACTCTTCCAATACAAAGATTACCAGAGAGGAGGCGATCATGATCAAGCGATCGTTCCAGGGGCAATTTAAAGCGCCATTCAGAAATCGGCAGGGACCGGCAGGTGTGATGTCTGGTGTGCTGGCAAACTACAACGGTATCTACTTTATAAGCACAAGCCACACGGCAGACTATGTGGAGATCGCCGCATGGGGGCCTGGCAGTGATCGCATTCCGTCGTTTGTGCGCAACACAGATCTGTTTGATCTGATGGTGGATATGGCCGATGTTCGTGCATACGCTGAGGCGTAAATTCAGACATACTTTTGCTTACATTTTGAAAGCCTCTGCATCACATGCAGGGGCTTTTTCTATTTCAGCCCGGTTATTCTTTTTTTGGCTCTCAATAATTTTAATGGAATCAGGCCCATATTGTTTATTTATTCAAAGGTGAGAAGAAATTGGTATGTGAAAGCAAGGGAAAGGGGGCGGTTCTGAGTTTATGGCCAATGACGAAAAGCGCATAGGGCCTGGTGAACTGCATCTATTGAATATCTTAACACTTAGTTATTCAAACCATGCTTGATGGGGGTCTGCCAGAACAAATTATCAATAAGCAATAAATGGATTTGAACTATGGATAAAGGGAAAGAGTATAGAGCGGGCACGATGAATGAAAAAAGAATTACGCGCCGAAGTGCACTCAGGTTGATTTCCGGTGGGGCGGCAGCGATGGCTATCTCTCCGTTGATAAGCGGTGCTTTAACAGCAAAACCTTTAAGAAATGGTGTGAAACTGGCATTGGTAGGCGGTGCCCATATTCACGCACCCGATTTTGTGAACCGGATGTCAGAATCCAGTTTAGTTGAGACAAAGTATGTGTGGGATCCGGACCGAGGAACCGCCGAATCACGGCAAGAGGTGTCGGGCGGCGAGATTGTGGAGAGTCCCGAGGCTATCTGGGATGACCCGGAGGTTGAAGGGGTTGTAATTGGAACCGAAACGTTCCGCCATATGGAGTTGATTGAGCGGGCGGTCGCCTCAGGAAAGCATCTATTTGTGGAGAAGCCTGTAGGAATGGATGGTGATGAATCGCGGAAAATTGCTGAAATGGTTTATGATGCTGGAGTGATCTTTCAGACAGGCTATTTTATGCGAAGCAGTGCAGTGAACCGCACGGTTAAAAAGTTGCTTGACGAGAATGCCCTGGGCGATATAACCCGTGTGAGACTGAGCAATGTTCACAGCGGGGCGATTGGTGGCTGGTTTGATGGTGAATGGAACTGGATGACCGACCTGGAACAGGCAGGTGTTGGTGCTTTCGGGGATCTGGGTTGCCATGCGGTAGATCTGCTTCTATGGTTTATGGAAGGCGACTCTGTAGAGTCGTGCACAGCACATATTGATACGGTCCTGGAGCGCTATCCCGGTTGCGATGAGTATGGTGAGGGAATGGTGCGGTTTCAATCGGGTGCCGTGGCTACAATTGCTGCCGGATGGGTGGATCACAGAAACCCAAACCAGATTGAAATATCAGGAACTGAGGGCCACCTTCGGGTCACGGAGGGGGGTATCTATCTACAACAATCGGAGATGGACGCTTCGGGTAATGAGGTATGGAGTCCCACTGAGGATGAGATCGATCATCCACTGGATCTGTTTTTCCGTGCGGTAGCCGGAGAGGATGATCTACCCTTGGTGAATCCGGGCGAGGCAGCCGCGGTGAATGAGCTGATTACAGCGATGTACTCTGCTTCAGAATCTGAAAGTTGGGTGAAGCCTTAATTAAAAAATATCAGCTTCGCCCGTTCTCATTTGCATTTCGGAGAAAGCGTGACAGACCCTGTACATCCAGATAGCCACGTCGCTGGTCAATAACATTTCCTTGGGGATCAATTACAACGGTGAATGGATAGGCTGTTACACCCATTTTGCGAGCAAAATCCTCTTCGGTCATCTCCACGCCGTTAAAGCGAACCATGTTGTCGGAGTTGTTTCCGTTTACCTTAACGGGTACAAAGTCACGATCCAGGATAGCACGGATTGTGGGTGCCGGGTAGACTTCCCTGTTCATCTTGCGGCACCACTGGCAGCCAACCTCAAAGATATCAATCAGAATAAGGCGATCCTGCTCCTCTGCCAGCTCGATGGCATCTTGAAGAACCATCCAGTCCGGCGCATTTTCAATCTCTTCGGGCATAATGTTTTGCAGTGAATAAACCGCAAATATGGCGATAAAAACAGCGATCAATCCGCCAATGATAACTTTTCTGCTCATTGATTCAGGTCAATTTGGTTCACTTTTGGTGTAGCATTGGAATATACGAACAACGTCCAAAAGAGCAGAAATTATATTCTGTTTGAAAATGGAATCGTAAAGTGAGCTAGATCCTCTTCTGATGTCATTAAAACCCCACCTTTCTCAAGCTTAGTGTGACATCAGTCGATAAGATATATAAATAGCCAAGGTATCTGTAAAGGTGTGAGTAAGTGCGGATTCCGATTACGAATCAACAAATGTTTTTATCAAAATATCGGAATCAAGATCTGAGTCTAAAACCACACACAAGCTGTTGCTCTTTAGCTTAACTAATTCCGGATATACCTCTCGAATAATTCGCTAAAAGCACGACAAGAGTACAGAAGCCGACATAGGTAGTTTAACATTTAACAAGGTTTGGAGAACATTGCGGCAAAATGATTTGTTGAAGCCATACAGAAAAAATCCAATGTTGACATCATTTTAAAATATTTAACACGAGTTCGGGAATTCAAGTGCATGGGTTTCGTTAGTATCACGCATCCCCTTAAACAGTAATAGAGATGATCAAAACAGCTAAAATAATTACAATTCTTGCTTTCGGGCTATTGCTCTACTCCTGCAACGGAGACGATGAAAGTGTTGATAACTCACAAAGGAGCGATAATATACCTGCAGTTGAGGCTGTAGAGGCTCAATTTGGGTCCCTTCCTCTTGAGCAGAGGCTCAGTGGAGTTGCCACCGCTTCAAATCAGGTAGATATCTACCCCAGGATATCTGCTCCGGTTGAAGAGATATTTGTTCAAAATGGTCAGGAGGTGGAGCGCGGAGATGTGCTGATTAAACTTCGTGACAATGAATACAGAGAGCGATTAAGGCAGGCTGAAGCAAACCTGAGAATTAATCAGGCTCAAATGAGACAAGCAAGAGCAGCGCTTGGTGAAGTTGAGTCTCAGATGAGAAGACAGAGAATACTTGCCGAGAGAGACCTTACAAGCGAACTTGAAATGGAGCAGATTCAGGCTGAACTGGAATCTGCAGAGGCTAGTTATGAACTTGCCCGGGCTCAGGTGGAGCAGGCTGAGTCGAGCGTTGAAGAGCAGAAAGATGCACTTGAGCAAACCTACATCAGAGCGCCCATAAGTGGAACCGTTGGGCAACGTAATGCGGAAGTGGGAATGCAGGCTAATACAGGCAACAGAATTTTAACGATAGGGGATCTCTCAAGATCCAAAGTTACGGTAAGCCTTACCGAGCGAATGATGCGTGATGTCCGAACCGGTCAAAATGTTCGAATTTTCTCTGAAAACCTGCCTGACACTGTTCTTAAGGGAGAAGTTTCCAGGATTTCACCATTTTTGGGTGCCGGTAGCTTCAGTACAACAGCTGAAATTGATGTCAATAACGAAGACAGGCTTCTGATGCCGGGAATGTTTGTGACTGTGGATATCCTCTATGGCGAAAGTGAGCAGGCCACAATTATTCCTCTCAGCGCCATCTACAGAAATTCAAGAACCGGGCAAACCGGTGTCTACGTGGCAACCAATTTTGGGATGGAAGCCGAGATGATGGAAGAATTAGAGAATGACGAGGGATTGGCAACATTAAGCAACCCTACCGATGTAGAGTTTGTAGAAATTGAAGTGATTGCAAGAGGGCGTGAAGCGGCCGGAGTTGCCGGTATCCGAAGCGGCCAGTGGGTTGTTACCGTAGGGCAGAATCTGCTTGAGCGTGATGGAGGTGAAAGTGCCCGCATTCGCCCAATGACCTGGAATCAGATTATGGCAATGCAGAATATGCAGCCTCAGGATCTGCTCCAGCAAATCATGAACAATGGGGTTGCCCAGGGTTCTTAATAACAGTGTAACTATAATAGCACCTTTTCGATATGGGATTAACCGAGACTTCGATTAAGCGCCCGATTGCAACCGCGATGGTTTACCTCATCGTAATTGTACTTGGGATTACAGGACTTCGCTATCTGCCGGTGGACCTTCTCCCACCCATTGAGTTTCCGAGATTAACGGTTACTACAGACTATCCGAATGTTGGTCCGGAAGAGATAGAGACCATCATCACAGACCAGATCGAGAATGCGCTGGCGGGAATTGCCAACGTGGACGAAGTTACATCCAGCTCTGAAGAAGGCCGAAGTCGTGTTACACTCAATTTCTCTCAAAATACCAACCTCGATGAGGCGGCTAACGATATTCGGGCCGCTCTTGATCGAGTCAGGCGTAGTTTGCCCGATGAAGCTGATGCTCCCAGGGTTCGAAAGTTTGACCCCAACGACTCCCCTATTGTAATACTTGGTGCCCAATCAACAAGGCCTCTTGATGAACTAACGAGGACACTTGAGCGGGATATCTCCAAAAGAATAGAACAAGTTCCCGGTGTAGGCTCCATTGATGTATGGGGAGGAGTATATCGTGAAATCAGGGTTGACCTAAAACGGGATCGATTGGCGGCCAGTGGTTTAACGGCTGCCGATGTGCAGAGCGCTATTGTGGCCGAAAACAATACGCTTCCCGGAGGTAATGTGAAAGATGGCTTCACAGATCTCTATGTGAGAACGCTTGGGGAGTTCACTTCAATTGATCAGATCTCAGAGACTATTATAACCCGAATCGACGGCCAGCCCGTCCGGGTTCGGGATGTGGCCAATGTGGAGGATGCCTATCGTGATATAGGTCGGGTTGTGGCTGTTAACGACCAGCCTATGATTCGAATGGGAATTCGAAAACAGACCGGTGCTAATACGGTGGAGGTATCGCATGGCATCCATCGTGAAATAGAGCGGATAAATAGCGAAAGAGACGATATTAATCTGCTGGTAGTTACGGATCAGAGTGATTTTATTCAGGAATCGATCAGTAACGTGCAGGAAGCAGCAATGTGGGGGGCGCTACTGGCGATATTTGTTCTCTACCTCTTCCTCAGAAACGGGTCTACCACCTTCATAATCGCACTGGCAATACCGGTATCGGTGATTGCCACGTTTGGGCTCCTCTACTTTACCGGCCTCACACTCAATCAAATGAGTTTTGGGGGGCTCGCTCTGGGAATCGGTCTCATTGTTGATAATGCGATTGTGGTTCTGGAGAATATTGTACGGCTCAGAAGTCAGGGTAAATCTCTCTCGGAGAGCGCACTGACCGGTACACAAGAGGTTGGCGGGGCAATTGTGGCCTCCACGATTACCACATCGGTGATCTTTCTGCCGGTTGTATTTATGCAGACCATTACGGGTACCCTCTTCCAAGAGCTGGCACTTGTAGTTGTATTCGCGCTTGTCTGTTCGCTGCTTGTAGCACTTACGCTCGTTCCGATGTTGGCCAGTAAATTTATGACCATCAAACCGGACAGCCCTGAGACTGATAATAAGAAAGGGTGGTTTCAGAAGTATTTTGAGAAAGTTGAGGATAAGTATAGTGGACTGCTTCGTGTCGCAATCAACCGTAAATTTGTAGTCTTCTCGCTCACAATTATTGTTGTTGCTGGCTCATTTTATGGAATGAGGTTTATTGAGACGGAGCTTGCGCCGCAAACTGAAGCTGATGAGGTGAGAATCGATTTCTTCCTGTCAGACGGGATGAATATTGCCATTGCGAACGAATACCTTAAGGAACTTCAGAGAAAGGTTGAAGAGATCGCGCCGATGGATGAAGTGAAGTATCTGTCTACCGATGTACGAAATGGCCGTGCACAGGTTGAGCTTAATATGGTGGATCCGTCCGAGAGAACAGTTAGTACATTTGCCCTGGCCGATGAGCTTCGGAATCAGCTTGAAGGTTCGATTCCGGGTGGTTCATTCAGGGTTCGTGCACAAAGTGGACTGTGGATTTTGAGACGTGTATTCGGATCGGGCGGTGACGAAGCCGTTCAGCTTCAGCTGCGAGGCTACGACCTTGATGTTGCCGATGAGCTGGCCGATGACATTCGGCAGCGGATGGAGCGAATACCGGAAGTTCGCGATGTGCGATCAGATCGTGAAGATGGTCGTCCTGAGCAAAATATCATTTTTGACCGGGATAAGATTGCCGAACTAGGCCTCTCAGGCCGGGAAGTGGCACAAGCAATTCAGGCCAACGTAGGTGGAGTTAATGCAGGCGTGTTCCGTGAAGGCGGTGATGAATTTGATATTCGTGTTCGGCTGCAGCAGGGCGACCGCATGAGTACACTTGACCTGGATAACATCTCCGTTAGATCAGCTGATGGAGAGGTGGTTCCGGTATCTACTGTGATTAATCAGGAAGCTTCCCGTGGTCCGGAGTCTATCAATCGAATTAATGGGCAGCGTGTGACCTACATTTCTGCTAATCTGGAAAGTGGTGTACCGCTCGGAAATGCCGTAGAGAAAATACAGGCCGAGCTTGCCGATCTTGCGATACCTGCGGGGTTTAGTATTGTCTACGGAGGTGAATATGAAGAGCAGCAGCGTGCACAACGCGATTTCCTGATCTCCATTCTGATGGCGATCGCCCTTATCTATATGGTAATGGCCGCACAGTTTGAACGTTTCCTCGATCCACTGATCGTGATGTTTGCCGTTCCTGTGGCAGTGGTGGGTGTGATTCCGACCATGCTACTGACGGGCACTACATTTAACATGCAGAGCATCATGGGGGTAATGATGTTGATCGGTATTGTGGTGAATAACGCCATTGTACTGGTGGATTATATCAACCTGATGAGGCGTGACAAGGAAATGAATGTACTTGAGGCAGTTGTGAAATCAGGCAAGCTACGTTTAAGACCGATTCTGATGACTACATTAACAACTGTACTTGGACTTCTACCCCTCTCTTTTGGTTGGGGAGCCGGTGGTGAAATCCAGGCCTCACTTGCCCGGGTTGTGATTGGCGGTCTAACCGCATCCACACTGATTACACTCGTGTTGATTCCGGTAGTCTATATCTCAGCGAATGATGCCAAGCAGTGGATTGCTGCCAAAAAAGAGCAGTGGCTGCCATCTTCTTCTGAAGAGGCTGTTCCTGCAACACAGACGTCGTGAGTGGTGAGTTGAAAGGGAGAAGGTGTTGAATTGTAGAACTGTTGAATCGTTGAGGATCGGTAAGATTGATGCTGAAAGCTCGAAGTGAGTATTGATTATAGATATGAGTAGAATTCCCCTCCTTTCCAAGAGCCTGCCCTGAACCGTCGAGGAGGGGATAAAGGGGTGGCTGGATTAGGGGGGCATAAAATGTAACCGGAGCATTGATGGTTACGGGGAACGCCACTTTCACTCGAAAATCTCCTTACTGATTCCATCCCACTTGCGCCTAGGTAAATCTCTTTCCTTTTCAATAACCACTACTCGGCGCTGGTATGGTTGTGCTCATTGTTTTTCTACCCATATATTGTCCTTAGCGGGACAAGAGCATTCCATTAATGCCAATTGCTACGGACTGTGTTGGAGTGCCCTTTCAGGGCTTAGGATAGGAGGCATTTGGGCACAAATGCTAGAACAGGAATATTGGAGGGCAAATAGATTATAGGTGGCGAATTTTTTTTGATAATGTCCTCAGCGCTCGCCGCGCCTTCTTCGTGACCGCCGCGGTTAAATACGCTCCAAACCATTTATAGGTTCCGTAAATCAGATATCAACCGGAAACATCAATGATGTTAGCTCAAGGGAGGTCAAGATTTCAGAAATTTCACTTCTGAGTTCTTTTTTTACTTCGTGCCCATTGTGGTAAAAACAGATACCAAATTTATAGAACCAATTAAGTGTGGGCTGGATATGGTTATCCGAAAGAATAAATTTTTTTCAGAAGATGGGCAGGTGTATTGATCAAGAAGAGCTTTTTGAATAATCAATCGCTACTAATATAGGGCAGTTAGGGTATTCAATCCAAAAGAGATTCAGCATGTGATATCAATATATAACTAATGTAATATTTTGATATATTAAGAGCCATCAATTATAAACTATATAAGAGTAAAAAAATACGACATGCCAAGAAAAATAGGCTCCTTAACACTCTACTCTGTAGATGATCTGCATGAACTACTTGGTGTCAGTAAAATGACGCTTCGTGCTTATTTGCGGGAAGGCCGGCTTAGGGGGCGAAAGCTGGGTGTTCAGTGGTATGTCACTGAAGAGGCGATCAAGGAGTATTTTGATGAATCCGGCAGTGAGGAGCCGGAAAGCAACAAATCGACCGGTAAGAAAAAGAGGGAGAGAAAAGAACAGGAATTGATCTATGTAGTTCAGGGAGTAAATGACCTGGTCAGTGAAACCGAAATATGTGAGACCATTGAAGAGACTCTCGAATGCCTCAAGAACCAGGCGATCATCAGTCTGTTCCAGGTAGAGATCAAAGATTCTGAGTCGGGTGAGATTATTGAACTTGTAAAGGCGCGGGATTTCCTGGAGCGGTACACCCAATAGCACTATTTTTAAAAAAACTGATCATCAAAACAGAGTTTGAAAAAAGAAGATTATGAAGCTAAAGCAAACCTCACTACAGGTAATTGAATTTGGTGAAGAGCCTGAAGATCATTTCTACTGCCTTGTGGATCTGAAAATCAGTCCCGATGGAATCGATGTTAACAAATTGCGATTGGTTGATCCTAGAAATTTTGATGCGGAGTTTAGGGATAGTGGATGCATTCTCATGCTAACGGGAGATGAGATTTCCAGCCTGGTTGGGCGAGGTGATCTTGAGGGTGGTGATAAATTACACGAATCACTCTACACCCTGGCAGTAGAAGAAGGCATTATCAAAAAAGGATAACCTGAATCGGTTATCCAAAATTGATCTCAAAAGGACCGTGTTTTCTCCACCAAAGAAATGTTTTAGTAAGCGCACAGATTGTTTTGCCGTCATGGATTTCTCCGCTCTCAATCATGTTGAGTGCTTCTGAAAAGGGAATGCGATAATTGAGTAGAAATTCATCATCATCGGAACTCTTCTCCTCCATTTTAAGTCCCCAGGCGGCGTAGATATGGATCAGCTCATCTGCATACCCAATGGCCGGATAGAAGGACCCTGTGTGCGTGAGATTACTGCAAGTGAGTCCGCTCTCTTCTGATAATTCGCGCCGTGCGGTAACTTCTGGCAACTCACCATCATCCAGTTTACCGGCAGGAACCTCTATAAAAAGCTCCCTGGGCGGGTAGCGAAACTGTTTTACTAGCATAATTGAACCATCTTCAAATACAGGCACTATTGCACTAGCACCCGGGTGTTTGATCCAGTCTCTGGCCGATTCAGATCCATCAGGAAGCTGAACCTTGTCGAAATAGACCTGAAGAAGTTTTCCATCGTATACTTTTTCAGATTCAATCGTTGTCTCTCTAAGCTGATCTTCAGGTGATGGTTTATTCATATTTCTCTTTAACTGTTTATTACTCTTTGAAAAAACGTATTTTAAACGGGTCAATTTCAACAGAAAATTTCAAATGAGAGAAGCTGCTAACATTGACGGTAAGAAGGTATTGGTTCGGGATGACATATTCACTTGGTCAAACCTAATCTCTTTTTCCCGGGTACTTGTTGTCTTTCCGATCATTTGGATCCACATTCATAACAACTATGAAGTTAATGCGTGGATCTGGGGGCTTATCCTATATGGGGCCATTTCCGACTACCTGGACGGACTGGTAGCGAGGTGGAGAAATGAGATCTCCGAACTGGGGAAAGTGCTCGACCCGGTTGCCGACAAAGTGATGGCCTTCTTTCTGTTTCTCTACACCGTTGTTCTGGGCTGGATTCCGCTCTGGTACTTTTTTCTGGGTGTAGTCAGGGATCTGCTCATTATGGCGGGTTCTGCGCACATAAAACGCAAAAGGGGGAAAGTTGCGATGTCAATAATGTCCGGAAAAGTATCTGTTAATATTATGGCTCTCTACTGGATCTCTGTCTTCTTTTTTCCGGAAGCAGAAATTACACAGACCTATTTGATGATCGTCTCTGCCGTAGTCATGGTTGTTTCCTTTATTGAGTATAAGAGGCGATATTATAAGATCATAAATGGTGCTGATTTCAATTAATTGCGAATAGAAGATAAATGAGCTGGCTAGAAAAACTTGGTTTAAAGAAGAAAGAAAAACTTGAAAAAGGTGTTGAGAAGAGCCGTGACGGACTTCTTAATAAAATTGGTAAGTCGATTGCAGGAAAAGACAGCGTCGATGATGCCACGCTGGATGATCTCGAAGATGCGTTGATCTCTTCAGATGTTGGTGTGAAGACTACCATAGAGATTATTAATAGAATTGAGAAGCGGGTTGCAAGGGATAAGTATGTAACCGAAAATGAGCTTCAAAAAATGCTCAGGGAAGAGATTGCGGCTTTGTTGAAAGAAAATTCGCCCGATCAGCCAGCTGAATTTGATGCCGATTTTACTCATAAACCTCATGTTGTAATGGTGGTTGGGGTGAACGGAGTGGGTAAGACTACAAGCATCGGAAAACTTGCTCACCTCTACAAAAGAGCAGGCAAAAATGTAGTTCTTGGTGCTGCCGATACATTTCGCGCAGCCGCTGTCGATCAGTTGAAAATCTGGAGTGAACGAGCGGGTGTACCCATTGTGCAACAGGGGCAGAACGCAGATCCCGCTGCCGTTGCATTCGATACCGTCTCTTCTGCCAAGTCGAAGGGTGCCGATATTGCACTTGTCGATACCGCAGGCCGTCTTCACAATAAGAAGTCGCTGATGGAAGAACTAGGTAAAATCAAGCGGGTGATGGGCAAGGTCACCGATGGTGCTCCGCACGAAATACTTCTCGTTCTGGATGCATCAACAGGACAGAATGCAATGCAGCAGGCCAAGGCATTCACCGATGTAGTGGATGTGACCGGTCTGATTCTTACCAAACTGGATGGTACAGCCAAGGGTGGGATTGTGATCGGTATCTCTAACGAACTTAGTGTCCCCGTCAAGTATATTGGCGTTGGTGAACAGATCGAAGATTTGCAGATCTTTGACCGGGATTCATTTGTGAATGCCCTTTTTGGCGGTTAGAAGCAGCTTTACAATCTGAATAGCGTTCGTTAACATGCTGTGTCTTAAAAAACATATCGTATGCTCAACTCTTTGTGTGTTCAAACTCTGAAAGATTCCTATGTCCGGCAATTTTTGCTGCTCCTTGTTTGGACATTAGTACCTGCATCTCTCATTGTGAAAGATCTCTCTGCACAGGATAATGGGAACCTGCAACAGCAATTCGAAAAAGCAGTTGACCACTTCTATAAAACAGAATATGCTGAGTCTCGTGAGATCCTCACATCTATTCGGGATGAAATCTGCGAAAGTGAGTACTTTTCTGCCTGTATTGGCACACTGACATATGTTGGGTTTTTTAAAAGGAATGACAGAGAGTATGACGAGGCTGAAGAACTTCTTCTAAGTGCGGCAGATCTGGCTGACGAAATTTTGGAGGAAGACGATCCGGCTATCATCAATCTCTATGTGCAGATCGCCTATACCTATACCGACCGATCGGAAATAGAGAACGCTGACCGATGGGCAGATAAAGCTGTAGAGCATGCTGAACAGTTTTCAGTTGAAGGTACAATTAAAGCAAAAGCCTTTGTGGCGCGAGGTTATGTTGATGATCTGAAGGGTGATTACAGGAGTGCCATTGATCGATACAAGAAGGGAATTGAAGAGGTTGAGAACCTGGAACGGGATTACGAAATCTACCGGGTTTTAACAATGGCCTACAATAACATGGGAATCTCCTACCGCCGTCTCGGAAGGCTTGATGATGCGATGAGGCACTACCTCACAAATGAGCAGCTCGTAAAAGATGCGTATGGTGAAAACCACAGGGAGATGGGTTTGGTCTATAACAGTCTCGGGTCTGTTTACTACGGTATTGGAGATTATGGAACGGCCGCAGACTATTTTGAGCAGACAGCCCTTGTTTTCAGGCAGGTCCATGGAGAAGAGAATAGCCTGGTAGCCGCTGGATACAACAATGCAGGTCTCTCATACATCCAGCTTGGAGATCTGGAAAGGGCCACCGAAATGCTCGAAAATGCCCAAAGAATAAAAGAGCAAACACTTGGGAGCGACCACCGTGATACGGCTATTGGGTATAATAACCTTGCATCGGTCTATATGCAGAGAGGAGAATTAGAGCGTGCAGAAGTGAATTATAAACTCTCAATCGAGGTACGCAATAATGTTTATGGAGATGATCACCCATCCCTGGTAGATCCGAAGGTTCAGCTTTCCCGGTTGTATATGCAACTTGAAATGATGGATGATGCACGCAGTGTACTTAGCCGTGCTGAGGAGATCGTGTTAAACCGCCTGGGAGAAGAGCATCCGGATCTGCTGGAAATCTATACAGCTATTGGTGATACCTACATGGAGGAGGGCGAATTACAGCTTGCGCTCAATTACTATGAAGCTGTTTTTACCGCGGTCACAGGTCGTGACTATGACCCTGAAGTTGAAGGTATGTCTGATGAAGGAGTTCCGATCAGGCAACTGGGTGTTGACATTGAAGATGTAACCTATCCACTCAGATTAATCGAAACCTTAAAACGAATCACTTCGGTTCTCAAGCAATTCTACGAAGAAGATGGCAACCAGGAGTATCTGGTAGAGGCACTCTATCTTTATGATATAGCGAACCGCACGATCGACCATCTTCAGACGCAGTTTCAGAGTGAAGCGTCCAAGCTGAATCTGGTGGATCAAAACTATGAGATCTACGGTGGTGCAATGGATGTGATCTACCGGCTATATGAAGAGACAGGTGATTCAATGTGGTCCAACCTATTCTACGAATATTCAGAAACGAGCCGTTCCCGGGTTGCACTCGACCTGCTTCAGGATTTAGAAGCCCGTGACTTTGCCGGGGTTCCGGATGATATTCTGCAGAGTGAGCGGGATCTTAATGCTGAGGTTGCCAGTCACCTTCAAAGGCTCAATCTGGAGCTCGATAAGGGGATCGACGGTGATGAAGAGGTGGTGAATCTCTACAGAGACTCACTTTTCAGGGCACAGCGCGAATTGAGGGAGTTTACACAATCGCTGGAGCAGCAATACCCCGAATACCACGAACTGAAGTATCAAAGACAAATTTTACCAAGGCGAGACCTGCAGGAGTTTATTGCAAGCAATGAGACGGTGCTCTCCTATGCGTTTGGTACAGAAAATCTCTATGCAATTGTGGTTCGGAAGAACAGTTTTACGGTGAAAAACCTTGGCGATCAGAGTGGTATCTCTGAAGAGGTCGACAAGCTGAGGCAAAGCATTATTGATGGAGATACTGAAAGTTATTCTGAGGTCGCTTATAGACTCTATCATACGTTGATTGAGCCGGTCTCCGGTCTGATTCGGGGAAGATCCCTTACAATATTTCCCGATCAGGCACTTCACTACCTCCCATTTGAGTCACTTTTGACCGAAGAGACAGCCGGATCGGTTGCATACCACCGAATGCCGTTTTTGGTTAATGATTTCAAAATACAGTATGCATCCTCGGCAACCGTACTCAATTCAACGCAAAAGCGTCGTTCTCCCGAAGCCCGTAACTTTCTTGGGCTGGCACCCTTTTACGATGAGAGTGCAGATGTGGATGAGGATTCCGGCCTTGAACGTTACTTTACCGGTTTTTCTCCTCTGCCGCTCTCCAGCTATGAAACAAAGGAGATTTCAGACCTCTTCAGCCAAAGAAGAACATTCAGGGATTTTTTCTTTCCCCAGAAGACGGAAGTGCTGGTCGATCGCCGTGCCACAAAGACGCGGATGATGAGTGGTTCCCTTGAGGATTACAGTTTTATACATTTTGCTACACACGCTTTTGTGAATGAGGAGAATCCCGCTCTCTCAGGAATTGCGTTACATTCCGGTTCCGACTATTCAGACGGCGTTATCTACCTGAACGATATCTACAACATGCAGATGAATGCCGATCTGGTGGTGCTTAGCGCTTGCGACACCGGCCTTGGTGCCGTCCGTCGGGGTGAAGGGTTGATCGGTTTTAGTCGTGCGTTCTTCTACGCAGGAGCATCCAATCTGGTTGTTTCGATGTGGAGGGTGAGCGATCAGCCTACATCAAGACTGATGATCAATTTTTACGGCCAGATTCTGGATGGAAACAGCTACGGCAGATCGATAAGGGAGGCGAAGCTGGAACTTATCTCAAATCCTGAGACAGCCGCCCCGAGATATTGGGCGGCCTTTGTTCTGAACGGACGATAAACGGGCGCAGCAATCTTGTCTCCTATCTGGGAAGCTGACGCGTAATCTCGATAAACTCCTGATTATCCACTACGGGGCGACCTTCGTAGTTCATCACCTCAATAGAGGAAGCAAAGATCAGACGAGTGACTCTTGTGAGCTTTTCAAAGTCGATCTTGTCCACTGTGTCGGATGGTGCGTGGTAATCTTCGTGAACGCCGGTGAAGAAGAAAACGAAGGGAACGCCAAGCCGGCCAAAGTTCCAGTGGTCACTTCGCCGATAGAACTGATTTCGATCCTGAAGGTCGTTGTAGCGTCGGTCGAGGCGCATATCAACGGTTTGACTGTTGGCGTGCGTAACCAGGCTATCGAGCCCGGATGAGATGATCTCTCCGCCGATCAGGTATACGTAATCCGTATCACCCCGCTCGATATTTTCAGGATCACTCCTTCCGATCATATCAGCGTTAAAGCTGGCAACGGTCTGCTCGATAGGTATCACCGGGTGATCCGAATAGTATCTTGAACCCAGTAGCCCCAGCTCCTCTGCCGATACATGGAGAAATAGGATACTCCGCTTTGGCCGGTATCCATCATTGGAGGCCTTTTGAAGGGCGTTGGCGATTGCCATCAATGCAACCGTACCGCTGCCGTTATCATCAGCTCCGTTGTTAATCATATCGCCGGTCTCGTCGGGCTGTGTAATCCCAATGTGGTCGTAATGAGCCACAAGAACGAGTACTTCATCCCTGAGCTCGGGATCCGCTCCTTCCATGTAGGCGATCACATTTTCCGTTTCGAGCGTGCCGGATCCGTCGTATGGAGTGTAGTCGAGAAAATAGGATGTTTCCCGCGGACGGAATGTTGTGATTTCGTCTTTAAGTGTAATCCGCTTCTCTTCAAGTCTCTCTTCAGAATCCAGCCCGAGCATGTTTGCTGCCATTTCAGGGCTGATCTGAAGGAAAGCCTTAGGAAAACCCGGGGTTCTCTGCTGTTCATCACGATAAGCCAGGCTGATATTAGATGGATTGGTCATCAGCATGGAGCTGATTTCTGCCAACTCCTGATACTCCTCCGAAGAGTACCCGGAAACAAGCAGAATTCCGGCTGCATCTTTATCAACAAGAATAGAGCGAAGCCTGCTGTTGCTGGTGATGTTTGGATTGACCAGCGTATCGCCCTCTTCTGTTACATACGGTATATCTTCAAAGATCATCACCCAGCGATCTTTAAGATCGAGTCCATCAGCATCAAGATGATAAACATCTCTTTCAGGGTCATTCAGCCCAAAACCTGCAAAGACAACATCGCCCCGTTGCGGGTTGGCTCCTCCGAAAAGACGGAAGTATTCACCGCTTGAACTACCCGACTCAACAGTGTGATTTATGGCCAGGGTATCTCCATTTTCAATCCGGAACGTTCTGTAGACCAGGCTGTCTGTGTAGTCTGCGTTGAGGTCAAAATGCTGAAAGTAGGTTCCGTCATCACCCTTTGGTGAGATACCGAGATCGCGGTAGAAATCGGCCAGATAATCTGCTGCAATCTTCTGTCCTCTCATTCCTGAAAAGCGCCCTTCCAGAGAGTCGTGTGCAATCACTTCGAGGTGTGTTTGCAGGAAGTCTGAAGTGATCTCATCGCTGTAGTTTAGAAGCGTTTCGGAAGAGGTGATCTCTGTGAGGTCTGATGTGGATGCACAACCCGCCAGAAAGAGCAGTCCAAGAAATAGGGTTCGTCTCATTTGAATTCTGATTTGAAAGGTTTTTTTTCTGTCCCTATGATCTCATCAACCGGTACCAGATCGATATGGAAATTGGTAGGGTCATCTTCGTCGATAAAAATTCTGAGTTGCTGCTCCTTTAGCATCTCGAGTACGGCAAGAAATGTCACAACAATGGCTGTTCGCTGCTTCAGTTCCAGGCAGAAGTCGTAAAAAGAGGTTCGCCCTCTTTTCTGAAGCTGTTCAAGCACATACTCTGCCTGCTGCTCTACGGTGAGTTTCACCTTTTCTACTTTATGGACCACATTCTGTCGCTTGATATCGGCGAGCACCTTCCGAAAGGCGGCCATCAGGTCGAATAACGTAACGTCCTTTAACGCTTCTCCACTTGCCTGTGCATCCACATCATCCTCTTCAAGGTATCCGCGAAAATATTTCTGCTGGGTCTCTTCATCAATGATGGAGAGTTTTTCTGCCATCTCCTTGTAGCGTTTGTATTCAAGCAGTTTCTGAACCAGCTCATATCTCGGGTCACCTTCATCGAGTTCATCTTCATCCTCATTTTCACGAGGGAGCATCATTCGGGCCTTAATCGACATGAGCAGACTTGCCATATAGATAAATTCACTCGCCACATCCAGATCCAACTCCTCCATCAGGCGGATGTAGTCCAGAAACTCATGCGTGATGTGCGAAATGGGTATATCGTAGATATTGAGCTCATCCCGCTTTATAAAAAATAGAAGCAGGTCGAGGGGGCCTTCAAAGTTGCTTAGCTGTACTCTGTACATACTTAATAAGGGGTGCTTTTTGTCGAATGAGTCAAGATCGGCATTAAAGAGTTAAAAATGAAGTTCTGAGGTTGATTATCTCTTCAGGAATGAGCAACATATGGTTGTATATACAATAAACAGAGGAGCCCGCCATGTATACCAGTGCAAATGCATTCAGCAGAGAGATCAGCCGTCACTATGACAATGTATTCAGAAGTCTAAACCTGACTACATCATACGTGGAACTTCTTCTCTATATTCATAAGAAGAAAGATTGCACACAGAAGGAGCTGGCAGATGAAATGATGCTCGCACCCTCTACAATTACACGTTTCATTTCGAAACTGGAAAAAAGAAAATTTGTAGAGAAGAATCGAAGCGGTAAGACCGTTACCGTAAAGCTTACAAAAGGTGGTAATGGCAAAATCACGGAGATTAAGAAATTATATCGCAAAGCCGATAAAGAGTTAGCTGCTATTCTTGGAGAACGATTTCTTGAGACAACTTCTAAATTGCTTGAATTTGGTGCAGATCAGCTTGGCAATCAGGAAGAATGAAATTATTTTAAGTATGGTGCGATACTTTACAAAGCTGTAACACCCACTGAGCTCTTCAACTTCATTTGCAGATAATGGAACAATTTTTTTCACTGTTCCGGTGTATAATATTACACCTGGGTCGGCTCTTATGTGCTCTCTCTCTTTGTTTCATTACAATTTGTGTTTGCGGGTACAATCTCCCTGCCAATTGAAGAAATGGATGTTCTCAGCATTCAGGAACAGGATCGCAGCAGCCCGGAAAATGTGCTCAGGCTCAATGATGAAGCGGCAGATCTGATCGATGCCGGTGAGCTGGATGAGGCCAGGGAGCTCATCGATGAAGCACTATCTATCGCTGAAAGTATTGGTGATGATGAGGGCAAGGCCTACGCTTACGGAAATCTTGGTAACTACTACTCAACCAAGGGCTACTACAGCGAGATGATAAATGAACTGCAGAGACCTTTCAGGGAGCTTTCAGGAACATCAAGAGGTGCCTCTCTCGGTAACCTTATTGGTATCGGCCATATGTACAGTGGTGAATATGAAGCGGCACTGAAAGTGTATGCAGCTGCCCTTGAGCTGGCTGAAGAGACAGATAACAGGCGAATGATTGCGGGGATCCGACAGAACATGGCGTCGACCTACAGCAATCTCGGTGACGCCCATCAGTCGATAGAAAACTACCTTTTGAGCCTGGAGATGGCTGAGGAGATGGAAGACTCGCTTACAATGGCTGTGGCTTATGAGAATTTAGGGTATATCAACACGGATGAGCGAAATGAAGAGCTGGCAGAGCGTTATCTCACCAAAGCATCCGAAATTACCAATGCGATCGGAAATGTCCGATATAAGATGAGTGTGGCATTAAATTTCGGGGTCTTCTATCGAACATTTGATCGATATGATGAAGCTTTGGCAAGTTACAGACAGGCGATCGAACTGGCAGAAGAGGTTGGGAACCCAATTGTGCCTATTCAGGCCAGATACAATATGGGCAATGTCTATCAGGATATGGGAGATTATGAACAAGCCCGAACCTACTACGAGCAGTCGCTGCAGGGTAGCCGGGAGCTCGGTGTCGATCAGGGAATTATGTTTAACTACTCCGGGCTTGCTGATCTGCATGTATTGACGGACCAACACGAAGAAGCAATTCCTCTTTTTCTTAATTCGCTTGAGCTTGCAGAGAAAGCAGAGAGCCGGAGTATGTCAGCCACTTTAATGCAGAAACTCTCTACTGCATACGAAGCAATTGGTGATACGGCACAGGCATACAGCTACCTGAAGAGTTACATGGAGTTGAGGGAGGAGCAGTATGAAACAAATCGTGAAGAGGCACTTGCGAGGCAAGAGTCGCTTCTGAATCTTCGGATGGAGCGGGAAAACCGTGAACTGGCGGAGGCCACCATGGCGCATCAGCGTAATGTGATAATCGCTTTTGTTCTGCTTCTGATTGTAACGGCTCTGGCACTTGTAGGGTTTATCTGGCTTACACGAAAGGAAAAACGGGCAAACCGACTACTGGCAGAGAAAAAGAGAGAGCTGGAAGAGGTCAATCTTGAAAAAGACAAAATTCTCTCGATCTTATCGCACGATCTGAGGAAACCACTCTCTCAGCTTCAGGGTGTGGTATTCTTAATTCGGGAAGGTGCTTTAAATCATGAAGATCTGGATCAGCTACTAAAACAGGTAGACCGCCAGCTCAATCAGGGTATAACCACACTCGGCAACTATCTCCAGTGGGCCCAGAGTCAAATGGAGGGGATTAAACCGGAGCTTAAAAGTACAGACCTTTCAGGGCTTGCCTCCAGTCTGGTTGATGAAGTGGCCGATCAAATGGGGGGAAAGAGTGTTGAATTTATTAAAGAACTTAGCCCGGATGCCGGCGCTCTGGCCGATCCTGATATGATGAAGGTAACATTGAGAAACCTGCTCTCCAATGCCGTTAAATATGTAGATGATGGTGGTCGTGTTACGATTAAAACGGAGAGATATGGTGATCAAACAATGATCTCGGTGGAGGATAATGGAATTGGTATCAGTGAAGATGCCCAGAAGGAGATTTTCAAATCGTTCAGCAAAACCAGCGTGGGAACCATGGGTGAGGTGGGAACCGGGCTTGGACTTGCGATCTGTAAAGATTTTACTGAAAAGCAGAACGGGACAATTAGTTGCGAGTCTGTACCCGGCGAGTGGACTCGTTTTACAATATCTCTTCCGGCCAGTCAAATACGTGAACGAGTTACCTCATCGGTTAGCAGTTAAAAGAGGTAGTAAACCGCATCCCCTACTCCCTGTGGAAGGTTAAGGTCGAATATCCTATACTGAGAGCGCAAAACCTAAGAACTCACCCGCTCTGAGCAATGGCTGTATTCCTCTGGTTACTCCTTGTGGTTGCCCTTATTGTCTGGATGACGGTGAGGCTCAAGCTACACCCCTTTCTGGCCCTTTTGACCGGCGCCATACTGATCGGATTTTTAGCCGGTGTAGCAGGTGCTGATATCCTCGGAGCGTTAACAGGAGGATTCGGAGCCACCCTGCAGAGCATCGGAATCGTGATTGCAGCCGGTACCATTATTGGTGAATATCTGGATCGGAGCGGTGGCGCTAAAGTTCTCGCCGAAAATATTCTAAAGTGGGTTGGAGGGAAGCGATCTCCGGAAGCGATGGGTGTTACCGGCTATATCGTCTCCATACCGGTCTTTTGTGATTCCGGATTCATTGTGCTCTCCTCACTCATGAGGGCGATTGGCAAACGAACCAAAATCTCAATGGCTGTACTGGCCGTGGCGCTTGCCTCGGGGCTCTATGCCACGCATGTCTTTGTACCCCCAACACCCGGCCCGCTGGCAGCTGCTGCCACCCTGGAAGCGGATATCGGAAGAGTCTTGTTGCTGGGGCTGCTTGTATCGATCCCGGTGATGATAACCGCGCTGATCTTCGCCAGAGTCTGGTGTAGCCGATTTGATATTAGTCCGGGCCTGTTCAATGATGAAGTTGAAAGACCTGAAAATCCACCCCGGTTCTCCATTGCAATTGCCCCCATTTTGACCCCAATCTTTTTGATTGCGTTGAAGTCGGTTGCTGAATATCCAACCTCACCATTTGGTGATGGGAGCTTTCAATCCCTGTTGATCTTTTTGGGTGATCCGGTGATCGCTCTTCTCGCCGGGGTCGTGATCGCTTTCATGATGGTGGGTAACGGCAAGAAACGGATACAAAACAAGTGGCTGGAGGAGGCGCTGAAAAAGGCGGGTATCATCATCCTGATTACCGGCGCCGGAGGAGCATTCGGAGCCGTTTTGCGAGAGACCGATCTGGCTGATTTTGCGGAGGGGTTTGCATCAGCCGGAAGCTTTGGGGTATTGATTCCATTCCTGATTGCCGCGTTTCTGAAGACGGCCCAGGGCTCCTCTACTGTAGCCATCATAACGGCAGCGGCAATCTGTGCGCCACTGATTGAGCCATTGGGACTCGACTCAGTAAACGGAAAAGCACTGGCGGTACTGGCGATTGGGGCCGGGTCGCTGACGGTATCGCACGTGAACGACAGCTACTTCTGGGTTGTGGCAAAGTTCTCAGGTATGGAGACATCAACCGCTCTGAAAACACACACCGTTGCCACCCTGCTGATGGGTATTACAGGGCTTGTTGCTGCTCAGATACTTGCCTGGCTTCTGGTTTAATAGGCTGTTGAACCTGACAGTGAGCTATCGTACGATCATAAATTTCTTGATCTGATAATCATTGCCGGAGTAGATCCGTGCAAAATAGACTCCCGAAGGCGCCGAAGGAATGGAAATAGCGGCCTGTGTGGAGTTTACATCCTGTAGATAAACTCTCTGGCCGGCAATATTGAAGATCTCAACCCGGTCTATAACCGATGAGGAGCGAATGGTGAATCTCGAACTGCTCGGATTGGGATATAGGGAGACAAACCCACCGCCCACAGGTGTACCATCAACCGTAAGGTGAACATGAACCGGCTCTGATCGATGTCCACCGGCTATAACCTGATATCTGAACGAGTCCTCTCCGGTAAAACCGGTGTTGGCAACGTATGAAAAGCTCCCGTCAGGATTGAGCTGAACCAGTCCGTTAGAGGCCGGATCAATCAAAACAGCCTCCATTTGCGAACCGCCCGGTGAGAGATCGTTGGCCAAAACACCATCTTCTGCAGCGATATGATTGATCCCATCCAGCCCAACGCGGTAAAAGTCCGTAACGGCAATCGGGTTGCCAGGCAGGGTTGGAAGCTCCTCTTTCATCACAAAGTAACTCTGTTTGCGAAATTCTTCGTGTTCAACTGTGTTCCACTCATCCCACAGAAAACGGTCCGATGTTTCTGCGGAGAAATCGTTGTAGAAGATTCCAATTGCGATACCATCCGATGTTCGGGTGATGGTTTCGGGAACAGATCGGTCATCATGCATCACCTCAAGCCGGGAGGGATCGGTAAACTGAAGCAGAGACCATGGCAGCCTTATTTCGATGCGGTCATTGTAGAGTGAAACGGCATCTGTACTCTTTTTGGGCAAATTGAGGCGATGGACCCCAAGCTGTCCGATATCCTGCGCCTCTTCATCATTGGCATCGTTTTTCCATCTCACAAGCCTCCAGGGTGCACCATCTGTGGGTGCTGATCGATAGAGTTGTTCGGGTGAGGAGGAGCCGTGCCAGATACCAAAGAGATCGTACGCCTGAGTTACGTAGAGCTTTGCGCTGTAGTTGGTGATCATCAGGGCAAACTCGGCCCTGTTTTCCACAACCTCTCCATTCGGCAGCATCGACTCTCCGAGATCGGCGTCGTAGGTGTCCAGCGAGATCCAGATGGTATCATCTTCGGCGATATGCCGATCTATGTCGAGCTGCATTTTGAAATAGGCATAACCCGCATCTTTCCAAACACTTTTTATAGGATCATCTTCACCAAACTCCTCCCGCAGTATTGGCTCACGTTCAGGCGATCGGAAGCCAATCAATCCATAATTCTGTTCTGCGGCGGTAACGTTGTGCCAGAGCACGCGGCGGTTAATGTCGAAGTCAAAGGGATTGGTAATCCAGGTCTGTTTAAACCACTCATCTATCCAGGAGAACTGGATGCCTCCTCCGCCTCCTGCCTGATGGATATTCTTGAGCATTCGGATATTGTTTTTACCCTGTTCATCTTCGGGATATCCGCCATGATGAATACCACTATGGGCATACTTTGCGACACCCCAGCTGGAAGTCCCTCCAAATTCAGCTATAATCAACGGGAATCTGCTGTAGTGTTCCTTGAGACGTGTAAGATAACCCAGATAGCTATTCTGCCCTAGATGGTCTTGGAATGACGTATAACCCGGGTGTCGGCTAATGTAGTTGGGATAGTATGGATAAGCGTGGTATGAGATGAAAAAACCAGCCTCTGCCCTGCTGTGATCCATGTCGGAGAAGTCGATCGATGCGCTCACTTCATATGTATTCTCCTCAAAAGGGTGATCGAGCGGATCAAGTGTTGGCCAGCTCGATACGGAGATGGGTCGTTGAGTGCTGTAGTGATCCATCTCAAAAGTAAGCAGGAAGTCCATTCGTGCAGTCAGCCACGCTTCAGTCGCTTCAGTCTGATCGATAGAGAGGTAATTGCCATTAAACGAGTTCTGCCCGGAGTTGGCTTGATTCGTTTCGATCACTTCCGGCGGATGGATCTCCCTGCCGATGATGTAGCCTATCACCCATTGGGAGATATCGGCATCAAATGTGCCATATGCCTTGCCCTGTCTTGTGCTAATTGATGCATCGCCATGAACAGCCCGTACATTTTCACGGATCTCTTGCTCGAACTGACCGGTTAGAGTAAATAGGTTATCATTATAGCCCTCAATCTCCTCTTCGAGCCACACCCCTTGAAACAGATAAAGTGGATAGTTTGGGTTTTCCAGATTGTATCGACGGAGCTCCCTGTAGAAGCGTGGAAAGTGTAGCGTGTATACACGAATGGTGTTGAATCCCGCTTCACGAATCAGCTCGAACCATCTTCTGTAGTCGGCGCTGGTAGCGGCAAGCTCACCTGCAAATGTGCCGGGCACAGCTACACCGAGGTTCACTCCTTTAATGAATAGCGGGGAGTATCCTTCGCCATTCCAGACTGTGATATTGGTGCTGTCTGTTGAAAATGGAACCGGAGAATCATTGCTTAACTGTGCATGGCTTTTAAATGGTAAAAGCAGAGCAGTAATACAGATGACAATCGATAAAAACAGATTGGTGCGTATCGAATATAGATTCAATAGGGTCGGTTTAGTTTCGGCCGATCTCGTTTTTGAGCTGTTCAAGGAAGTCTCTCATGTATCGGACTCTCTCTTTGGCACTCTTTTTTCCGGCTTCGGTGTTCATGGTTCCCGGTAATTTGAAAAGCTTCGAATAGAAGTGATCAATGGTATATTTCAAGTCATCCGGTTCTCGTGATTCACAAAAAGGATCGTCCGGGCTGTAGAGTATCCTGTCCAATTTACCCCCAACGATCATACATCTTGCAATTCCAATGGCACCGATGGCATCCAGCCTGTCGGCGTCCTGTACAATTTTTGCCTCAACCGTTTCGGGTTTGATGCCTGCCGAATAACTGTGAGCCTCAATTGCGTGTTTCACTGAACTTAGCTTATCGGCAGGAAACTCTTTTTTCTTCAGAAAGAGCTCTGCTTTTTGTCCGGCCAAGACGGAGGCTTTTTTTCGATCAGGATGATTCTTGGGGAGAACCACGCAATCGTGGAGCCAGGCAGCTGCAATTGTGACCTCCTTATCGGCATCCAGGTGGGTCAGTAACTTTTTGGCGTTAGCGACTACGCGTTCTATATGGGCGATATCGTGTGCGGCATCGGTAGCTGTACCATTCAGGATAAACGTTCTGCAGGTCTTTTCGAGCTGATGAATTGTCATGGAATAATGGTTAAAAGCGGATTCGGCTGCCAACTTCAAATGTGTAGATGCGAACAAAGTTGTCTGTGAATGGGAACTCCTGATCTGTGGCTTTGAGTTCACCAAAGATTTCAAATCGATCTGCAAAAAGGCGATTGCCAACCAGCGAGATAAAACGTGAGCGGAGAAAGCTCTCTCCATCGAACCCTTCAACCAGCCGCTGTTCATCGGGAGAGAACCCAAAACCGCCCATAATTGTGGCAAAGGTGTTGGGATTGCCGAAATAGCGCCGCGCAGTGAGGTTCAGCGATACGGATGAGCCACTCTCCTGTGGTGAGTAGAAGGGTCGGGCAATCAGCAACCAGTCGCCGGCATATTTACTGATCGAGCCGGTGATCAATAGCGCATCGTTTTCACCAAAGTTCAGGTATCGCAGTCCGAGTGATGACTCCCACCCTTTCGGGAGAATGCGGTAGTACTCCGCACCTGCCCGATAGTCTGGAAAGAGGTCACCGCCGGATATGCCTAACTGAAGGTGTCCATACCAGCTCTCGCCAAAGTTGGGCCAGAACTCAAATTCACCCTGATAGTCGGTGATATCAAACCTGTGCCCGGCATACCCGTTTACGATTAAAGGGCCGTAGTCTGTAAATCTTCTGAACTCTGCCTTTACTCTCTGCCACGGCTCCAGATCTTCTCCGTAGCGATCGTAGGTCATTGTAAGGCCGGCCATATTGGGAAGAGTGCGGTACTCTCTTTCCTGAGCCAAAACATGACTGCTATCGACCCAAAGCAGAATTGGAAAAAGGATGAATAAGGGGGAAAGTTTTTTGATCAACGGTTTTTTATCTACTGAATAATTGCATTGGGGTCGTTTCCATATTCAAACCAGGAACCCTCATATGGCCGAACCGAATCGAAGCCCATCAGGCTCAGGGCAAAGTAGGCGTGAGAGCCACGAACATTGGTCTGGCAATGAGGAATCACCTCTTTGTCTGGCGTGATACCGAGTGAGCTGTAGAGGTCACGGATCTCCTGTGCCGATCTAAAGAAAGGAATTCCCTGGGGCTCCAAAACCTCACTCCACTCCAGGTTCACCGCATTCGGGATATGTCCTCCCCGATCTGCTCTTACATCATTACCCAAATACTCATCTTCCGATCTCGCATCAAAAATTACCTTGTTCGGATCATTGGCCGCTTCCATTACATAGGTGATGTCACAACTCTTTGTTTCGTTTACATCGAAGCTGAATGTTCCTTCACTCCGCTCTGCGGGTGTGTCAGCAATGTCGTAACCATACGCAATCCAAGCCTGAAGGCCACCATTTACGATGGCTGAGTTACCAAAACCGTAGTAGTCCAGCGCATAGAAGAGTCGTGCCGCAGAGAGGGCGTTTCCACCATCGTAAATTATTACACGGTCATCATTGCTCAGCCCAATTGCCCTCATTTTTTCCTGAAAGGTATCGGGGCCAATCAGAAAACTCTCAATGGGATGGTCGGGATCTGTTAGTTCAGAGATCGCGGCAAAATGTACGGCTCCGGGAATCAGAGAGTCGGCATGCTCTTCACGGGCATCAATTAGTAAAAAGTCCTCGTCAGACTGCAACAGCTCATGGAGCTCTCCGGCGCTGAGAAGCAGATGTGAATTGGGATAGTCGGTGAGTGGCACATCTCGTTGCTCCCCATTCTCTCCACAGGCAGAAAGTAGGAAAATCAACAATAGTGGCAAGGATAACAGTCGCTTCATAGTACGTCAAATTGGTTCAGAATTGGGTCTTATGATACGAAAAAAGGAGCAGAAAAGGATAGCGTTGCAATCGGCATTTAGCGGTTTAAAGAGGGCTTGCAACCCCACCCGGAGTGTGATTGAATTCCGGACTGCCTGCCAAACCGTGGAGCCCTGTAATGTATATCAACACCATCACGGAAGGTGGAGTCATCAAAAAATGGGAGGGTTCCGCAGTCAATGTTCTCCTCAAGCATGGCCGGCGGTGACTCCTCTTCATGGCTACGGTTGAGCCGGTATAGTTCATCAATGTAGTTTGATACAATCTCCAGGTCATAAATGGCGAGTGTAATCACAGTCTGAATATTACGCGAAAGCCGCAAAAATGTGGTCTCAGCGATTTCATCTGCTACTTTTCGTGCATCCATTCCAGGATTCTCCTCCAAGATAAGGATCGGTTCCGGGTCGATATAAGAGAGGTGAAGGTTTTGAGGTGAAGCGAGAAGCAGATCTGTCAACGGGTATAGGGCTTGCGCCATCGCTGGAGTTCCATTGCTGCATGTAGAGAGAACAATCATTCTGAAACGATCATTGTCGTTACCAAGAAAACGTTGAATACCTTCTGCGAACGAGTCGGTATAAACTTCAACAGCGGGAAGCGACTGGTGGTAAGCAGTTTCCGGGAGTTGGGGAATTTCATGGCCGAAATAGAGGAAATAGTGTGGTCGCTCTGCTTTCTCATCTCGGCTGTATTGATGGTAGAGTTCTGCCTCGCGACTAAGGAAGTGATCATCGCTGTGGTGGCGGTACTTCAGGTGCTCCTGTAGTTCTCCGCGGTTGTATCGGAACATCTCGTTGCTTCGGCGAGGGAAGAGACCGAGAAATGAGCGTCGCGGCTTCTGATAATAGATGATCACCTCACCGGATAATGCGCTCTCCGCAATATCTTTGGCTCGGGTTATGGTCATATCGCCTGCTTCGGCCGGGGTTCCATCACCAAAATGGAATAGGTAGTCTCCGTCTCCGTGTATATAGAAAATGAGGGTATAGTCCGGGGGTGCAGCGAGATCGCTCTCCGGAGTGTCCTCAAGAACAGAAACCGATCCGCACCCGGCCAGAATGAGCAGAAGCGATACTAACAGTGTAAGGCTCACGGCTCTTTCCGGCCGGATCCGTTTGCGGATGGTCATGTTAAATCTATATGATTATCTGAAGCTATCAGAGCAGTAGCAGAATGATAACAATTAAGAGTGCAGTTGTGAGGCTAAGGGTGATATTTCGGTTCGCTTGTTCCATCATCTGCTGTGAGTAGTCGGAAAAGTCGAGGAGATCCTCATCCACCACTTCATCATATCCATCTTCACCATTCAGTTCATTCATTCTGTCCTGAATACTGCCTTTCAGAGAGTAGAGCTGATCTTTTTCATCCTGATCCCATTCCGCAGCCTTCTCAATTCGGTCAACCGCTTCGATCATCCGTTCAAAGGAATCGTTCAGTAGGATTCGCTGCTCTTCCGCATTGTCGGTGGCTTTCACGGCCTGAACAGTTTCGTTAAAGTGTTCCTTCAGCGTTTCACTCAAGTTGACAGACTGTGCATTCACCTGAAATTGAAACGCAAAGGCAAGAATTATAGTAGATACAAGTAGATTTAGGCTTTTCATTATGGGACAGGTTCGTTAACGTTTGTTTATTGGTCATGTTCATAACTAATTATTCACCAATAATTAACAAAAAGGTCCCGAAAAATTCTTGTTTGCTTTCTGAAAAGAGGTTCGGGGATTAAAGTCAGGCTCAAATAGTGCGCTCTAAAGAGCATTAGACCCGGATTTTTACAAATGCTAAAAACTGAATTGATCATCTATGGAAGAGACATCAGAGCAATTAGAGGGTAAGATCAAACCGTGGCACAGCCTCTCTGCTGAGAGTGTTATCGATGAGCTGAATACCAATGAGAAGGGAATCAGCGAGGAGGAGGCAGCAAAAAGGCTTGAAGAGTATGGGCCAAATAAACTTCCTGAGGGCAAAAAGCGCTCTGCGCTGATGCGATTTCTGATACAGTTTCACAACGTGCTGATCTATGTTCTGATTATGGCAGCGGTAATCACAGCGCTCCTTGATCACTGGATTGATACCTGGGTCATTTTGGCGGTAGTATTGGTGAACGCGGTAATCGGTTTTGTACAGGAGGGGAAGGCAGAACAGGCACTGGAGGGGATTCGAAAGATGCTCTCTCTTCACGCAACCGTTCTCAGGGATGGTGAGAGAAAGGATGTTGAAGCTGAGGATCTGGTTCCCGGTGATGTGGTTCTGCTTGAATCGGGTGACAAAGTGCCTGCCGACGTCAGGCTTATACATACAAGGAATTTCAGGGTTGAGGAGTCGGCTCTCACGGGAGAATCGGTTGCCGTGGAGAAGCATACGGAAGCTGTGGAGGAAAATTCGGTGCCGGGCGATCGACTCTCAATGGCATTTTCCGGTACTTCTGTGGTATATGGACGAGCCACGGGCATTGTTGCATCAACCGGAGCTGATACCGAATTAGGAAAGATAAACCGCATGATGAGTGATGTGGAGGAGATTACCACGCCACTCCTGAAACAGATCGATGAGTTCGGAAAGGCACTCTCACTAATTATCATAGGCGTTACCGGGCTCTTCTTTGCTATCGGTTACTTCTTTCGCGACTACTCCCTTGATGAGCTCTTTATGGCCGTTATCAGCCTTGCGGTGGCCGCAATTCCGGAGGGGCTGCCCGCTATTATGACGATTACACTCGCCGTGGGTGTACAGGCAATGGCCAGGAGAAATGCCATCATTCGCAGATTGCCGTCAGTTGAGACACTCGGATCGGTATCGGTAATCTGCTCCGACAAAACCGGTACTCTGACCAAGAATGAGATGACGGTTACCTCCTTCACCACTGCTGAGGGAACATATGATGTACAAGGAACAGGCTACAGCCCCGAAGGTGGGATTACTCTACATGATGAACCGGTAAATGGGGATAGCAAACTCTTTAACCGGCTCATGCAGACGGTGATGGCTTGCAATGATGCACAGCTTCGGAAGAGTGAGGATAAATGGAGCATAGATGGCGACCCGACGGAAGGCGCGCTGATTACCCTTGCCCATAAAGCGGGTTTCGGCAATTTCAAACCCGAGCGGATCGATTCGATCCCTTTTGAGTCGGATCACAAGTACATGGCTACACTGAACAGTGTCGATGGAGAACGTCTGATACTAATGAAGGGGGCGCCCGAAAGGCTGCTGGATATCTGCGCCAATCAGCTTGTCCCGGATGGTACTCAGGAGCTGAATCACTCTTTCTGGGAGGAGGAGATGGAGCGGCAGGCCGGGGAAGGACGACGACTCATAGCCGCCGCCTATAGAAAAGCGGATGACAGCAGAGATGGGATTGATCATGAGGATGTGCGTGAGGGGATGACGTTTCTGGGCCTGTTTGGCATTATTGATCCACCACGACCGGAAGCGATTGAGTCGATCAGGCTCTGTAAGCAGGCCGGTATTGAGGTGAAGATGATTACGGGCGATCATGTGAAGACCGCCAGCGCGATCGGCCTCGAACTCGGTATCGGGGATGGCGTGAAGGCAATTAGCGGCCATGAGCTGGAGAAGATGAGCGATGAAGAGCTGAAAGAGGCTGCCGCAGAGTATGATGTGTTTGCGAGAACAAGTCCCGAGCATAAACTGAGGCTGGTGACGGCACTGCAGGCAAAAGGAAAAATCTGTGCAATGACAGGGGATGGAGTGAACGATGCACCTGCCCTGAAACGTGCAGATGTTGGAATTGCGATGGGGATCAAAGGGACTGAGGTGACCAAGGACGCCTCGGAGATGGTGCTTGCTGACGATAACTTCGCTTCCATCGCAAATGCGGTTGAAGAGGGTCGAACGATCTATGACAACCTGAGGAAGGCAATCCTCTTTATTCTGCCCACGAATGGAGCCGAGTCTTTTGTCATCATGGCGGCTGTGTTGATGGGGATCGCCCTGCCGATCACGCCTGTGCAAATTTTGTGGGTTAATATGATTACCGCAGTGACACTCGCCCTGGCTCTCTCTTTTGAGCCGTCTGAACCGGGCGTGATGAAGCGTCCGCCGCGCGACACCAATGCCGGTATTTTGGGAGGATATTTTTTATGGAGGGTGGCGTTTGTATCCCTTCTGATAGGCGGACTAACGCTATCCCTCTACTACTGGCTCAAGGATATGGGCTACGATCTGGAGGAGGCAAGAACGGTAGCGGTAAACACACTGGTTGCAGGGCAGCTCTTCTACCTCTTTAACTGCCGCAGGATGAATGATCCCTCAATTGGCAGCGGATTTTTCGGTAACAAATATGCTTTTTATGCCGTGGGTGTTCTGATCATTTTCCAGATGATCTTTACCTATGCCCCATTCATGAATGAGTGGTTTGGAACCACGCCTCACGCTTTTTGGTATTGGGTCTACCCTCTTAGCGGTGGATTTTTGGTATTTATGATTGTAGAGCTGGAGAAATATCTGATTGGACAAAGCAGAGCCGCAAAAAGAAGGAAAATTGCGGAAAGTTCGGAGTGATTTGCCCAAAGTTCCTGTTGCCCAAAAGAGAATGGGGATTAATTAATCTAAAGGCAGACTATGAAGAGTTACAAAAATGTTGATGAGCTAATTGGAATGGTGTCGGAAAGGGACCCTGATGAGAAGGAGTTCCGGCAAGCCGTTCATGAGGTGATGCAGCATGTGATACCCTTTGTTAATGAAAACGAAGAGTACCAGGTTAGCGGACTTATTGAGCGAATGGTCGAGCCGGAGCGCGCTGTAATGTTCAGGGTGCCGTGGGAAGATGATGAAGGGATCTACCATGTGAATCGCGGCTACCGTGTACAGTTTAACAGCGCCCTTGGCCCCTATAAAGGCGGACTGCGCTTCCATCCCTCAGTGAATCTCAGCATCGTCAAATTTCTTGCTTTTGAACAGACATTTAAGAACAGTCTTACCGGGTTGCCACTGGGCGGTGGAAAAGGTGGCTCCGATTTTAATCCGCGGGGCCGCTCAGATTCGGAGATCATGCGCTTTTGCCAGAGTTTTGTGAATGAACTCTATCGATATGTATCGAGTGATACGGATGTTCCGGCCGGCGATATCGGTGTAGGAGAACGCGAAGTTGGCTATATGTTTGGGCAGTACAAGCGCCTCACCGCAGAGTTTACCGGTGTATTGACCGGAAAGGGATTGGCCTATGGCGGAAGCAAGGTTCGGCTGCAGGCAACCGGGTTTGGACTTCTATACTTTGTCCGCGAAATGATGAAAAATGCAGAAGAGTCTGTTGAAGGTAAAAAAGTGGTGATCTCCGGCTCCGGTAATGTTGCTCAGTATGCCTGCCAAAAAGCGATCGACCTCGGAGCTACCGTCATCTCAATGTCCGATTCAGATGGATACATTGTGGATGAGGAGGGCATCGACCAGGAGAAGCTTGATTTCATCAAGAATCTGAAGAACAACAAAGGCGGACGCATCAAAGAGTACAAAGATGAGTATGATGTCGAGTTTCATGAAGGGAGCCCATGGGGACTCAAGTGCGATGTAGCACTTCCATGCGCCACCCAGAATGAGATAGATAAGAATGATGCGGAAAAACTGATCGAAAACGGTGTCATCTGTGTAGCCGAAGGAGCCAATATGCCTTGTACTGAAGATGCAATGAAGGCGTTCCACGATTCAGAGGTGCTCTACGCCCCGGGCAAGGCTACCAATGCCGGCGGAGTTGCGGTTTCAGGCCTTGAGATGACACAGAATGCGAAACGTCTCTCTTGGAGTTTTGAAGATGTGGATGAGAAGCTGGTGGAGATTATGCAGACCATCCACTCCAAATGTACCGAGCACGGGGACGAAAACGGCAAAGTCAACTATCTGAAAGGGGCAAATATTGCAGGCTTTATCAAGGTGGCCGATGCGATGATCGCCCAGGGCCACGTCTGATTAGCCATGTATTTTGAACTCTGCGCATCTTTGAATAGAATAGGGGCGAACGAAATAAATTGACGATTCCATGGAGTTAAGTGAACTGTTAGAGGCGATGCAGGATTTCCTGAACCTTCAGCTTTTTAACCTGCAGGACACACCGGTTACCATCATGTCGCTGGTGATATTCATCGTCTTCCTGTCAATTTTTCTGTTTTTGGGAAGCTTTACCCGCCGTTTTCTGCAGGGGAAATTTCTCGACAAGTTTGAACTCGATTCCGGTCTGAAATACACACTTGGTCGTGTTGCGCAGTATATCATCGTAATTCTCGGTGTGCTCATTTCCTTTCAGTTTGTAGGTATTGATCTCACTAGCCTGGCCGTGATCTTCGGTCTGCTCTCTGTGGGTATCGGTTTTGGTCTTCAGAACATAACGGCCAACTTTATATCGGGACTCATTATTATGTTTGAAAGACCAATATCTGTTGGAGATTGGGTAGAGGTAGGCGGTATTGAGGGTGGAGTGACGGAGATCAGTATCCGATCCACCAAGATTCGGACCCTGAACAACACCTCAATCATTGTACCCAATACTCAGTTTGTAGAAAACAACGTGATCAACTTTTCGCATGGTGATCCCACGTTTCGTCTCGATGTAGAAGTGGGTGTTTCCTACGCGTCTGATCTTGATACGGTTCTGAAGGCTCTGAATGAAGTAGCAGTTGAGCATCCAAAAGTGATGAAGAGCCCGAAACATCAGGTTCACCTCACCGAGTTTGCAGATTCCGCCTGGGATATGCAGCTCCGTGTCTGGATTCCTGATGTGAAGGAGCGATACATTTTGCGAAATGAAATTCACCAGGCCATCGTGCGGAAGTTTGAAGAGCACGACATCGAGATTCCATTTCCTCAGCGGGATCTTCATGTCCGCTCAAGTGTAGACCTTCCTGTTCAGACAGGAAATGGAAAGAAGAGTAAAGAGTGATGGCGCGGCCGGGCAGCCGCACCGATCAGCTCTGAATGGCTCGACTACTCATGCCCCCATGGTGCGGGCGGAACTTCGTCCATCGGTTCGGTGAGGTCAAAGTCGACTCTCCATGACCACTCATCACCGCGGATGGTGCCATATGTGTACCTTTCTCCGGGCACGATCTCAATCCTCCACCCTCTGAATATTCCCGTCTCTTCGGTTCGTTCAACCGATTTAAACTCCTGGCGCAACGCGGTGCCTTCATCTACGGAGAAGCCGCCATACATGGTGAAGTCGTCCTCACTTCCATCCCTCATGCGGTGGTCATGGCGAATTTCAAGTCCATCATCATGCTTGGTAAAGATCCACGTTCTGGAGCGATCCCAATCGTCCTCTTCCTCCAGCTCAATATGGAACGGCATCTTGAGCTGATCATCATCACACTCCCGGAAATGTACAATCAACAGTTCAGTGCCGGTTAGCATCTCATCCCCTTCCGGTTCCAGCGTGAGTCCGCCGGGATAGGCGTTGCCGCACTGCTCTGCCAGTGCAGAGAAGAACTCTTCAAAAGCAGCCGGAGCCTCTTCGGGATTATCTCCGGAACTGTTGCAGGATATGAGCGGAATTGCGAGAAGCGATGCGAATAGGAGTTTTTTCATGATCGACTGAACTGAGTTTAGTGTTTTGTCTTAGGTTCGGAATATAAATCTTTTAAGCCTGAGTTCGATTAATAATAGGTTAGCCGCCAGAATATAATTTACCCTGCCTGATACTTTTTTGCCCTTTCTTTTCGTATTATAAATGTAAGAACAAAGTAAGAACAAATACCACTTGCCATGATTAAGAAACTTCAAAAAATCGGAAACAGCCGGGGCATACTTCTTGAAAAGCCTCTCTTGAAACTTCTCAAAGTTGAGGATAGTGGCAGTGTGGAGATTGTTCCTCATGAGGACGGGTTGTTGATAAAGAAAGTTGACGTCCAGTCCGCTTATCGGGAAGTCAGCAGAAAACACCGTAAATCTCTGGATAAACTTGCTGAATAATGCCTGAGCCTACCTTCCTGGCACTGGAAGATATTCTGTTTATTCATCAAGAAGAGATCTAAATTTCCGGCGGTGAACCCAACATCCGCGATCAAGAAGGAATCAAAGCATGTGTCGATGCTCCCAAAGCCAGTTTTGGGGGAGACTATCTGCATGACTTATTTGAAATGGCGGCTAGTTATATCTCGTGCCTGACGATGCGCCATCCATTTGTTGACGGAAATAAACGTATAGCTTTGGCTTCTGCCCTTACTTTTCTGTATTTGAATGATTACAGTGTTGAAGAATCCTACGATGAAGAACTGGCAGATTTGGTTTTGAACTTTGTGACAAAGAAGATATCAAAAGAGGAAATTGCCGAGTATTTTAGAGCTAATTCAAAACGATTGTAGGCTCGGTGGCTAAAAATGCGTAGCGCTCCGCAGTTTTTCGAATCAAGCGGAATGAAAACAATGGGTTGTTAGTAGTGCATTGTCAATCTAGCCACTTAAACGCCAATCCGTTGATGGAGGCCCTGAAAGGAGCGGAACTTCATTTTTCGAAATTTTAGAATCAAACTCAGGTTTTAAGCTTCTTTGCTTACCGATATATCCCCGGCCAGATCGGTAACCACTTCTATGATCAACTCCACATCTCTTAGTGTGGTTCTGGGATTGATAAAACAGACCCGCATCACGGTTTTTCCATCTATCCGTGTACCGGTGAGGAAGATGCGTCCATCCTGCTCGATGGCGGCGATAATCCTTTTGTTGAGCCGTTCAGCCTCATCTTCACTCGCTCCTGCGGGCTTGTATCGAAAACAGACGATCGAGAGTGGCGCGGGTGCCATCAGCTCGAAACCGGGAGCGCTCTCAACCATTGAGGCTAAATGGCGGGCTTTATCGATATCCTGACCGATCATCTCCACAATCCGCTTTTTGCCAAAGGTTTTGAGCGTCATCCAAACCTTCAGCGACTTAAAGCTTTTGGTGAGCGGCAGCTGATATTCCATCAGATCGGTCCTCTCCTCGCCTGTATCTTCACCAATCAGGTAATCCGGGAGATGGCTGAATGTCTTGCGAAGATTTTCAGGCTCTTTCACCAAAATGCAGGCGGCCTCAAAAGGCACATAGAGCCATTTGTGCGGATTGATTACAACCGAATCGGCCTTTTCTATTCCTTGAAAAAGAGAGGCTGTGGAGGCAAGAGCTGCCGCCGGTCCGCCATAAGCTGCATCCACGTGGTACCAAAGTCGTTCGCCTTTGGCTATTTCTTCAATCTTCACGAGATCATCGACCGCCCCCGTGTTGGTGGTGCCCGCTATACCGATCACACAGATCGGGTTAAGCCCTGCTTCACGATCCTCAATGATTGCTTTTTTGAGCAGATCGGTGCGAATACGGAAGCTGCTGTCGACGGGAATTTTGCGGAGGTACTTCTTTCCAATCCCAAGCATATCCACCGCCTTGTCAAAACTGGAGTGCCCCTCCTCAGAGACGTAGATGGTCATTGGTTTGAGGCCGTAGAGCCCTTTATCCGACATCGATTCGGGCGCCATATTCTTTCGTGCTACAGCCAGACAGTTGAAGTTCGCGGTTGAGCCTCCGTCCAGAATAGCTCCGGCCGCCGTTTTGGGGTAGCCGATGAATTGCGAAACCCAGCGAATCACCAGTTTCTCCATCTCGGTGCTGATCGGCGAAGAGTGCCATTTGAGGTTGTTCTGGTTGAGAGCGGCACTGACCATCTCGGCCATAATGGCTGCCTGATTTCCTCCCCCGGTAATATATCCGAAGTAGCGTGGCCCGATATTCATGGTTGCCCCACCCACCACATCGGTTCGCACTTTCTCCAATACTTCGGAGAGATAGAGCCCTTCATTTGGAAGATCTTCATCGAACGGTTGAAGTACCTGATCGGGAGACATTCCGGCAAACACTCTCCGGGTCAGCTTTTCTGTATAGATCTCTTCAATAATGTCGGCCGTCTGATCAATAAACCGGCGCAGTTCTTCTGGGGTAAAGTCGAGATTCATAGTGGCAGAGCAGATGATATTTGGATTCAGAAATAAAGGTAATCAAAAAAATCTGCAGCGACTCAAAAGTAGATCTTGTCAAAAGTTTAAAAGCCGGATGCATTTGTCCGATGATCTCTTATTTTATAGCCGCTCAACCTAATACAGATTTATGAGAAAGGCATTTGAAGATACAATTCAGAAGTGGAAGGATCCCGTAACCAGGCGGCGCATCTATTTTGGTGCGTTTATGGCAATGGTTATTGCCGGGGTCTATTACGTAACCACTCACGGCAGTTTTCCTGAACAGGATGGACATTTCGGCTTTTGGTCGATTATGCCGCCGCTTGTCGCTATTCTACTGGCATTCTGGACCCGTGAAGTGGTGAGTGCGCTCTTTATTGGCATCTGTCTTGGAGGTGTTATCTCCGGTGAACTGAACGTGGTGCAGGGTTTCCTCATACCGTCGATCGGTACCGAGAGTTTTGCGCTGATACTCCTAGTCTACCTCTGGGCTTTGGGCGGATTGATTGGAATCTGGACGCGCACAGGCGGCGCTGAAAAGTTTGCGGTATGGGCGAGCAATCTGATGGTTCGCGGTCCGCGCTCAGCGAAGTTCTTCACCTGGTTGATGGGTCTTGTTTTCCATCAGGGTGGAACCATCAGTACGGTGCTTACAGGAGCTACCGTTCGTCCGATTGCCGACAAGCACAATGTATCCCATGAGGAGCTCTCCTACATGGTAGATAGTACTGCCTCTCCGGCCGCCACGCTGATCCCGTTTAACGTCTGGCCGATCTATGTTGGCGGATTGGTTCTTGGAACGGTTGCTATTTTTGAGACTGCGCAGGATGGTATCAACTTCTTCTTTACCTCACTGCCGTACAACTTCTACGCAATTTTTGCGATTCTGATCACCCTCCTCTTTGCCTGGGAGAAGCTTCCATGGGTACCCGGCAAGAAGATGAGAAAGGCGATTGAGCGCTCACGAACAACCGGGCAGCTCGATCGTAAAGGTGCAACACCAATGGCGGCAGATGAACTGACCGATAATAAGGTGCCTAAAAACTATACACCCGGTCTGATCGACTTTTTTGGACCGATCGGAACATTGCTCGGTGTGGCAATTATCCCCTACGCATATACCTTCTTCTATTTGGGATCAGACAGCCCCACACTACTGATTGCAGAAGCCTTTATGCTCTCGGTGCTGGTGGGAATTGGAATTGCGATCGCCAAGGGGATGGAGCTGCAGGTGGCTATTAACGGGTTCATTGATGGCTGTAAGGGGGTAACGATCGGGGCAATTATCCTGGCGCTGGCCGTTACGCTTAAAGAGGTGGCTGATGCCGTTGGTACTGCAGACTATGTGGTGATGCTGATTGGAGATATGATAGTGCCGTTTGTACTGCCGGGAGCATTGATGGTGCTTTGCATGGTTATTGCATTCTCAACGGGAACATCATGGGGGACCTACGCAGTAGTGTTCCCGATTGCAATGCCGCTTGCGTGGGCTGTAGTTCCCGACGTCTTCTTCCTTCAGCTCTGCTTTGCAGCTGTTGTTGGCGGAAGCGTGATGGGCGACCAGTGTTCTCCTATATCAGATACAACCATTCTGAGCTCCCTGGCAACCGGCTGTGATTTGATGGATCACGTAACGACCCAGTTGCCGCTGGCAATTCTGGCCGGTGTGCTTGCAATGATCAGCTATGCCGCGTTGGTGATCATGTTTGTGTAAACAGTACTCGCTTACCCTGCGGGGCATGGATTTAAGGTAGTATCGGTTTTCCAGAGAGTAATTGGAGATACAACGGAGTGCAATCAGATGACGGAGAAAGAGAAGTCAGTACTCAGAGAGCTAATTCTTGAGAAGATCTCGAGCGTGGGTGAAGAGATTGAAGAGCTTAAGGAGCTGACCAAGCCTGTCACTCTTGATAACTCGATTGGCCGCCTCTCAAGGATGGATGCCATCAACAACAAGGCGATACAATGAGAAAGCGCTCAGAGACAAGAAGCGCACTCTTCAGAAGCTTGAGCGGGCACAGGAACGCGCTGAGAAGGATGAACTTGGAAACTGCATGTGCTGCGGTGAGCCCATCCCTTTTGGTCGACTAAAGATCATGCCCTACACGACGAAGTGTGTAAAATGCGCATGACAAACTTTTAAATAACACACTTCGTTATCCGACCGTGAATTGCTCAGGTATCGCCTCTTTTCGGTGCTTCTCCGGTCTCAATTTCCAGATAGATTCTCTGCTTAACGGCATCGGCAATAAATGATATGCCGGCATTGAGAGCAACCAGTCCGAAAAGCCCGATCCAGAACCAAAGCGCCATATGGGCGAGATCAAAGTGATCCGGACTGTTTCCCTTAATAATTGTTGCCTCAGCGATGAAATTGATGCCCAGCCCTACAAGTGTAACCCCAATGACGGAGTGCCGCCACCATTTCTTTTTGTAATCCATTTTTGCCCAACGGTTTGTTCAATGTTTCAAACCGTAAAGCCTGTGGATGAATAATCGTTCCCGGATGTGGATAAAGTGGTGGTTTAACTACTAAGGTCGCAATGCTTTAACAATGGCCACAATGTTAACTTTCTATCCTTCGTGATCTCTGTGGTTAAACAAGTCTGTTCAGGAACCCAGAATAGGGTTAACAAAGGTACCGACCCTTTTTTACCTCGGCGAACGCGGAGATGGCGCAGAGGTACGCAGAGGGATCGATGCATTTAATCAACATTGTTTTGTGCCCTTTGAATCCACTTCGTGCCCTCCGTGGTTAAATATCAGGGCGTAGTCATCGCGTAGACCAGAACATTAACTCCAAAACGGAGGGCTGCCTGCACAATCTCTTCCGGGTTGGAGTGCTTGTCGTAGGCCCAGCCATCACTCGGATTGGATTCGTAGGTGTAGAGGATCACCATACGCCCGTCTCTGTATACGCCAAAGGCCTGAGGGGGCTTGCCGTCATGCTCATGTACTTTTGGCGGACGCCCCTCCGGAAATTCATATACGATATCGTAGATAGGGTGATTGGCCGGAAGCTCAAAAAACTCCTCATCGGGGAAGACGCGCTTCAGCAGTGGCCTCACATATTGATCCATTCCATAGTCATCATCAACCATCAGGAAGCCACCGTTCTCGAGGTACCTGCGGAGGTTATCCATTTCGGAGTCGTTCAGGGTGATGTTGCCGTGCCCCGTAATAAAGAGAAACGGATAGTTAAAAATATCGCGGCTACCAACCTGGACATCATCATAGCGCGGGTTAATCGGTATCGGCACTCTCTCCTTTGCGAACCCGATCAGATTGGTCAGGGCGGTTGGTGTAGTGTACCAATCCCCGCCGCCTCCATACTGAACCCGGGCGATGGAGAACTCACCGTTGTCCTGAGCTTTGGCGGGCACCACCAGAATGAGAGAAAGAAGAAAGATTGTGAGTGTCAGAAGCTTTTTCACAGCAAGGGGACCGTTTTGTTGTATCAACGGGGATTTAGACGGATCAGTATAGAGATAATCTGAAGTAATTGGCAATGAGTCTTAGATGAAATCTGTCAGGCAACAAACTTAAATGAAACCAAGACTCAACGCCGCCGTATTGCAAATCAGTTAAATAACGACAGCTTATTTCAACCTCATCCATCTGAATTGGCATGAATCAATCATTCAAATCCCTATTATTAATATCCTTGCTTCTATTACTGGTTGCATGTTCGGAAGAAGAGTGGGAAGCAATTGCCATACCTGAAGGTATCCCGAAATACGCAATTAATCCGGAGCAGACTGCAGAGGTTCAGCTTGATGATGTACTGTACGATTATCAGTTTTTGAAACTGGAAACCCCCGATGATGTTGCAATTGAGTTGGTTCGCAGAGTGATCTTCCGTGACGACAGGATCTATCTGTTCGACTCAAGCCCTTCCGGATCTCGCGCTAAAATTTCCGTTTTCGACTCCGATGGTACGTTTCAATTCGTGATTGATAAAACCGGAAGAGGCCCCGGAGAGTATACAGAGATCCACGATGTTGATCTGACGGACGAGAACATCATCGTCATATCAACATCGCAGATCCTGTACTACAAACGATCAACAGGAAGTCACGTTCGAACAGAAGAAAACCGGTTTGGGAACGACCGTATGCAGTGGGCGCGATTTTTCGATGATGATACAGGGGTGTTTACGGCCGGCAGGGGCAGGGCTAACCGTAGTATGAATCATCTGAAATTCTTCGACATTAGCTCGGACTCTATTTTGTACGAAGCGTTGCCGTTCCCAAGCCATGCAGTTCAAATGGCAGGATCACAACGATTTCTCTTTTCAACAGATGAGGGTTTATACACACGCCCGGTTAATTCAAACGTTGTGTACCGTATCAATAATGGTGAAGACTATTTTGCTGTTGAACCCAGCTATGCACTGGACTTTGGAGATCTCTGGGTTTCAGAAGGCTTCCTGCGCAGTTCTTTCAGGAACATGGATCAAATCTTTACAGAGCGGATATACGAAGATTTTGTCCACACGGCAGATATCTTCGAAACCACAGAGTTTTTGTATGCAGTTTACAGCTTTGGCGGAGAGGAGTTTGTCTACCTCTATGACAAAGAGACGGGCAGTCATAAAGATGTTTCCAATTTTGGGAGCAACAGAATTGGTTGGCCGTTCAAACCAGTTGCAACGGATGCCGACCGGATTGTGGGGATCACCTTTCCTTTTGAATTAAGTTCTGATGAATCTGAACTCAGCCCTGAGTTGCAGCAGATCGTTCATGATAGTGACAATGAAAGCAACCCGATTCTGATTTTTGGGCGCTTCGGATTGGATCGATAATCACGGTTTCAGAGCCAACCCGAATTCATGCAAATTCATCCAGATCTTTCTGTTTGTTTGCGCCCTGAAGGATGGAGTGGCTCTCATCATGGGCTTCAAAGGGCTCCAGGTGGATCGTAATAACGGCGTCGTTTTTTAGGGAGTCGATTAACCGGCGCTCAACCAGTGTGGCATCGTCATGCGCGCTCTTTAGCGTGATATCATCCGAGAAAACCAGATGTAGCTCAACCCAGGTTGTACTTCCTGAGGTTCTGTGGCGAAGATGGTGCCAGTCGATCACGCTATCGGGCAGATCACTGCTTAGAACCTTCTTGAGTGCCTTGTCCGCATTCAGGTTGCGGGTATCCATCAACCCTTTTACTGAAAAACTGAGAAGTTTGTGCGCCTCATAGATGATGTAAGCGGCAATCATAAAACTGATCAGAAGATCAACCCACAGCCAGCCGGTATAGTGAATGATCACCAGGGCAAGCACCACTCCACCACTGGTCCATACATCGGTGAGAGTATGCTTTCCATTACTGACGGCAATCATGTTGTCGTGCTTTCGTCCGGTACGAAGCACATAGGTACCGAGAACTAAATTGATCAGTGCAGCAATCACCAGAAGTGTGATTCCGGTTCCAATATTAGTGATATCAATCCCGGTGATGGCGCTTTGGACCGCGTGCCAGATGATGGTGATTCCGGCTGCAACGATAATGGCCCCCTCTGCACCTACGGACAGAAACTCAACCCGCTCGTGACCGTAATGGTGGTCCTCGTCGGCTGGTTTTTGGCTGAGATAGTATCCGTAAACCACAAACATAACCGCAAAAAAGTGAACCACAGATTCAGCTGAATCAGATAGCGCAGCGGTTGATCCGGTCACATAAAAGGCGGCAATTTTTACAGAGAGTGAAGCGGCAGATACAAAGAGGCTGATTAGAAGAGCTCTCTTTACGGGATCATGCTTCTGTGCAGATATCGATTCCATATCAAAAAGATAGGAAGATAAATTGAGAGTTGCGCAATTTAGACTATCCTAAAATAAGGATTTTGTTGCACATAAGACCTGCCCTTCTAGCTAAAGTGGGCCTCCATTTGAATAGCTTCACTAAGTAGTTGATAATACTTTTGTGCGAGTATTTCGGTACAGCCAAACTGTGCCAAATGATCGGTATAGAACTGCGTGTCCCAAAGCTTAAACCCACCATCTTCAAGTATACGATGACAGTGCCACAAAGCCACTTTATCCGCCTCTTTTTTACGCCTGAAAATTGACTCACCAAAAAAAGCTGCTCCCAGCGATACACCGTAGAGCCCGCCGGCAAGTTCACCATCGGCATCAAACATCTCTACCGAATGGGCATGCCCTGCCATATGGAGTACTTCATAGGAGTCAAGAATCAGATCTGAGATCCATGTTGAATCTCTGTCTGCACACGCCTCCATTACGGTTCGAAAGCATGTATTAACCCGGCATTCGAAGCGGTTTTGACGGATAATTCGGCCCACATTCGATGAGACCCGGAACTTATCCATCGGTATGATACCACGCATTCGGGCGGAGTACCAGTTTACGTCATCATCATCTCTCGACTCGCTCATCGGAAAGATGCCGCGTGAGTAGCCCTCAAGCAGCACTTCCGGCGGTATTATTTTATGACCGTTCGAGTCATTCATGCTGCAGAGGTTCGGTCAGGAAGCTTCAGCCGTGTTGCTGTGATTATACACTTTGTATATAAAGTAAGGCGGGATGTTTAGCGGCTCAAAGTCGGTTTCGTAGTTACCAAAGACCTCCATTACGGGCTTTTTGAGGTGTCCGCTGGTTTGATAGGCCAGAAAGAGTCCGTCGGGCTTCAGGATCGATTTGGTCGCATTCAGGACAGCGATTTTACGATCTTTCTTGAGGAACGAAAACGGTATACCCGAAAGCACGTAGTCTATATTTCCAACATCCTCCTTATCCAGAACACTCTCCACATCGCCTGCAAGGATGTTGTGGATGGTGACTCGCGGATCGGAAATCGACTCCCTGAGTCCGGCCGCAAAATCTTCGTTGGCTTCAACCAGGATTAGTCTTGAGCCTTCCGACATATTGCTGACGATATATTTCGTGAACACACCATTGCCGGGTCCATACTCAACCAGTGTGAAGTCGCGGCTAAAGTCGATATTGGTGCAGACCTTCTTAACACAGCGAAGCGAAGTCGGGATTACGGAAGCGACATCCTTGTCCTTCACAAAGGTCTTAAAAAACTGAAGTTTATTACTCATGATAGTCTACGGGGTTCAAAGTTCTTTCTCTAATGTAGCAATTTGATCGCGAATTCTCGCAGCCTCTTCAAATTCCATATTCTTGGCAGAATAGAGCATTGATTCACGCAGATATTCGAGAAATTTATCCTTGCTTTCAAATGTTACTTCTTTCATGGCCGGTCCGGGCTTATACTTAATGCCATCTTCGGCCACCTTAACCACCTCAAGATGGTCCTTCTCTTTTTTATCTTCACCTGCTTCGAGAGTGAAGTCCTGTGTGGATATAAGCGCCGGATCAACCAACGGTTTCAGCTCCTTCTTGATTGTCTGAGGGGTGATGCCATGCTTCTCGTTGTAATCCTGCTGGACTTTACGCCTTCGCTCGGTCTCATCAACCACCTTCTGTATGCTCTTGGTTATTTTGTCGGCGTAGAGTATCGCCTTTCCGCCAACATTTCTCGCTGCCCGACCAACAATCTGGAATAGCGAGGTTTCTGATCGAAGGAAGCCCTCTTTGTCGGCATCCAGAATTGCCACCAGGCTCAGTTCCGGAATATCGATCCCCTCTCTGAGAAGGTTGATTCCAACCAGCACCTTGAAATCACCACGGCGGAATTTGTAAAGCACCTCAATTCGCTGCATTGCGTCCAGCTCACTATGCATATAAGCGGCAGGAATGCCGAGGTTTTTGAGATACTCACTCAGTTCCTCGCTGAGACGTTTTGTGAGCGTGATGCAGAGCACCCGTTCATCCTTCTCAACCCGTTTGCGGATCTCTTCAAGGAGATCGTCAACCTGGGTGCCGAGTGGGCGGACCTCAATTTCAGGCTCCATCAGGCCGGTCGGGCGAATAATCTGCTCAACGTAGACCCCTCCCGATTGCTCAAGCTCATAATCGTTTGGTGTGGCGCTGACGAAGATTGCCTGATTGATCATTCCCTCCCACTCCTCAAACGTGAGCGGGCGGTTATCCATTGCTGATGGGAGGCGAAACCCATGCTCTACCAGTTCCAGTTTACGCGAACGATGGCCACCATACATCGCCCCGATTTGCGGAACGGTTTGATGGCTCTCATCAACAACGAGCAGATAGTCATCGGGGAAGTAGTCCATCAGGCAGTATGGCCGCTCTCCCGGTTTTCTGGCGCTCAGATATCGCGAGTAGTTCTCAATACCGGAGCAGTAGCCAATCTCCTGCATCATCTCGATGTCGAAGAGGGTTCGCTGTTCAATCCGTTTCGCTTCCAGGAATTTCTGTTCATTCTGGAGTACTTCGACCCGCCAGTGCATCTCTTCACGAATCTGCTTGATCGACTCCTCGAGCCGTGCCTGAGTGGTAACGTAGTGGGAAGCCGGATAGACGCGAAACTCATCCACATCATCGATGATGTCACCGGTGTCAACGTTGAACACCTGCATTTTTTCAATCTCATCACCCCACATGGTAATGCGGAGGCCCTCTTCTGAGTAGGCCGGGTAGATATCGACCACATCTCCCCTCACGCGAAACGTGCCGCGCGTAAATTCATGGTCACTACGGCGGTAGTGGAGATCAACAAGATCGTAAAGCAGGGTGTTGCGGGGAATATCCTGCCCCACGTTCAGCTGTATAATCAGTTTCTCATACTCAGAGGGGGAGCCGATGCCGTAGATGCAGCTAACGGATGAGACAATAATGACATCCCGCCTTCCGGAGAGCAGGGAGCTGGTAGCCCTGAGCCGTAGTCTCTGTATCTCTTCGTTGATGGAAAGATCCTTTTCGATATACTTATCCTGCGAGGAGATGTAGGCCTCGGGCTGGTAGTAGTCGTAATAGGAGATGAAGAACTCGACCCGGTTTTCCGGGAAAAAGTCGCTGAGCTCCCGATATAGCTGAGCCGCCAGCGTCTTGTTGTGGCTCATTACGAGCGTCGGCTTCTGCACGTTTTCGATCACACCGGCTACGGTTCGGGTTTTACCCGATCCGGTTATTCCGAGAAGTGTTTGATAGGGGTCGTTGTTCTGTATGCCCTCGGTAAGCTCTTTAATGGCGTTCGGTTGATCGCCCGCCGGCTCCCAGGGTGAGTGAAGTTTAAATTGAGACATAAGCTTATAAGATAAACAGCTATGAACCCGAATAAAACAATCTGAGGCCAAAACATTTCCTCTATTACACATTTTTGCGTGAATTGAGCTACCTTTAAGGCGATTTCCGCCCAATTACGGCGGCCGAAAACGGAAATAGCTTCAGATCAAGGCAATCCGTTTGGTTTTACTTACAATATCCACAGCTACAAAAGAATGTCAGATAAGGACCAGCTCAAGAAACAGAGACAGCAGATCGACAAAATCGACGAACAGATACTCGATCTTCTGCAGGAGAGAACCCGTGTGGTTCAGGATGTGATTGAGCGGAAGGTGGAGAATCAGCTTCCGGTATTTGTGGCTGGAAGGGAGAATGAAAAGACCGACTCCTTCAGGCAGAAAGCCTCCGAAAGAGGTATCGATCCCGACTGGGCCGAGGATTTCCTGAGAATGGTGATGGCCTCATCGAGGGCAGCACAATCGGCGGAAAAATTTCCGCGATCGACCAGCGAGCCAAAGCACGTTCTCTATGTGGGCGGAAGCGGCGGCATGGGTTCGCTCTACCGAAAGTTTACCGACAGCAGCGGCCATATCTCCTACTCTATCGACAAAAACAATTGGTTTGAGCTGGAAGAGATGGCCCCAAAGCTCGATTTGGTGATCATAACGGTGCCGATCAATGTTACCGAAGATGTAATCAGGCGCATCGCTCCCAAGCTTCACAAAGATACGATTCTGGCCGATTTCACCAGTAATAAGGGCGAACCGCTGCAGGCGATGCTTGATGCGCATCCCGGTCCCGTCTTGGGTCTGCACCCGATGCACGGTCCCGACGTGCCCAATCTATCCAAACAGCTGATGGTTTTTTGTGCCGGACGCCATCCGGAAAAGGCAGAGTGGTTCCGTGAGCAGTGCAAGCTCTGGGGGATGAGAGTGATTGATGCAGAGCCTGAAAAGCACGATCACGTGATGCATCTGGTACAGGGATTGCGCCACTTTGTAGCGCTGCTCCACGGCTCCTTCATGAAGCAGTATGATCTCTTTCCAAACGAAATGCTCGACTACTCCAGCCCGATATATCGCGCCGAGCTGATGATGACCGGCCGGATCTTCGCCCAGGATGCGGAGCTCTACGCTGACATCGTTTTTGCCAATAAAGAGCGACGCGAGCTTCTTCTCACTTTCTTCAATCACCACAAAGCGCTGATGGAGATGGTGGAGAGGGATGACAAGAAGGGATTCATCAGGGAGTTTGAGGCTGTAACCGACTTCTTTGGCAGTTTTGCCTCACAGGCGCTCAAAGAGAGTGGTTACCTGATAAACCGCCTTGCCGACAGGTTCTCCTGAGAATCACAATAAAAAAAAGCGTTTATGAATCATTATGACTAACCTTTTACTCGTTGCTGCCGGAGGTGCAATAGGAGCCGTTCTGCGGTTTCTGGTTGCCCTATGGGTCGGGTCATTTTCAGGAAGGCCTGAGTCCCTGACAGGTACGGTAATTGCGAATGTGACCGGCTGCTTTCTGGCCGGACTCCTTCTGGGATGGGTTTCTGTTGCGGGTACACCCGGAGAGTCGGCCATGCTGTTTCTAACCATCGGCATCCTCGGCTCCTACACTACGTTTAGCACGTTTGTTCTGGAGCTCTCAGGAATGATCGAGAGTGAGAAGAAACAGCTGATACTCTACATATTCTGGCAGCTCGTTGTGGCACTTTTTGCTGCAGCCGGCGGAGTTATACTGGGTGCGGCCGCCGCAGGAGGCACCTTTGGATAGAAAAACCGTACTTCCGCAGCTTCCCTGGGTAGCATTTGGCGGAATGACCGGCGCTATGCTCAGACATGGAATAAATACGGGTGTTACCTCACTCTTTGGGGACTCATATATCTACCTCGCAACCGCTTTTGAGAACGTGGCGGGTAGCGGCATGATGGGATTTCTCTTCGTTTGGCTGGCCTCCAGATACCCTGAAAACCGGGCGCTTAACAGCTTTCTATTGGTTGGGTTGATCGGATCCTATACGACCTACTCCGGATTTGGCACCCAATCATATATCCTTATCCAGAATGCACCCGCACTCTTTGCTTTCTATTTTTTCGGGCAGATCTTTCTTGGCCTGATCGCGCTTGCCGTCGGTATGAAAGTTGCTTCCGGAATTACCTCTCGTTCAAGCTGAGTTCATTCAGGCTGTCGGGCGGTGATTGGAAAGTTGAGATTTGTAAAATCGTAGATTAAAGCCACGGCACATCTTTTGAACGCGAAGCGAATCACGGAAAGGCACGGAGTTGTCCGTGTCTCCGTGGCAAACTTCAAAACTCTTCAAGGGAAGCACACACTTTATCGCACCAAGCTTGATTGAGGGATTGTTTAAAAGCTTTTTCTCAACTACAAACCAATCCAAATATCTTTTCCTGTCTGCACACCGTTAACAATGACTTTCGCTCCGTTTTATATACTTTAAGTCAAAACCAATGTTAAACCGATTAGAATACCATGAATTTTAGAATCTGTCTGAGCACACTTCTCTTTTTCATTCTGTTTTCAATTCTACCTCAGCATCTCAATGCACAAGGTGTTACTCCCGACGATATTGTATCGGTCAAGACGGTCGGTGCTGTTGTTTTGAGTGACGATGGGAGTCATGTCGCCTATACCCTGAGCGTGCCTCGCACTGAGGAGGAGGATATCGGAACCAACTACTCCGAACTCTACATCATACCGGCTTCAGGCGGTGACCCCGTTTCGGTAGTTGAAAAGCCGAACAGTGCAAGTAACCCTCAGTGGGGACCGGACGATCGGCTCTACTTTACCTCTCGAATAACGGATCACCACGATCAGGTTCAGGTCTATTCAGTAGATCGAAATGGTGGTGATTTGCAGAAACATACCAGCTCGTCTCACGGATTGAGTAGTTATGCGTGGAGCGGTGATGGTTCAAGAATTGCCTACAGCGCAATGGACCCCGTTTCCGAAGAGCAACGCGACCGACAAGAGCGCGGATTTGATATGATTGTGGCCGGCGAGAATGAGCGCTTTATGAGGCTATGGGTACAGGATCGTGATGGTGATGCCGAAAGAGTCTCTCCCGACTCCCTCTTTATCCGAGGCTTTTCCTGGGCGCCAAACGGCAATGAACTGGCAGTGAGAGTTACAGAGAGGCCGGGAGCCGATCAGGATGAGATGTATTCAAAGGTCGGAGTTCTGAGTGCAGATGGATCTGATTTTAACGAGTTGATGAGTTCGCCAAAGAAGAAGTCGGCCATGAGTTGGTCGCCGGACGGAAGCAAACTCGCCGTTCTTGCCGGTAAAGTCTATAGCGACCCGCTTCCACAGCGGATCTGGGTTGTTGATGCAGATGGTGATGCGAAAAAGGATAAGACGCCTTCAGATTGGGAGGGAACCCCTGAGTGGATTGGGTGGATGGATGATCAGACACTGATCTTCACTGCTGTAGAGCGTTCAACAACGGCTTTGTACCGACTCGACATCAACAATGGCGGAACCTCAAAAATGGTTGACGGTGGCGATAAGATTTTTCGAAGCGCAAGCGTGGATAGCCGAAACCGCTCCTTTGCCGCGTCTGTGAACACTAAAGAGCATCCCGGTGAGGTCTATGTAGCCGACATCCGTCGCGGTCAGTTCCAGCGACTAACCCACCATAACGACTGGCTATCGGAGAGGCAGCTTGGTGAGCAGAGCTCCATCACCTGGAAAGGAGCGGATGATATGGAGATTGAGGGCATTCTGATTAAGCCGGTTGGGTATGAAGAGGGACAGAGATATCCGCTGGCTATTCTGCCGCATGGCGGACCTGAGGGTATCAGTATGAACGGATGGAATACACGGCCACTCTACCCGGTGCAGGTTCTGGCTAATGAAGGGTATGTCGTATTTAAACCCAACTACAGGGGAAGCGGCGGACGCGGAACGGCATTCGCTTCAGCCAACCATCGCGATCTGGGAGGCAAGGAGTTTGATGACGTGCTTTTGGGCATCGACTATCTTGAGGAGATCGGACTGATTGATCCTGATAGGGTTGGCATCAGCGGAACCTCGTATGGGGGTTACTTTGCTGCATGGGCAGCGACTCGCCATAGCGATCGATTTGCGGCGGGCATCACTTTTGCGGGTCTCTCCAACTGGATCTCCTTCATGGGCACAACGGATATTCCCCACGAAATGAGCGTAGTGCACTGGGATCTCTACTGGTTCGACAATCCGGGACAGAACTGGGAGCGTTCGCCCGTGGCGTGGCTCAATCAGGCCAATACACCGCTTCTGGTAGCTACCGGCCTGGCAGATGAGCGGGTGCACCCCGAGCAGTCGATACAGATGCACCAGTTCCTTGAGATGAAGGGGATTCCAACCGGATTGATCCTCTACCCTCGCCAGCCACACGGCCTCACCGAGCGCGCCCATCAGCTCGACTTTATGGAGCGTGTGATTGAGTGGTTTGGGGAGTATCTCGAACCTTAAACCTCCACAAACATGGTATGTCTCGCAGGGGAACATCGGGCGGTTTAGTGTTTCTGTGGCAAAAGACATACCATGTTTCTTGCCATCTCAACGAACCATTAAACATGGTATGTCTCGGAGGGAGAACATAGTCTTTCCTTTCAATTAGCTCATCAAATGCGGTTTAGTGTTTTGATAGCAATAGACATACCATGTTTTTTGCCATCTCAGCGAATCTTTAAACATGGTATGTCTCGGGCGAGCAACTTAGTTTTACTTTTCAATTAGCTCATTGATGGCGTTTAGTATTTTGATAGCAATAGACATACCATGTTTTTTGCCATCTCAGCGAATCTTTAAACATGGTATGTCTCGGGCGAGCAACATAGTCTTTCCTTTCAATTAGCTCATTAAGGGCGGTTTAGTGTTTCTGTGGCAAAAAAGACATACCATGTTTCTTATGCGCCGCTGTGGTTTAACCAAAAAGAACTCAGGTCTTGAAAAAGAAATCCCTTACTGCTTTCAACCAGATCGAAGCCCAAAGAAGCGGCATTGTTTCGCTCTATGAGAGTCTGTCACCCGAACAGCTCAAATTTAAACCGGCCGCCGATCACTGGAATCTGCTTCAGGTGATGAAGCACCTGATCATTGCAGAGGAGAAAACCCTGCAATACATACGAAGGAAGCTTGAACACCATGAAAAAGTACGCAAAGCGGGTTTTGGAGCAACCATCAGAAATCTGATGCTAAAAGTGGCACTGGCTCTTCCTCTGAAATTCAGGGCACCGGCCGTTGCGGAGGTGAAGGAGGAGCATCCGGATCTGTCTGAAATGATCAATGAGTGGAATGGCATCCGGAAGGAGTTTGGGGAGATCATCAGACAAAACAGCGATGAGATTCTCTCCAAAGAGCTCTACCTCCATCCGCGGGCCGGTAAGCTGAGCGTTATACAGGCACTACAGTTTACGCAGACTCATATATCCCACCATCAGAAGCAGATGAAGAGAATTCAGGATCACAAAGAGTTTCCGGGTTGAGAAAATGGTTGACTTGGTTGAGGTTGCCGAATAGAGTGGTGTTACGTTCTGGAAATCTCAACAGAAAGCCTCTTCCGGCTCACGATTTCCTTTTGTCTCTCACATACAGCGCTTTGGCCTGCCCGTCTCCCACTTTTCGCTCATCCATATCGAATAGTTGTGTGGCGCTGATTAGCTCACCCAGTTTTTGATAGCCGTAGTTACGGGGGTCGAACTGTGCTGACGCCTTGGAGATGTAGCTGCCAACCGGAGCCAGATGTGCCCAGCCCGACTCATCGGAGGCCGCATCCACAGCATCCCTGATTAGCGTGACCAGTTTGGTGTCCTGCTTCAGCTCTCGAGTATTTTTCTTTTTACAGGATGTCGATCTCTCATCATCATCGTCATCCTGAAGTACCTCGGTATAGATAAATTTATCACAAGCCGCCACAAATGGTTCGGGTGTCTTCTTTTCTCCAAAGCCGTAGACAATCAGCCCCGCTTCACGAATGCGAGCGGCAAGCTTGGTAAAATCACTGTCGCTGGAAACCAGACAGAAGCCTTCAAACTTGTTTGTATAGAGAAGGTCCATAGCGTCTATGATGAGGGCACTATCGGTGGCATTCTTGCCCTTTGTGTAGCCAAACTGCTGTATTGGCTGAATGGAGTGCTGCAGCAAAATCTCCTTCCACCGATTCAGTTGGGGCTGTGTCCAATCACCATAAATACGTTTCACATTTGCGGTGCCATACTTTGCAATCTCAGCAAGAAGCCGTTCAATGATTGCAGCCTGTGCGTTATCAGCGTCAATCAATACGGCAAGTTTGCGGGTCTTTTCCATGAATATAGTCGAGTCAGGTTTGTTGAAAGCTTTACGCTTAATATACCATTCGAATGGCAGAGTATGCAGTGAAACAGAAATCTACCATAGGTTTATGAAAACACCGACCGAAGCAAAGTTGATCCACGAAAAGTTATAGACCTCATCCACATCGGCTCCTCCCTCTATCAGGCGATACCCTCCGTAAAGGCCCCAACTCTCTCCAATTCTGTGGTTGAAAGTGAGTGAAACATCGGTTGCACGCCCTTGTGTGCTGGCAAGGGTCTCCGCATCGAAGATGATAGAAGAGCGATCGCCAAAACGGCGTTCCGCATAGAGATGAATGAGCGGTACAAACCCAAGATCTGTATTCTCTTCATTGATACCGGCTTGAGTCAGTTGTACCTTCGCATCGCGGATCAGCGCAGCGGCCCCTGCTCCGAGAGTCCAGTTTTCACGATCAAGAAAGGTATATCGATAGGTGAGTCGGTAGGTGTTGAAGCGGTAGACACCATCTGTGGCGAGATCTGCTTCGTAGGTGCTCCCCTCAAAGTCGACCGGCTCATCAAAAGCTCCGGTGCCAACTTTGCTTATTGGGGCAAAAAGCGCCCGGAATGTGTGGCGTTCACCAAACGTGGCGTTCAGCCTGAGCCTGAAGTAGGGAACGGCATCCTGCCCGATGAGACCAAGCATATCGAACTCTGTGCCGCCATCATTGGGAATTCGAACATCATTACGGCTGAACCAGAGTGCTCCTGACTCAGCTTCAAGCATGATGTCCTGACTTTGACCCTCTGCGGGGATCATCAAAAAGGATGTGATAAGAATGAGAACCGGAAGGTATAAGCGTTTCATATGAAGATGGTGAGTTAAACGGTTAATGAATAGTCAAATAGTCAACTCTATTAATTGAAATCCATTGTCTTTCATTCATTTAGGTATACTAAAAATTGAGATAACTCCATTCAGTGGGCAAAAAGCGCAAACTTAAAATGATTTAGAATCTATTTGGAATTTTTGAAGATCTCCTCCTTCTCAAAGAGTGCTCATATTTTGAAGGAGTAGCGAAGTTAGGGGTGGATCAAATAGGTTATGGGGATTTTTACTCTTTTGGGCAGGAAATAATTTTGGTCCAACCACCCCTAACCCCTGACATTACCCATATAATTTTTGGCATAGCTAAAATTTACGATTGAGTTTTACCCGGCCTTGAATCAATTGGCGGGAAGAGGGTGGCTGGCGGGTGACGAATAGAA
>JAFIFA010000144.1 GCA_020832225.1 Balneolaceae bacterium
GAATAATGCCTTATTTAGTAGGGTCTGGTGATGATTCCCTTGAAATCTACAATTTATTAACCAAAACCTCGAAAATTGGGGGTTCTGCAAAGGCCTCTACAACATCTCCATTATGAATGGTATCTGCCATACTTGATTGAAAAGAGGCAGATTCTGTAGCTGAAAAATTATTTTTGATTTCACAATCAATGGAATCAAAACTTAAACCAAATAAAGCTAATAAAATTGCAATGAATATGTATCTTAAAATAAATAAGTCCTCTATAATTTTTATTGAATGCAATTAATAATTGCTTCTTGAAAATCCTGAGCTAAAAAAGAAATATCTTCAGCTCGATCTGTGCCATTAACAACCCATCTAGCATTTATGTAGTCGGTTTCAAATTCATTGATATGATCAGATAACTTTCTACCAGTATATAATCCATATTTCATTCCTTCAACCAGAATAGTTGCGGCAATTTCCGGATCTTCTGCCAATTCTGGATTGTTAATCAGATCAATTCCCAACCGGTTGGTCCAGTACTGATAATTAGCCCGCCCTGTCAACTGAACGTAACCACGGCCTATGTATTTGTCGCCGTCACCAGGTTGGGTATTCCCCAAATCCTCTCTGCCTTCGTATCTTCCAGGCCTTACATTTTGTTCAACCATCAACCGTCCAAAATGAGATTCATGCTGAGCAGTCGCAATAACGTAAGCTGCCTGAGCGGTTGTTAATCCAGCATTTTTCATCTCGGTATAGATACCGGGCATGGATGCTTCAGCATGCTCTTTTAAGTAGTTCGATACAGAATTTTTAATACAATCAATGAAATTTTCATTATTGATATTGCAACTGGATAGTAGATCTTGAATATCACAAGGGACCAGCTCCTCACACCCATCATCCCCAAGCTCTCCGCATGGTTCTTCATCCGGCGGTAGTGGTTCATCACCGGGTCCGCAATCTTCGCGGGGTGTACCGCTGCCTCCTCCCGGATTAGGATCCCATGGGTCGTCCGGATCTTCAGGACCTTCATCATCACCCGGAAAGCGCCGTATACCCGCCAAGTTCGCAGTCTGATTCTTTATCTCAACTAAGGAATAAACCGAAGCTCGATTTCAGTGATCTCACCATCTGAATTCGTTTCAATATTCAAATATTGATAATCAGCACTACCAAGTGTAATAGCAGTACCATGATCTCCGCGATTTGAATAAGAATTCGGGAATGGAATAGAGATGGTATTTACACTATCACCAACTTTCAGAACAAACGAGTTCAGATGAATCTGAAAATTTGAAGAATTAACAATAAAGCTTCTAAGCTTATTGTCAACAAAATCAAATTCTGCTCCACTATAGAAATAGGTAGTTCCATTTTTCTCAATCATTTCCCAAAATACGGTTTCTGTGCTATCCGGCTGACCAAATTTGTTTGTTAAAGTCTCGGGGTTATGCTTCAATTCAATTTCGCCGTTGATTTTAAGCGTACCGTCGAAATTATCTGCTTGTTGAGCTGAGCATGTAGCATGAAATAATATGGAGAACATCGCGGTGATAAAAATGGATATTTTTCTTATATACATCATTTATTGATTTTGATTAATCACAAGAAATTTCAGTTGTGTTGATTGTTCCATTGCTATTAAACTTGGTGGACATGTAATCATTCGGGTCAACTTTACTTTCTTGACCATTAACTACTTTTCTTGCCTGTATGTGAACATGGGGAAGGACAACTATATTTCCATTATCTTGTGCATTACCTGTATTGCCCGTCAACCCAAGTTGTTGTCCGGCATAAACAGTAGTTCCAGCTGGAACATGCATTTCGTTCAGATGTGCATACCTGAACCGAATAATTTCTCCATTAATCTCAGATTCGATGATCACATAATTACCCCATGTCCTTACCCTTCTATCATATTCACCAGGATTCATAGGAGGATATCTTCTTTCAACCACCGTTCCAGGGTGCATGGAATAGAGAGGACTGTTAAGCTCGGCTGAGATATCAATGCCATCATGAAAATCACAATTCAATCCATTTGAATCACAATTTCGTGTAGGACCAAACATTCCACCTTTCACATTCCAGCCATTCGATGGAGTGATTTCAGGATTTGGCAAAGGGTCCCCAAGACATAAATCCGATTCGGAACAATAATCAGGTGGATTATCTCCCTCACAAGGGTCCAGCTCCTCACACCCATCATCCCCAAGCTCACCGCATGGTTCTTCATCCGGCGGTAGTGGTTCATCACCGGGTCCGCAATCCTCGCATGGAGTACCGCTGCCTCTTCCCGGATTAGGATCCATGGGTTGTCCGGATCTTCAGGGCCTTCATCATCACCCGGCCAATCCGGAAAACTACTACTACCGCACTGATCGTCGCAGGGCTCCTATATAACATCTATTTCGGGAAGCCACATGCCCCCATCGGAATTCTGGCACTGTTGCATAGAACTATTGTGCCAGCAAGTAAAGGAGAGAAAATAATACCCTACTGGATTGTAACACAGAATGGTGGTTTAAGGACTCACAAAGTATACAATTTTTCTCACGGTATTAGTAATCGGATCTAGTTCCAAATTGATTCCAGTATCCTTACCAGGACATCCAAAAGCCACAAATGAGTATGAAACATATTGAGATTCTCCAATAATTAGTTCATCTCCAAATGACTCTTCAAGACTGGCAAGTGAGTCTCCAACTTTAATAGAATTGTCCTGAATAACGACAGACCATTCATCATTGACTATTGTAATCCGTGTGACCAATGTTTGAACATCATACGTGAACCCAATGCGATTATCACCATAGTTAAAAGCTCTGCTTCTATTCTCTCCAAGCTCATCTACTGAGCTATAATTTCCGAAGAGGTACTGTAAATTTTCGTGTTCTGCATTAGTAGCATTAATCTGTTCGATCGTCTTGTCGTTAAATGTAATAACCTCATAGTCATTGCATGAAAGCATGTTAACCACATCTTGAGCTTGAATACAAGTAACGCTCATTGCAATAAGTATTAAAGGGAGAATCGTTTTTAAATTGATCATTGTTTTTTAGCTTAATTAGCAATCTGTTTCGGCTTTTGGATTTCCCAATGAGTTAAATTGTGTAGTCATTATTTCCTCTGGATTTTTAGGAGCACTATAATCGTTCTTTAAATTCCAACCTGAACCTATTCTCTTCCTTACTACTAAATGTGTGTGTGGGACAGTCATTCCCCTAATTACTGCGCCCTCTAAATTACCACTTAGACCCTGAGCACCAATAATTTCACCGGCATTTATATTTGCGCCATTTATAGGACGGCCATTTTTTTGTAAATGACCGTACTGATGAGTGTAATACTCCCCATTTATAAAACTTTGAATGGTGACATAAAAACCGATTCCATCTGGTTCGTAACCAACACTTACGACTGCTCCACCGTACATGGCATAAAAAGGTTCGCCGACGTCATTTACAATGTCTATCCCGCTGTGAAACTGCTCTCCTCCGCTTCTGGTGTATCCAAACCGCCCACCATTTATACCGCTGTTAGTTTGTGGGGCAATCCGAGGATTTTTAACCGGATTTCCTTCACATGGTTTCATTAAATCCTCATCCTCACACCCATCATCCCCAAGCTCACCGCATGGTTCTTCATCCGGCGGTAGTGGTTCATCACCGGGTCCGCAATCTTCGCAGGGTGTACCACTGCCTCCTCCCGGATTAGGATCCCATGGGTCGTCCGGATCTTCAGGGCCATCATCACCCGGCCAGTCCGGGAAACTGTTCCCAAGCACTCATGTAAAATATCTTCAGTCTTCAGCCCGATCAAAAATTAAAAGCCTTCCCTGCGGCAGTGACAAAAGGGTGAGCACCCCATTGAGGCCTTGGACTACATAACATTGCTTATCGTTTTCGGCATATAGAACCTCTAGCATTGCAAAATCTTCTTCATTGTCTGCTGTCTCACCTTCGCATTGATGTACTATGTGCCATTCTGCTTCTTCAAATAACTGACCATCATCTAAAAAATAAAGTGAACTATTTTCATAAAAGTGCCAGATAAAGTCAGGGCTACCCTCAGATTCCCATTTTCCAAGGATCATCTCCTGAGGATCATTGATTTCTACATCAAAAAATGTATTGGGGCTTAATGTTGATCCAATACAAAAAATTAAAAGTGCAATTATTGTTTTTAAAAATGCATTCATGAGATTCTATTTACTTATTAACATTCAATTAAATAATTTATTTGATTCAACAATGTTTCTCTTTGTGCAACAGTATTAAAGCTTCCGGAAACTCTTCTTGTCACCTCCCTGATATTTAGACCATCAGTTCTGTCTAAAACATTCACTTTAAAAAACCACATTGCACTTATTACTGCGAAATCAATATTTGAAGAGATATAGCCAGGATTTTGGGTAAAGTTTATGCCTCCCCCGAAAGCGTTATTATAAAATGAACCGAAGCTTTGATAATTTTATTTCCCGGTAAGTTGAATTAAACCCCGACCTCTGTATTTCCAGCCATCACCACTCGCAGAAGAGCCAATTCCTAACCGGTTTGCGTAAACATAATTTGCCAGTTTTTCCGGATTATGGGCATATCCATGAGGATCTTTTTTTGTTGGATCGCTAAATGAGAAACGATTTGGCCAAACGGCTACAAGTCGCTCGGCGGAATAGTTCATGTTCTCAATCAATGTTGTCATTCCATGGCTCTCATATCCGGTTTGGGCCAAAAAATGTGATACGGTTTCTTGATCGGTAATGCCAAATATTTCACCGTGCTCATTAACATTATCCGAAATTTTTGTAATAATACTACTTGATGCATTGGAAAAAATTGCGCTGAGTTGGATTTGATCTAATTCACAAGGGTCCAGCTCCTCACACCCATCATCCCCAAGCTCTCCGCATGGTTCTTCATCCGGCGGTAGTGGTTCATCACCGGGTCCGCAATCTTCGCAGGGTGTACCGCTGCCTCCTCCCGGATTAGGATCCCATGGGTCGTCCGGATCTTCAGGACCTTCATCATCACCCGGCCAGTCCGGGAAACCACCGCCACCACACTCATCGTCGCACGGCTCATCAATCACATCGATTTCCGGGCTCCAGGCCCCGCCATCCGGGTCTACACAATGCTGCTGATTTTCATCAGCCCAGCAGGCAAAATAGGGACAGTAAAATCCCTCAGAGTTTGCTGAACTACACCAATCCCCGGTTGAAGCGATCATCTCACCGGATTGTAAACGGTTCATCCTTTCACTATGATCCTTCGTTACTGCATCTCTCAGCAGTTTATCCACCATCTCTCTTCCTTTTGCCGTACCTGGTATAATGCAGTTAGCCAGACGATATATCTTTCCTTCACTGTCTTTAAACCGGTAGCGATAATTTGCTCTGGCATCGCCGGCTTCCTCTGCAATATACTCCGGAAAGTGAAGAAATATACTGCGATAGCGATAGGGTAATTCTTCATCGTTCGTTAGCTGGCTCAAGAAACACCCATAAACAGACCCTTGAACTCCTGACTTGGCAAAACCTCTCTCCAAAACACCACCAACCGGCATTTCAGTAAACCCTAAATCATCTAATGGGCCAATTTTTTCAACTTCTTCGTCTGAAGAAAGAGGGATCAGGTCACATCCCCCCCCACTAGTCTTAGTAAAAGCAAACCAACAACTGTCAACAGCCTTAGTTTAAACATTTGAAAGAGAATTTGTTAATAGCAACGGACTGTTTACAAGATCCATCCGTTTACTATTTGTTACATATTTCTTCAAAAAGTTTTCGGACAAAAATTTATCTAATTGATTATATAGACCTTATGCCTCTAAAAAATCAGCCTTTTAAATAATCTTACTCAAAGCAAAATGGCCTGAACTCTGTTAAACCTTCTTTACTCACATGCTCCAGGATCTTTAGACGAGATCCATACACGTGGCCTGTTATCAAAAAATCTCAGCTACCCACCACCCACTACAGATTCACCCATTTTTTCCGTATCTATCAGACTGAAAAAGACACGTTGTGATGCAAAAAAAGAGCGACTTCATATTCTCCTATCCCCCAAACCTGCAGGAGCTGGATCTGGCTACCATGGTGAGCATGTACCGGGACCGCGGTGAACCGCGCAAGGCAGCAGCCGGCAAGTATCTTGCATGCTCCCTAACGCGAAAGCTCCTGAAGGATGCCAAATGGTGGTTCGGCCTCTACTACAGCCAGGCCGCATGGGATGAGCTGCTCACAAAAGGCTCTGAAGGCTATCCACTTACCGAAGCGGAGCTCAATGTGCTTGGATTGCTCGCTGCCACCGAAGAGCCGCCACACCGCGAATATGTTGAGAAGAATATCGGTGTACTGCCCAAACTGGCCTATCTGATTGTCAACGATATCAAACAGTTTGGCTTTATCCAGGAAGATGAGAGCGGATTCCTGATGATTACTCCCCGGGGTGAACGCGCACTTCAGGGAATTGCCCGCCGGCTCTACGGCAAACGGTTCACCCCGGAGATGCTGGTTGCCTACAATCACAGCGACGAACTGAAACGGGATGATGAAGAGCGTAACGACCAAGCTACTCTCTTTTAACTTTTCAATCGGGCAGGATTTGGCAGGAATTAATTGGTATCTTTCCAAGCTGTAAAAACCTCAGAAAGAACCCTATTCCATCCATGGAGCAATATCTTCAGAAAGCCATCCTAGAAGCACTTACCAAAATGGGTGTCTCTGGTGATCAGATCCCAGAAATTCAGATCGAAACACCCCGCGACCCATCCCACGGTGATGCAGCCACCAATGTGGCCATGATGCTCGCCAAACCGCTTCGCAACAACCCCCGAAAGATCGCTGAAGAGCTTGTCTCCACACTCAAAACAGATTCCTCCAGAATCGAAGCCGTTGAGATTGCAGGGCCGGGATTTATCAACTTTCGCTACTCCGACAGCTACCTCTACAATGAACTAACCGATCTCCTGAAAGAAGGTGAAGATTTCGGGAAAAGCAGCGGCCGTAAAGGCATTAAGGCTCTCGTTGAATTTGTGAGCGCCAATCCCACCGGCCCTCTAACCGTTGGCCATGGCCGTAACGCTGTTTTGGGAGACACCGTAGCAAGACTCCTGGAGTGGACCGGAGCCGATGTTCATCGTGAGTACTACTTCAACAATGCAGGCCGCCAGATGAGGGTGCTTGGGCAGAGTGTACGTGCCCGTTATCTTCAGGAGCTTGGCAAAGACGCGGAGCTGCCCGAGGGTGGCTATGAGGGTGAATATATCCGGGACATTGCCAAAAAACTGATCGATGAGCATGGGGATTCACTGCTAAATGCTGAAGATGAAAAGGTCTTTAAAGAGAGTGCGGAAGCGGCCATTTTTGAAGAGATCCGGAAAACACTGGAGCGAATGAACATCCGGATGGACTCCTTTTTCAATGAACATACTCTCTACGAAAACGGCTCCATCGATAACGTACTAAAAGTTTTTCGTGAAAAAGGAATGGCGTATGATGAGGATGGCGCTGTCTGGTTTAAAACCACAGAGTTTGGCAAGGACAAAGATACCGTACTGGTTAAAAGCTCGGGTGAACCAACCTACCGCCTTCCGGACATCGCCTATCACGCTAACAAACTGGAGAGAGGCTACAACCTCTGTCTGGATGTCTTTGGTGCCGATCACATCGACACCTACCCGGATGTACTGAACGGTATCTCCGTTCTTGGTTATGACAAAGAGCTTGTGGATGTACTGGTCTATCAGTTTGTGACGCTTGTAAAGGATGGCAAACCGTTCAAGATGAGCACCCGTAAAGCGAACTTTGTGACGCTGGATGAGCTGATGGATGAAGTGGGCGAAGATGTGACCCGGTTTTTCTTCCTGATGCGATCACCCAATACACACCTGGAGTTTGATGTGGCTCAGGCCAGGGAAGCGGGAGAGAAGAACCCGGTCTTCTACCTTCAGTATGCCCATGCGCGGATTCAGTCGATCCTTCGAAAAGTGCACGAAACGTCTGACAGAAGCGGGGAGAGCAACCTTAGCCTTCTAACTCACGATTCCGAGATCACCCTGATCAAGAAACTGCTCTCATTCCCCGATGCTGTTGAACTCTCTGCCACACATCGCGAACCGCATCGTCTCATCACCTATCTGAATGAGCTCGCCTCCACATTCACCTCTTTCTATCACGACTGCAGGATTATGGGAGTAGAGGAGGATCTGCAGCAGGCACGGGCCAATCTGGCTGCAGCCACCGCACGAGTGCTCAAAAACGGACTTCGCATCCTGGGCATCACCGCACCGGATCAGATGTAGAGGCACATCAATTTTTCAGGCCGGGCGCAACTTTGTGAAACAGACAATGCCGCGGGTAATCTGCTCTTCCACACGGAAGCCGGCTCGCTCAAAGAGTGTATTGCTCTCATTAACGCTCCAGAACTGGATTCCGCTCACCCCAACCGACTCCTGAAGAAAACGGCCTCCCCAGTGCGAGGATTTGATGAGGTGCATCATAAACATCACACCGTCACTCTTCAGCACTCTCCGGCACTCATAAAGAACCTTTAACTCATCGGTCAATTCGTTGAGCGTTCCCCCCATCACCACGCCATCAAAGGTCTGGCCAAAGAAGGGCATATCCCTTGCATCAGCACGGATAAAGAAAATATCGGTTTGATCGGCTTCTGCTTTCAACCGCGCTTCGAGCAGCATAGCGTTGGAGAAGTCGAGCGCAACCTGCCTGCTGTTTGGCGCCGCCTTCTTGAGCAGTCTTGAGTAGAGAGCGGTTGAACACCCCACATCAAGGTAACTCCCGCTATTTGAGGGCTGCACCCACTCCAGCAACAGCTCCTCCTCCTTGGCGATTGGAAACTCCTCGCCGGTTAGGAGAGAAAGCGATCGCTTTCTCCAGAGATCTTCATAGACGGAGGCGGTGAGGCGCCAGTGGTTCGTACTCTGGGCAAGAGAGTACTCCTTCTCCTTGGTACCGCTCAACAGGTCAATCACGTTGTTCTTGACGAAATACTCGTCTCCCTTTGGAGAACTGATTGTTCCGTTGAAAGGCATAGACAACTCGGAGGCTTTGTCGGGAATGTCGATTGACTCCCGCTCGTGAAGTGGTGACCGGATCTGTAGTGCCATGGCAGAATTGAGTTTAAGATGTCTATACCGTCCTACGCAGGATTCCGGTAGCTGTTTCGCTACTTTTGGGTAAAAATTGAGATCTGCGCACCTTTTTGAACACCAAGCATCTCTCTTGCGTTGCCCTTGTTGATCGCAATTTCAAGATTACCGGAGCTGCCGATATATGCCACCGGCTCCCCCTCCGTTACGCTGCCATAGGCTTTTTCAACTCTGTTCAGAATGGTATTGCCAACATAGATTCGGAACCTGGAGTCGCCAATCGCCTCACGAATGAGATCTTCCGAAATGTTTGAGACCAGATTACCAAAGCGGTCGATGTGAATAATCCAGCCCTGAATCCCATCCTTATCGGAAATGGGCACAGCCCATCGATAGGTAACCAATTCGTCCACTGTTTCGCCCATCTCCTCAGGTGGTGTTCCATTGGCCAGATGAGCCGCTACCGGTGAGAAAATATCCCGTCCATGAAATGTGTTTGAGGGGCTCTTCTCCCAAAAGCTATCGCGGGTAAGCTTCCACGCTTTGTAATCAAATTCGTCGGCGATGAGCGAGAAGATTCCATTATCGGGCCCAACAAAAAACTGATCCTTAATCCGGATCACAACCGGGTTTCGATCCGTGCCAACACCGGGATCAACAACTACCAGGTGAACCGTTCCGGGTGGAAAGTGCATCGCTGCGTTTCGAACAACCCATGCACCTGCCATCACATCCTGAGGCGGCACATCGTGTGAAACGTCGATAAAACGTACCTCCGGTGAAATTCGTAGCATGATGGCTTTCATTACACTTACGTAGTGATCCTGCAGCCCAAAGTCTGTGGTAAGTGTAATGATGGGGCGCATTATGATCAGGCGTAGCTGTTGAGCATTACCGGCATCACGAGCATCAACATCTCGGTACCGTCATCTTCTTCAGCGGGTTTTACAATTCCGGCTCTGTTCGGTGTGGAGAACTCAAAACGGGCCTCATCACCATCCACATTGCTCAATACATCAGCGAGGTATTTTGCATTAAAGCCGATCTCCATTTCGCCCGATGAGTAATCACAGGAGATGGTCTCCTTCGCTTCACTGCTCATATCAAGATCCTCAGCGCGGATAGTGAGCTTATCCTGCCCCAGCTGCAGACGGATCTGACGTGTGGTGCTGCTTGAGAAGACAGAGACCCTACGCACGGTCGAGAGCATCTGCTCTTTTTCGATCAGCAGACTCTTGTCGTTGTCGCGCGGTATCACCGACTCGTAGTTGGGATACTGCTCGTTGATGAGCCGTGTAATAATAATCGTATTGCCGCTCTTGAACTGCGCATGATCTTCTGAAACGGTGAGGTCGCAATCGGCACCGTCCAGCGCCTTGGAGATAAGGCTTAGCGCTTTCTCCGGCACAATGAAGTTAAGCGGACTCTCTGAGGTTAGATTACGGTTCACAAACCGAACCAGACGGTGGCCATCTGTGGCAACAAATTTGCTCTCCTCAGCACCGATATCAAAGTAGACACCCATCATAGCCGGACGAAGATCGTCTGTCGATACGGCAAACATCGTTTTGCCAATGGCGTTGGTGATCAGATCGGTATCGGTGGAGAGTGTTGTACCGCTCTCCATATCGGGCACTTCGGGAAATTCGTCAGCCTCTTCACCCACCAGCTTATAGTTCCCTTTGTCGGTCTTGAAAGTCACATTTTGATTCTCGTCTACATCAAAAAAGACAGCGACGTTGGGAAGCTGGCGAAGCGTATCCAGCAGACGTTTGGCGGGGATGGCAACAGCTCCCTCTACCTCAATATCGGCGTTGATATATTCAATAATGGAGATTTCAAGATCGGTGGCCGTCAGCTTAAGCCTTCCGTCTTCAGATTCAAAAAGAATGGTTTCAAGAATTGGAAGTGTCGCCTTGCTTGGCACCGCACCAATTACGGCGGATAGTCCCTGATTCAGATCGCTGCTGGATACGTTAAATTTCATAGTAAATTCTGCTAAAATGGTTGATCAGAAGTGTCTCTTACGATGATTTTTCAGCTGTTCATAAGAGAACTTATACTAACAAATCCTGCTTCATACCGCAACCGTAAATCACCTTCTGAGCGCCCTTTAAATCATTTCGTCATGAATCTTTAGATCACCCGCTCCTCATTGGATGGAATATGCCTTATATTTTTGGCCTATGAAGAAACGGATTATGATTGTGGGGCCCACAGCATCGGGCAAAAGCTCCCTCGCAACGGCACTTGCCGAAACGATCGGGGGTGAGATCATCTCTGCAGACTCCCGACAGTGCTACCGCGAGATTGATAAAGGAACAGCCAAACCCTCTCCGGAGCAGCTTCGCAGGGCGCCTCACCACAATATCTCCTGCATGGATCTGCAGGAACCGGACAGCGCCGCCCTCTTTCTTGAGCGCGCAACCACCATCGCATCCGGGATTGAAGAGCGCGGCAACACCGTGATCTATTGCGGTGGCAGCACGCTCCACCTTCAGTCACTTATCCAGCCGATGGATGACCTGCCGCCCTCAAATCCGGCACAGGTCGAAAAGCTGAACCGGGCTGCAGACGAGGATGGCATCGAGCACCTGTTCGAAAAACTGAAAGAGATTGATCCTGATTACGCCTCTTCCATGGATGGGATGAACCGGCAGCGAATTATTCGCGCACTTGATGTCTATATGCAGACCGGCAAGCCGTTCAGCTCTTTTCACAAACGGGGTGAAGTAAAACCTCCGTCCAATCTCTCTGTTTTCCTACTCCACTGGCCCCGTAAGATGCTCCACGAGCGGATCAACAGCCGCGCTCAGGCGATGATAGATAACGGCCTGGTAGAAGAGACCAGAGCCCTCCTGGCCAATGGGTACTCTCCCGACCTTCAGGCTCTCAAAACCGTGGGCTATCGACAGGTAATTGAGTATCTGAATGGGGAGGTCAACCACGCCCAGATGGTAAAAGATATCAAAACCGCCACGCGCAGATATGCGAAACGTCAGATCACATGGTTCCGTAAGTGGAGCTTTGCACACTCAATTGAAATGAATGAAATCGATACCGCAGAAGCATTGGCGTTCATCCAACAACAGGTAGCGGCTGTCGGTGATAAAGGTTAACTTAGAGGCTTCTCCTTAAACGTTAAGACAAGGCATGTATAAAGCAAAAATCAACATCACCCTTCGAAAATCGATTCTGGACCCTAAAGGTAAGGCAGCACACCACGCCCTCCACAATCTCGGACTAAAAGATGTGAACGGTGTGCGAATCGGTAAATTCATCGAAATGGACATTCAGGCAGAATCGGATAAGGAAGCGTATGAGCTTGCAGAAACAGCCTGCTCCAAGCTGCTTGCTAATGAAGTGATGGAAGATTACCAGATCCGGATCGAAAAGAATTGATACCCCTCATGTTTTCTGACCTTCTTCACAATCCATACACCTCCTCGCTACCCGACCGGAGTGCATCTCCCGGGAAAGCAGCGCCAGAGGTAGATGTAATGGAGGAGACCAAAGAGGATGAGCTTATCGACTCTCCCTGGAGGCTGATTCTTTTCGATGACGACATTCACACCTTCGACGAGGTTATTAACCAGCTTATTAAAGCGTTGGGTTGCAGTCTAGCCAAAGCGGAACAGATCACAATGAAAGTTCACAACGAAGGGAAGGCCACCGTATTTGAGGGTTCATTTGAAGAGTGCCTCAAAATCAACTCTGTACTTCAGGAAATTCAACTAATCACCGAAATTAAAGGATAACCAAGTGTCTAATACTATTGGAGTCATCGTATTTCCGGGATCCAACTGCGATCATGACGCATATCACGCCATGAAGCATATCATGAATGCAGAAACCCGTTTTCTGTGGCATAAAGAGACAGACCTCGGCGATATCGACCTGTTGATTATACCGGGCGGTTTCTCATATGGAGACTATCTTCGTTCAGGTGCCATTGCCCGTTTTTCCCCGATTATGCAGTCTGTTGTGGATTATGCAGCCGCAGGCAAACCGGTTCTTGGAATCTGCAACGGTTTTCAGATCCTGCTTGAGTCCGGACTTCTTCCGGGTGCCATGCTCCACAACGAGCAACTTCGATTTATCTGCAAGGATGTCCATATTCGAACGGAAAGCAACGGCTCTCTATTCACATCAGGAATGAAAAAGGGGCAGGTTTTCCGTATACCTGTCTCTCATGGTGAAGGCAACTACTTTATTGATGACAATGGGCTCAATGAGCTGGAGAACAACGAGCAGATCGCCTTTCGCTACTGTAATACCGAAGGTGAGATTACACCTGAATCGAATATCAACGGCTCGGTTTCCAACATTGCAGGTATAACCAACAAAGGCGGCAACGTGCTTGGAATGATGCCCCACCCGGAACGAGCCATGGAACCCGTTCTTGGCAATACCGATGGCAAGCTCTTTTTTGAGTCGGTTTTCAATCGTCTTCAGCCGGCATAACTCATGAACAGAGAACTGCTGAACTCCATACTCTCTACCCCGGGAGCGCCCGGTTTCGAGGCCCCCATACGTGATGTAATTGAAGCAGAGCTGAAACCGCATGCTGATGAGATCACAACAGACCGCATCGGCAATCTGATTGTGCGAAAAAAGGGAGAGGGTCCCAAGGTGATGGCGGCCGCTCACATGGATGAAATTGCGCTTATCTCCACACACGTTGATTCGAACGGGTTTATCCGCTTCTCTACCCTCGGAGGATTTGACCCCGAGACGTTGATTACTCAGCGTGTTACCGTTCACGGCGAAAAAGATCTGGTTGGTGTTATCGGCTCCAAACCGATTCATATACAAAGCGACAGTGAGAAGAAGAGCAAATCGAAGCTGAAGGATCTCTTTATCGATACAGGCCTCAAGAAAGATGAAGTAAAAGAGTTAGTTCCTCCGGGATCGCCTATTACCCGGCTCAGAGAACCCATGATTATGGGTGAGTGCATCACATCCAAATCGCTCGACAACCGCATTTCAGTCTATATTCTCATTGAGGCTTTCAAACAGGCGGTTAAAGTAAACTCCGATTTCTATGCGGTCTTCACCTGCCAGGAGGAGGTTGGAATTCGCGGGGCCCGTGTTGCCGCAGGCGCTATTCAGCCCGACATAGGCCTTAATCTGGATGTAACCCTTGCCAACGATCTTCCCGGCGTGAGTGAGCATGAACAGTGCACAAAGTTGGGTGAAGGAATTGGAATAAAAGTGATGGACAAGAGCATTATATGCACGCCTTCACTCGTTAGCTACCTGGAAAAGATCGCTGATGAGAAGAAGATCCCTTATCAGCGTGAAGTACTAACCGCAGGCGGTACAGATACTTCAGCTATGCAGTACTTGATGGGTATTGGCAGCCACGTTACTTCAATTTCGTGCCCTGTCAGATATATTCACAGCACTGCAGAGACGTGCGCAATCCCTGACGTAGAAGCGGGCATCAAATTAACAAAAGCCTGCATTGAACAGATCGGTTCATACCCATTTGAATGAGTGAACAACCCGAAAATTCGATGAAGCTCCACAGCCAAAAACTCGTTAAGAGTTACAGGAAACGTGTGGTTGTGAATGAAGTCTCCATTAATGTAAATCAGGGTGAAATTGTAGGGTTGCTTGGACCCAATGGGGCCGGCAAAACCACCACTTTCTATATGTTTACAGGAATCGTAAGGCCTAACTCGGGCAGCGTATTCCTTAATGAGAAGAACATCACACGAAAACCGATGTATCAGCGGGCGAGAATGGGAGTGGGTTATCTGGCTCAGGAAGCGAGCGTTTTCAGGAATCTGACCGTCAGGCAGAACCTGCAGGCCGTGCTCGAATTTCATAAAGTACCCAAAGCTGAAAAGAACAGGCGCGTTGATGGTTTGATTGAGGAGTTCGGGCTTCAAAAAGTTGTTAACAACAAAGGGTATAGTCTTTCAGGCGGGGAGAGAAGAAGAACTGAGATAGCACGAGCATTGGTTACCGATCCAAAATTTATTCTTCTCGATGAACCCTTCGCAGGCGTTGACCCGATCGCTGTAGAGGATATTCAGGAGATTGTTGCGGCGCTTAAGCATCGCAACATCGGGATCTTCATCACCGATCATAACGTCCATGAAACTCTTGCCATTACAGATCGTGCCTACCTGATGTTTGAAGGACGTATATTGCGTGAAGGTACTGCAGAAGAACTCGCTGAAGATGAAGAGGCGAAAAAGCTTTACCTTGGAAAGACTTTTAAACTGGACCGCTACAAAGAATAGAACTCTATGAATGAGATTACCGTAACCGACCTGAAAGAGATAAAAGAGCAGGATAAACCGTTTGTCCTGCTTGATGTACGTGAACCTCACGAATACTACATTGCAGACCTTCCCAATACCACTCGCATTCCGTTGGGCGACCTTGAAGGCCGCGCGGATGAGCTAAACAAGGATGATGAGATCGTGGTGATGTGCAGGTCCGGAGCGCGATCAGCTAATGCAACCAACCTCCTTACTGAAAAAGGGTTCAAAAACGTATCCAACCTGAAGGGTGGAATTCTTGCCTGGTCGCGCGAAATTGACCCTTCTGTGCCAGAATATTGATTTCAGATCAGGTTGTAGCAGCGATCTGCTGAAAAATCTCTTCGTTGCTTTCGGTTCGCTTCATTACCTGAAGCAGCATCTGCATCGACTCTTTTGGAGATTTTTTGAGCAGAAACCGGCGAACCATATTACGCTCTTCCAGCGACTCTTCAATAAACTTGTTCTCATTTCTCGTACCGGAAGCGGCAATATTGATAGCCGGATAGGTTCTGTCGTTAGCCAGTTCCCTGTCCAGAACAAGCTCCATGTTACCTGTTCCCTTAAACTCTTCGAAGATGAGATCATCCATTCTGGAGTTGGTCTCTACAAGACAGGTGGCAATAATGGTTAACGAACCACCACCTTCAATTTTCCTGGCAGAGCCAAAGATCTTTTTAGGAATTTCCAGTGCCCGAATATCAAGACCACCGGAAAGTGTACGTCCGCTGTTGGTCTGTGCAGCGTTGTAAGCTCTGCCAAGGCGTGTGAGGGAGTCGATCAGTAGTACAGCGTGCTCTCCATACTCTGCCTTTCGTTTTACGTAGCCCAGAGCCATTTCTGAGATTCGAACATGGCTTTCGGTGGGCTTGTCGTTGGATGAGGCAAAAACCTCCGCATTGGTTGTTCTGAGAAAATCGGTTACCTCTTCCGGGCGCTCATCAACCAGCAGAACGGCTGTATGAATGTCTGGATAGTTATCGGTGAGTGACTTGGCAATCTTTTTAAGAAGTACCGTCTTACCGGTTCTTGGGGGTGCAACAATAATGGCTCTCTGCCCCCTTCCTATCGGTGCAACCAGGTCTATCACGCGTAGTTCAATATCATCGGGGTTAACGCCCAGCTTGATATATTCGGTAGGCATGATCGGCGTCTGCAATTCAAAGCGGTTCACCTTTTGCCACTCTTCAGCGGGCTTCCCGTTCACTTTCTGAATGGAGTGAACATGGCGATTGCCGCTCTGGTCCTCTTCAAACTCTCCTTCCAACAGAAGTCCGGAGCGCAGATCGTGGTGCTTCACCTCATCTGGTTTCAGAAACGGATCTTTGGGGTTGTAGCTGAACTCAAAATCGATCCTGCGGATAAATCCATACCCTTTAGGATTGATTTCAAGAATACCGCTGTATCGGCCGCCTATTCTTGTCTGTTGATTATGATGAAACTGGGGGACAAAGCCGTTTTTTTTCTTTCCCTTGCCTTTCGACTTACCCTTAGACTTATGATTTCGTCCCCGGTTTTTGTGTGAACGTGCCATGCACTAATGAATTTTATATGTGTTCAGTAGAAGTTGAAAATCTAACTTGTATAGTGAATAATGTGTTCTGACTACAAGAAGAGAATGGAGATCTTGATCTTCGCAATGGGAAGGATCGGAGAAATGAAAGAGTGATGCTCTTATCGCATCACTCTCATGAAAATATAAGGAAGGAAAGCTGTGAATCAAAAATTATCGAACGGTAGTGGCTTCATCGATCCATGCGTAGCATTGATGCACGCTTCCGTTGATCTGCATTCTGTCTCCGGTTTCCCATCCGCGGAAGAATTTATCTTCGGAAGTAGGGAGTACAGGTTCGTAGGTTGTATACTGTCTGCGAACTGCATTTGCCACAGAAGGGTCTGCATCACGAGCTTTATCCAGATAGTCGAGAACCAGCCAGTAGACTGTTCGGTCATCCCGGTCGATTTGACGCCCGGAAGTACACTGAGAAATTGCAGCACCGTAAATGGATGCGATTCTCATGTATGGCTGCCCCCAACTGCTGTCGAGGCTGCTTGCTTCGCGGGCATATCTTCGGGCAGACTGTAGGTCGCCTTTATTCTGATAGGTCTCCGCAATTCGAAGCGTGGTTGTCTTCTTGTGCTCACGATTATCGGTAAGCTCTACAGCTTCCTTCATGTAACGGATGGCAAGTTCATACTGTGCATCTGATCGGGCATAGTCTGCCAGACGAGTTGCATTTTCGTATGTTTTGCTGATCTCATAGAGTTTGCCAGCGTACTCTATCGATTTTTCCCTGTCACCTCTGTTTTCGTAGAGTGACGCGATTTCACGAATCAGCGCTTCATCTCCGGGATTGTTGGCAAGCCGCTCTTCTAAAAATCCAATCCGCTCTTCCGGATCGGAGAATAGACCGTCTCGCACCTCTTCAATATTGTTGGTGAGCTGGGAACCGGCATAATTCTCAGCAATTTCAATCATTGCGAGTGCTTTGTCGCGCTCATTCTGAGATACATAGTTTGAGAGAAGAATTTGGATATAGTACCCATCTGCTGACTGTGTGAGTCTCTCAGGATCGAGCTCAAACGCTTTCTCATAGTCGGCATACGCTTTAAGCATACCGTCCTGAATCTGGCTTTGGTGCTCCTGGAAAAATCGTCCACGGTTGAAGTGCCATCTGTAGTAATCGATGGTCTCTTCATCAAATGTGGCAAATGCATCATCATAGATGGCCAAGGCCGTATCGATGTGGGCGGATCTCAGTGCCGGGTCGCTGGCCTGTTTTGAGAGCTCAGAGTAGACATCAATCAATCGCTCATACTGCCTGTGGAGGGTAAACCGGTTCGCACCGGGTATCTCCATCGGTTTCTTTTCAAGCATCCATTTTCCAAACTGCAGAGCCATGTCATAATTGCCGGTTCTGTAGTTCTCATAGAATATGGAGTAAGCCTGAATCTCGCTCATTCCGTAAGGTGGCTCACTTTGTGAATAGGCATTCGATGAGAATGCAAAGATGAATGCTAATATTGCTATGTATTTTTTCATATTTCTGCGATTTGTTTCTGTCCTGTATCTAAACTCACAACAGGGGATTTATTATCACTGGAATCTTTGCCTTACAAACATGTATTCAGCAAGATTCAGAGACAGTGTAAAGCCCCATATATTCTCTTTAACCAAATCTGAGGATTGAGTTCCCCGGATTCCGTAATGAAAGTTTAAATCAACGGATGAGGATGATCTCTGAGAAACGATGCCGATACCGGCATTCAAAAACAGAGTCTCTATATTTTCACCGTTGATAGCCAGGTGGCCGTCATCGTAGGATGTACCCACACTGTATTTAAAGTTTGAGAAAAAGCCGCCCGGTGTTTCGAATCTATAGGGATGGTACTGTAAGCCGAGCCCTGCTCTCATTCTGTCCTTAAAAAAGGCTTCCTGAGCCGGACTGTAGCTATACTCTGCATTTCCCCACTCCTGGTACTGAACCTCAGTAGCAACGTTAACGTAGCGACTGAAATTATACACAAGGCCTGCATTAAATTCCAATGGCATCTTTACGGTACCGTCACGAACGGATGCAGGGCCACTCAGGTCGATCTGAGTGGGAATTCCACCACCGGTAATTAATCTCGGATCAGATAGGGTACGAAATGCGGTTGCGGTGCGCTCTGCTTCAATATTTACCGGCAGATTAACAGTGGCCCCCAGGGAGATCTGATCTTCGCTTCCGAAAATCTCACCTTTATTGAAGAAAACCCCGAAACGGTGCCCGAAGCCATACCCTTCAATACTCTGATTGGTTATCGTGTTTCGGTAGCTGCCGTCGCTGAAGGATGAAATTCTCTCCTGCTGCTGTGATAGCAAATTGGCAGAAAAGCCATAACCTACCGAGAGAAAGCTTGCAACCCTCAAACCAAAGCCAGCCTCAAAACGATTGATACCGCCAGTTCCGCGGACGCTGTTCTGAAAACTTACCGGGTCGGTTTCAAATCCGCCAATAGGACTAAATGAACCTTCGTTGACAGAGCGAAAGTCGGAGCGGGTCATCGGAGTAAACGAAATTGATGCCCCAAGCTGGTTTCGCAGAAGCGGCACAACCAGCTGAAAATTATCAAACGCAAAGAGCGCATTGGTCACAGAGGAGGTGTTATCCTGCATGTTGAAATTGTTCATGCTGAGAGCAACAGAACCCTGTGTAAAACCTGTAAGGCCCCAGTGTGCCGGATTGGAGATGCTGGGAGACATATTGGTAAATGATGCCACTCCGGACAGACCCATTCCGTTTGTATAGGGTGAATGGACGTCCATCGGCATGCCCAGGCCAAAGCCGGAGTAAAAAGATCCGGTTCTGGCCAGATCGTTATCCTGGGCGCTGGTTGTCTGAACAAACAAGAGCCCGAGTACTATCGTAAATATGGTGGAGAGGGATTTCATAAAACCTGACTATTCTACGGTCGTAATTATAATTCTTGGTCTCAGATTCTCAGAGGCTTGGCTTCCATAGAAATCGGAAGAGAAGAGAATGCCGTTTGTTGTCTGAAGCGAAACAAAAATCGGCCCTTCCTCAATATCACCAAACACATAGTTAAGGATATATTGAGTGATATCTATGCTAAAGAGCTGATTATCCTGATCGAGTGAACTTCCGAACCGCGATGGGTTCACAAAAAGCTCAGATACCAGATCGGATGGTGTTCTCTGGAATGAGTGACCCCGCAGGCTGGTTACTGCCGGTCTTGATATTGCTGACGTCATCTCTTCCCGTTCGGTATCTCTTACAAAGACCAGTTTGGCGTTCACGATGTTTTTTGAGCTCAACTCCTCGATTGGCAGATCCACATCTACCTGGAGAATTCGCTCGGAATTGTGAAGAACAAAACCATCATCAAAATCCGGTTCGTCTGATCGGACTACAGTTGAACCCCAGTCAATCAGATCCAGAAACTGTGACGATGAGCCATTCCCATTTTCATCGCCGTTATCGTCACCATTTCCGTTCTCATCACCGTTTTCGCCATTTCCGTTCGGGCTGTTAACCAAAAATCTGGTAATACCGGGAGCGTCCTCATCATCATCCTGTGAGTGTCTCAGGAACCGGATTTTTGAGTCGTCGTCAACAGGAACAATGGCAAGGCCTGTAAATTCGCGCCGGTACAGAGAGTCACGGTTAGCCTCTTCGCTGTTGAAGAACTCCCGAAACTTTTGAACCCACTCATTATCCAGCGGCACCTCGATACTATCCTCATCAGCCACTTCAAACTCACCCACTTTCGCAGAGAGATCTACAGCCACCTCACTGTTGTAGCGAAGTTGATTTCCGCGCCATCGTTCACCCACTTCATAGATTTCAAACCGTGAAACAGATCCTGCATCACCGTAAATCGGTGTTCTGAAAGTCAGTTTCAGGCTCATTGTGTCATCTTCGCCAATCTCATCTACAACCGCTCTTGTAATAGCTGGCTTGAGCAGGGATACGGCGTTAAGATTTCCATACAGAGGGTCCTGAAATGCTCCCATAGCACTGTTCTGCAATCTCCCGGAGAAGGTATTGGCCTCCACGGTAGAAATTGATTCCACATCGTACGTAGTTGTACGCGCTTCATCAGGATCGGGCCCAAGGCCATCTCCCACCGTTCCGCCAGATTCACATCCGGCAAATATCAGTGCGGCGAGAAGAAGAAAGGCAGCGACCGGAAGCCGACTGCCTTTAATAGCAATATTCAGGTTATTTCTGTCAGGTTCAGAAGTGGATGGTCGATCACTCCTCTTTTCCGGTGATCTCCCGGTAATATTCAGCAAATTTTTTCGATACATCTTCGGGCGAACCCTGAATTTTGGTTGGATTTATATTTAATTCTTTGAACAGATCATCGAACTGGTCAGACAGATGGTTACCAGTCACAACGTGATCGCTGTATTTCAATCCGGTTTTAAGGAGATCTACAGCCCCACCTTCGGCCAGTTCATCAATGTTCACATTTTCGGGAAGACCAAGCAGATCCAATATATTGGTTCCATCAAAGTGCCCTTTATTTTCGGGGTGATGGAGGTTATATACTATCTGCGTGTTCTTGAAAATCTTCTCTTCCTTATACTTGGTGCGAACAAGCAGCGGTATCAATCCGGCTGGCCAATCGTGGCAGTGGATGATATCCGGTTCCCATCCGAGACTGATAACTGTCTCAAGCACTCCTTTATTGTAGAAGGCGAGGCGTTCATCATTGTCATCGTAAAACTTGTCGGTTTTGGGATTCACAAACATCCCTTTCCGCTTGAAGTACTTATCGTTATCCAGGAAGTAGACCTGAAGTTTGGCATTCGGAATACTTGCTACTTTAATCTTCATGCTATCCACGGTATCCCCAACTTCAACTTCGATGCCGGAGAGGCGGATTACTTCATGAAGCCTATTGCGGCGATCATTAATCGTGCCATACTTCGGGAGCAGGATTCTGATTTCAAAACCCTGGTCCTGAAGAGACGCGGGCAGGAACCTGAGCAGGTCTGCCGTGTGTGTCATTCTTGCAAATGGAGCGATTTCAGCGGCTGCGTACAATATTTTCATGACGATCTATGCGGTTGCTTGGATTAACTTCCGGTTGCGCCGGAGCTTCCACTACGGGGAAGCAGTTCTTGGAATTTTTCTTCATCTAATGAATAAAAGTCAAATAAAGTATCACTTCTGAGCCCGAGGCGAAGTGTCTCTACAGGTATCACCTCCGATGGGGAGATATTACCGAGATTCACATTGGTGCCAAACTTTCTGATGAACCAAACCTGCTGCTCTTTTTTTGGGGCTTCGAAAATCAAACAATCTGGATCTATCTGATCGGCGATCTCGTCGATGAGCCCCGAGCGAATCTCGCCATTTGGCCGGAACACACCCACGTTGCCGCTTTCACGAGCTTCGCAGATAACTTTCCAGGCACCGGCTTTCAGCTCACTTTTGATCATTTTCACCCAGTTGTAAGGCGGAATAATCTCATCCGGATTCTTGCTGCCCACTTCAGACAGAACAGTAAACTCACTACTCAATCTCTCGATGATATCGAGCTTTCGGGCTTCTGAAAGGCGAATACATCCGTTGGAAACCTCAATGACCGACACACCATGCTCTCTGAGCAGCTCAATGTAATCTTCCAGCTGATCCCGGAGCAGATAGGCTTCAAACAGCGTTCCGCCAAAATAGACAGGGATATTGCTATCTCGGTAAACATCCAGCTTCTTTGTCAGATTGGGAGTCACAAGACTTGTGCCCCATCCCAGTTTTACCAGATCGGTAAATTCGGAAGCAGCTTCACAGAAATCTTCAGCCTCACGAACACTGAACCCTTTATCGAGCGCAAGAGTAATCCCATTGCTACGGGGTTTTTCAGTCCGCGCCGGCAGATGATTTAATTGAAATGGCATTCACTGAGTTTATTCATTATAAGACAGCATAAGATACAAAACGGTGGTTTCATTGAAAAGCGATGCGGAAATTCATCTGCTACCCCTCAGAGTGAACCACTTTCCGGTTGCCCAATTCGATCAGAGCCCTTATCCGATCCCCATCCACTTTCTGCAGCATATCGGGTGTATACCGCCACATCCAGTTATTACCAACGGTTGCCGGCAGGTTCATGCGATGATCGGTATCAAGCCCCATGAAGTCCTGAAGCGGAAAAATGGCTTGATCGGCTACCGACAACATCCCCAGCCGAATCAGCTCCCACTCAATTTCATTTCCGTCACTGCGGGTGTATTCCCTAACCCGGTGCTTCTCGATTTCCGGAGCTGCCTGGTACCATCCCACACTCGTATCGTTGTCGTGTGTTCCGGAATAGGTTACACAGTTTTGCGGATAGTTGTGCGGGAGAAAGCTGTTGGTTGAATCGGAATCGAACGCAAACTGAATGATCTTCATACCCGGGAAATTGAAGTCGTCACGCAGCTTCTCAACCGTAGGAGTCATCACTCCAAGATCTTCGGCTATGATCGGCAGCTGCCCAAGCTCTTTCTGAATGGTTTCAAACAACTTCTGGCCTGGAGCAGGCACCCATCGACCATTAATCGCCGTATCTTCTTCTGCAGAGACCTCCCAATACTCGTCGAATCCACGAAAGTGGTCTACACGGATAGCATCGTAAAGTTCAAACATCTGCCGGAACCGCTCAATCCACCAGCTAAAACCACTCTTCTCAAGCTCCTTCCAGTTGTAGAGCGGATTTCCCCACAGCTGACCGGTTTCGCTGAAATAGTCTGGCGGCACTCCGGCAATAAGCTGACGGTTCCCCTGCTTATCAACAGCAAAGAAGGAGGGGTTCGACCAAACATCGGCGCTGTTGTGGTCCACAAAAATTGGAATATCACCAATCACCCTGATTCCCTTCTCATTTGCGTACGACTTGAGCTCATACCACTGCTCAAAAAACTCAAACTGTAGCCAACGATAGTAATCGATCTCTTTACTTTGCTTTTTGGCAAACGATTTCAGATCGGCTTTTTTGCGCTGCGCGAGGCCTTTATTCCAAAGGTTCCATGGCTTGCGGCCATTTTCGATGGAACATGCCATGAAGAGGGTATAGTCGTCCAGCCAATAGTTATTCTGCTTGGCAAACTTCTTCAGCTTCTTCGCATCTTCGCCAGACTCTGATTCGAGATAGCGTTCATAGGCCTTTCTGTAAAGATTCTCTTTTACCTCATAAGAAGCCTCATAATCTGCTGTGGTGGTGACCGGCAGCTCCGCTTTTTTAAGCTCCGACTCTTTAAGGAGCCCTTTTTCAGCTAGTTTATCGGGACTGATCAGGTAGGGGTTGCCGGCAAATGCCGAGTAGCTGGCGTAAGGTGAATTGCCATACCCGGTAGGGCCTAATGGCAGCACCTGCCAGATGGTTTGATTGGTTTGTTCCAGAAAGTCGATAAACTCCCTCGCCTCATGCCCCAAATCGCCCATACCGTACCTGGATGGAAATGATGTTGGATGCACAAGCGTGCCACAGGATCTTGGAAATCTCATAATTCAGTTAATCGTTAGTCAGCTTTTAAATTACTATTTTTTTACGGGCCGGAGAATCAGTCCGGCAAGAGGAGGAACCGTTACTGTGATATTGCACTCCTGACTGTGCCATGCCCCTTCTTGCCCCTTTATTACGGTGGGGCCTGCGTTACTTCCTCCATAATACTCTGAGTCACTGTTCAGCACCACTTCATATTCACACGCTTCAGGTACGCCAAATTTATACGCTTCATGTAGCGTGGGTGTAAAGTTCAGTAGAAATATTAGGTAATCGTCCGAATCTTTAGCCCTTCGGATGAAGGAGAGCATGCTGTTGTCGGCATCACTGATATCGATCCACTCGAAGCCTTCCCAGTTGGAATCCACTTCATGCATCGCCGACTCGTCTATATAGGTCCGGTTTAGATCTTTCAGAAGGTTTTGAATACCCTTATGATTCTCCCACTGCAGAAGGTGCCAGTCGATGGAGTTCGATTCGGTCCATTCACTCCACTGCCCAAATTCACCACCCATAAAGAGCAGTTTCTTACCGGGATGACCATACATGTAGGTGTACAACAGCCTGAGGTTGGCAAATTTCTGCCAGTCATCACCGGGCATTTTGGCCAGCAGCGACTGCTTCATGTGCACCACCTCATCGTGAGATAGCGGCAGAATAAACTGTTCGGAGAAGGCGTAGATAAGTGAGAAGGAGAGCTGATCCTGATGATACTTCCGGTAGAGAGGATCTTTCTCCATATAGGCAAGCGTATCGTTCATCCAACCCATGTTCCACTTAAAATCAAAACCGAGTCCGCCCGAGGATGTTGGCCGGGAAACGCCCTGCCAGGATGTGGACTCTTCAGCAAACGTAAGCACGCCCGGGAAATAGTCGTGCACCACCTCATTAAACCGCCTCAGAAACTGAATCGCCTCCAGGTTCTCGCGTCCGCCATACTGATTGGGAATCCACTCTCCCTCTTCTCGGGAGTAGTCCAGATAGAGCATTGAAGCCACGGCATCGACCCTGAGTCCGTCGATGTGAAACTCCTCAATCCAGTAGAGTGCATTTGAAATCAGAAAATTGATCACTTCGGTTCGCCCGAAGTTAAAAATGTTGGTTCCCCAATCTTTATGTTCACCCAGCCTGGGGTCTTCATGCTCATAAAGGGCCGTACCGTCGAAGCGGCGCAATCCGTGGTCGTCTTTGGTAAAGTGGGCAGGCACCCAATCTACCACAACACCGATCCCGGCCTCGTGGCACTTATTCACGAAATATTTAAAATCGGCAGGATCTCCAAACCGGCTTGTTGGAGCGAAGTATCCGGTTATCTGATAGCCCCAGGATGGATCGTAAGGGTGTTCGGCCACCGGCATAAGCTCTACATGCGTGAACCCCATCTTCTCCATATAGGGAACAAGATCGTCTGCCAGCTCACGATAGTTTAAAAACCCGGGCTCCTCCCCAATGTGCCGCTTCCAGGAGCCGGCATGAATTTCATAGATTGAGATTGGGCGGTCGTGATGCTGCTTCTCCGTGCGATTTTCAACCCAATCGGAATCTTTCCACTTGAACCCGTCCCGCCAAATGATGGAGGCAGTACCGGGCCTCAGCTCAAAGTACCGGCCGTATGGATCCGCCTTCTTCATCGGCGTGCTTCCCGGATGAGCCTTTACCTCAAACTTATAGAGATCCCCCTCGCCCACATGCGGCAGAAAAATCTCCCAAATGCCCTGATCGTGGTATTTCCGCATGCCGTGTACTCGACCGTCCCAACCATTAAAGGATCCAATAACGCTTACGCGGTGCGCACTCGGAGCAGTCACAACAAACTGAGTTCCCTTCACGCCATCCACCTCTTTCAGGTGGGCTCCCATCAATCTGTATGCATAGTGGTGATTTCCCTCGCCCCACAGCTGAAGGTCGAAATCGGAAATCTGTGGACCAAATCGGTAAGGATCATCAATCGTATAAACCTCACCTTCGTGAGGGGTCACCTCAATCTTATAGGAGAATCTGTTTTTACGGCGCGGAAACACTTTTTCAAAGAGTCCCTCTTCCGAAATACGCTCAGGGCTGAACGGTTTTCCCTTTTCAGGAATTACCTGAATTGACTTGGCATCCGGGCGAAAACATCGGAAGACCAATTTTTCTGACTCCTTCACGTTCACACGATGCAGGCCAAGCACCGAAAAGAGATCTCCATGCTCGCCGTTGGATATTGCCTGAATTTCTTCGATTTTAAGCGTCATGTTTTTCACGTCCCCGGATTTTGATTAGCACGGCGCTAAAGATATTAATTTTAAGGCCAATTACTGCAGATTATTAATGAAACGGCCTGCAGGGATAAATACAAATTTCAGGAATGAATATCATTCGCTTTATATCAAGGCGCTATCTTTTTTCAAGAAAACAGCTCTCCCTGATCTCGGTTCTTACCGGAATTAGCATTGCGGGGATCACTCTCGGTACGGCACTGCTGATTATTGTCCTCTCCGTATTTAACGGTTTTTACGATGTGATCCGCGGTTTTCTTCTCTCTTTCGATCCCGATATCCGCATTGAGCTTGCCGACCAGTCGGCAATCAACCTTGCTGACGAGATCGCCAGCCGGATTGAGGAGCACCCCGAGGTGGTTGGCGTCTCCCCGTTCATTAACGGCAAGGCGATGATCATATCAGATGGCAGCCGCAATGATGTGGTGACTGTGAGAGGAATCAAGCGGGAGTCTCACATTCGGATCAACAAGCTTGAAAACAGTGTAAAGAGCGGTGTTTTTGACCTCTCGGTGCAGGATAATCGCCCCGGAGTGGTTATTGGGGAGACCCTGGTTAACCGCTATGGCTTCAGTCCGGGAGATGAGATTGCGCTGCTTAGCCCAACCGGAATGCGGCGGGCCCTTACCCAGTTTTCGGCACCCAGGGCGAGCCGTTTTAATGTGAGGGGGCACTACTCGATTCAGCAGATCATCGATGACGAAATTGTTTACATCGACCTCGGGGCCGCTCAGCGACTCTTCAACATGCAGAATGAGATCACCGGTTACGACCTCCGCCTCACGGATACCGACCGTGCTGAGCGGGTTAAACAGGAGCTTCAGGAGGAGCTTGGTGCAGATTTTCAGATACAGACCTGGTACGATCTTCAGCGCCCGCTCTACGATGTGATGCAGCTGGAGAAGTGGGGCTCCTACTTCATTCTCATGATTATCGTTCTGGTTGCCGTTCTGAATATTGTGGGATCACTCACCATGATCGTCATTCAAAAGAAACGGGATATTGGCGTTCTGATCTCCATGGGAATGACGCCCAAGACGATCCGTAAAATCTTTATCAGCCAGGGTATTCAGATCGGGCTGATCGGCTGCCTGATTGGCGGAACACTCGGTATTCTCCTCAGTTTTGCGCAGATGGAGTATGGCCTTGTGAAACTGACCTCATCATTTATCATTGACGCATACCCTGTTGCCATTCGGCTAACCGACATCGCCCTGGTTCTTGGAGGGAGTATGGTTCTCTGCCTTGGCGCCAGCTGGTATCCGGCCCTGCGAGCTGCTTCCGTGCAGCCCGCTGATGCCGTGAGGGATGAGTAGGCTCTCCGCCTGAATTGGCTCATCCCCGAATTATCACCGCATTGGATGGAACGCGTCTAATGCGATGGCACTCCATCACAGGAGGCTGATGGCCCGGAGGCCGATCGCTGTACCAAACCCTGCACTTGCCGGGTGGGGGCATATGGCCTCGCGGTACTTTCACCTGAGTGGTGGCTTTACGCCCCTGCTGGCTTCTGGGAACGGCGCCCTTCTTCTTATGGACAACCTTTGGTTTCGAGACATCAATAATCACCGGTTCAGGCTGGATAATGACGCGTCCGGTTACAGTACAACCTGTGAAGAACAGGGAGATGATCAGAAGAGCCGGAAAGAGGTTTATTCGCGCTTTCATAATCGAAGGGTTTTGTGGCAGATTGACATCCGGGTGACGTTAATCACCCTACCCTCTCTACAGCGATACGTCCGATTGGTTTCGGCAAATCGGCCAAAATCACATCTTTATGCGATATTGGTATCGCACGCATTTCTCTCTCTTAAGTGACGCTTTTCCCTAATTGTAGGTGTCAGGAAGGTCGTTTTCATAGAGAACCACATCACCGGGCTTCGCATACTCCCTGAGCAGTGCATTGGCATCAAACAGGGAAGAGACAACCTTCAGATTGATCTCCCGACCGTTGCTAACAGATCGTATTCCCTCGGCAATGGGACGAGTCTGCTCTTTGCCAACCAGGATAATCAAATCCAGTTCTGCATCCGCAATATGGCTGCCCCATTTGCGGTTCTCCTCCTCTTCAAGCTCACCCAGTTCAACCATTCCCGGCGTGATCAATATTTTGCGTCCGCCTGAAAAACTTTTCAGAACATCGACTGCATTTCTGGCCCCTACCGGATTGGAGTTAAAGGCATCATCAATAATTGTGAGTCCATTTTGCTTTTTAAGCTCCAGCCGGTGTTCAACAGGCTCCATTCTCGATGCGGCAAGGGATATGGTCTGTAGCCGTATATCGAACTCCGAGGCTACGGCTGCTGCCAACAGCATATTTTGAATATTGTGAGATCCTAAAAGCTTTGTCTCCACCCGCTGGCTCTCTTCGCCGTCATCGTTCACCCTTACCAGGTCGAACGCTGTGCCCTCTGAGCCCACCTCGACTTTCTCTGCACGCAGATCACCATTCTCACCCACAAACCGAATTTTAACATCGTTCCTCAGCTCCGCCATCTCTCTTACGAGATCATCATCTCCGTTCAGGATCAGCGTACCCCCGGGTTTCAGCTCTCGAGCGAGCGTACCTTTTTCACGTGCCACAGCCTCCCTGGAGCCAAACGTTTCGAGATGAGAGATCCCGACGTTGGTGATTACGGAGATATCGGGCTGGGCAATATCACACAGCTCTTTAATATTTCCTTCGTATCTGGCTCCCATCTCAAGTATCAAGACCTGATCATCTGCCTTCAAGTCATTGTTGATCACCTTGCAGATCCCCATCGGGGTGTTGTAGCTGCCGGGTGTTACGCAGACCCGAATCCTCTCTTTCAGAAAAGCGTCGATTACAAACTTCGTGCTTGTTTTGCCATAGCTTCCTGTAATGGCAACCACTTTAAGGTGAGGAAGTGAAGCCAGCTTTTTCCGGGCATCTCGCTTAAATCCGTTTTGAATGGTCTTCTCAACCGGTTTCATTATCCACGCCGCCACTGAAACGAAAAAGGGAATCAGCATATCGCTGAGCACCAGTCCGAAGCTGAGCAGGTAGGGATCAACGTTTACGAAAGCGCCGGCAAAATCACGAATCTGTACGCCGGTGAAAGTAAAATCGACCAGATAGAACCAGATTGTTCCAAAAATGATCAGTGAGGTAATACCCACTCTCTTCAGCCTGGCCGTATAGACAAGCGGCTTCTTCTCCTTTTCGGGCCTGTAACGAGATGTGCTGCCAAACCAAAAGAGGATAAAAACAAACATCGTGATGATCCCCGTCGTGAGCGTTATGTAATCCACAAGGAGATAGATCACAATGAAGATGAGGATCATAAAGAGAGTATGCTCCGATGTAAAAACCTTATCAAACAAGTTGCGGTTCTTCCACTGCCTGAACTCATTGGTCTTGTAGCCGGTTTGCTGCAGCATGTGCAGAAAAAAGCGCAGACGATATAGGGAGTGACGAAGAAAGATGACCACCATCAGAATTACGATGGCATTCATTGTGATTGTGTAGAGGTCCAAATTAATTCTGAAAAAACTGGTTTTACGGAATAACTCCGTCGGGCGGTCCGCCGGATCACAAAATGGAAAATCGGGCCCGATCCTTTATATTGCGAACCGTTACCGATCATCAAAAATTCATAAACAAGAAAGATAAGAAACATCCGGGACAATGAATCCCCATTCACAAAGTGAAGCCGGAGAGGATGTTTCCGTAACAAACCAAAGATTTTAAAACCTATGAAACTTATTATTCCGATGGCAGGCCGGGGCACCCGTGTACGCCCGCACTCTCACACAACTCCAAAACCTCTTCTGCCTGTTGCCGGCACCATGATTGTCGAGAGAATTGTGGAGACCTTTGCGCGCACCCTGGACCGTAAAATCACCGAAATCGTCTATATTCTCGGCCCTGATTTTAGCCGCGAAATCAAAGAGACGCTTACTGAGATGAGTAAACGCCACAATGCCAAGGCGACGTTCCGTACGCAGGATGTGGCTCTTGGAACCGCTCATGCCGTCTCCTGCGCAGGTGAAAGCCTGAAAGGTGAGGTGATTATTGTCTTTGCCGATACGATATTCGACTCCAACGAGACGGTCAGTGTTGAAGGTGCAGACAGCGTGATCTGGCTTAAGGAGGTTGATGATCCATCCCGTTTTGGCGTAGCCGTTCATGATGGAGATACCATTACCGATTTTGTTGAGAAGCCGAGTGAACCGATCTCAAAACTGGCGATCATTGGCGTCTACTATTTCAAAAAGGGAGAGGAGCTGAATAAAGAGATTCAGTATCTGCTGGATAACGATGTTACCGGCCACGGTAACGAATATCAACTTACGGATGCGCTGGATCGGCTGTTGAAAGATGGAAAGAAGTTCCGGAAGGCAACGGTTGATGAGTGGCTCGACTGCGGCACACTTCCTGCATGGCTAGACACCACCGGTGAAATTCTTGAAAAAGAGAAGCACAGCTATGGCGATTACGATAACACAACCATCCATCCACCTGTCTATTTTGGGGAGGGTGTAAAGATCAGTGGTAGTGAGATTGGACCCAATGTAAGTGTTGAGGCGGGGACGGTTATCAAAAACAGCACTATCAAAAACAGCATTATTCAGAAGAGTGCAACACTTGATGGATGCAAGCTGGATCGATCAACGATTGGTAATCATGCTGAGGCTGTCAATGCGACCGGCTCAATCCATATCGGCGATCACTCTATTCTGAAGCAGTAGGCTCCGAATTTACTGATTCTCAAAAAGGCTCTCTATTGATCAATGGAGGGCCTTTTTTATTGGCGGGAACGATACATTTTATCAACTTTGTGCCCTTCGAGTCTACTTTGCGAACTTCTTGGTTAAACAGATCTGCCCTCGAACATGGAATAGGTTTTTTGAAAGGTATCAAACCCTTTTTTAACCGCGGCGAACGCGGAGAAGACGCAGCGTTATGCATTGGGGGACAATGCATTTTATCAACTTTGTGCCCTTTAGATCCACGTTGCGAACTTTGTGGTTAATCAGATCTGCCCTCGAACGTGGAATAGGTTTTTTGAAAGGCATCAAACCCTTTTTTAACCGCGGCGAACGCGGAGAAGGCGCAACGTTTCGCAGTGGGGGACAATGCATTTTATCAACTTTTTGCCCTTTAGATCCACGTTGCGAACTTTGTGGTTAACCGGATTGCTGTTTTTTATGGATCATGCTTTCTCTGCACGTATCGGAAATTGTGTATCTCTTCGCCTACAGCCACGTTAATCTCAAGAATACGGGCATCGGGATAAACCGGCAGACTGATCTCTCCTGAGACAACATCACCCTCAACCAGGTCGGTAATTCTGACTGCCTCCACCTCCCAGTAGTTTCTGCTTGAGTTCAGACTCGATACAGTTCGATAGAAGTTCTCACGCCTTTCAGCTCTATTGATGGCGCGACGGTTTCGCTGCTCTTCACGCAGGCTCCTGGCCTCCCGCGACTGATCGTCTGAGGAGATTGCTGCAGCCGCACCAACCCCTTCCGTAATTCCACTCAGCAGCATATTAGTCCGCTCACGCGCCACCGCCCTAGATTGATCTTTATCGATCTCCAGAATGGTCTCTTCGGGGTCGTAAGCACCCTTCTCTGCAAGCAGCTCTTCGACCCACTCTCCCTGCCGAACTTCTTCATCAAAGTTGAAGTTGAGTCCTATTGCTTCAAATGTGATATCCTTTCCCGGATCAAACCGAACAATTTCTTCACCGTAATTGGTCACTTCCAGATCCATAATTACCCGGTTGCCCAGATGACGATAGTAGGCAATCAACACACTTGAGTTATCCTGCTCGCTTAAAAGATACTCCATACCTCCATACATCATCACATCCGGTTCATGTTCATTATCAACAGAAAGACGAAGAACCGGTTCCGGGCTGCAGGCTGTGACTATTAAAAAAAGTAATCCTACTACTGGTAAAGCGGTACTACGGTTTTTCATAGCTTAAAAGTTCGTTAATGGTTGTTCAAAAAACTTGTGAATCGTCTGCTCATCTTCAATCACATCATCATGTTATACATTACTTATCAAAAAACTGAAGAGAAGTGAATGGATGATGGTTACTTTCAGCACCCAAATCCGGAATCATCACAACGATGCCTGAATGCAACCGGAATAGTTCTTATTTTAAAAGGCTAACTTAAAAAACCGATCGAGTTTCGCTTTGCAAGACATTCCCAATAAGCACAAGGAGATTTTCAGAACCATCGGCGAGGCCGCCGACGCAATTAACCAACAAGCTTATGTAGTTGGAGGATATGTGCGTGACTTCTATTTGAAGCGCACCGGTGACGGAGAGTTGACCGATATCGATTTTGTAACGGTCGGATCGGGAATAGAACTAGCCCGTGAGGTTGCAAGACGCCTTAAAAGCAGCAAGATCACCGTCTTTAAACAGTTTGGCACGGCACAGGTTCGCCATGGCAGTCTCGACCTGGAATTTGTTGGTGCCCGAAAGGAGAGCTATCGAAAGAATTCACGCAAGCCGATCGTGGAAGATGGCACGCTGGAAGATGATCAGCTCAGACGTGACCTCACCATCAATGCACTATCGTGGAGTCTCAATCCAGACACTTTTGGAGTTCTGCACGACCCCTTTAATGGAATTCAGGATTTGAAGAACAAGGTGGTCCGTACCCCTATAGATCCTGAAAAGACGTTTGATGATGACCCTCTCCGAATGATGAGGGCGATCCGCTTTGCAACTCAGCTTCGGTTTGAGATCGATGAGATAACCTTTGAGGCGATCAAGAAGATGGCCCATCGAATCTCAATCATCTCCAAGGAGAGGATTCTGGAGGAGCTGAATAAAATTGTATTGAGCCCGAAACCTTCAGAAGGATTCAAGATGCTTTTTCACAGCGGTCTGCTGGGTGAATTCTTCCCCGAAATGGTGCGCCTGAAGGGAGTTGATGAGCGAAACGGTCAGCGCCATAAAGATAACTTCTGGCATACACTCGAGGTTCTCGACAACGTGGCGAAGGTGAGCGACAATTTGTGGCTCCGCTGGGCAGCCATTATGCACGACATTGCCAAACCTCCAACCAAGAAATTTGTAAAAGGAGTTGGCTGGACTTTTCACGGGCATGACGCGCTTGGTGCCAAGTGGGTACCCCGGATCTTTAAGCGGCTCGGCCTCCCTATGGATGAACGGATGCGTTACGTAAGGAAACTGGTTCGACTTCATCTGAGGCCAATTGCACTGGTTTCTGATGAGGTGAGCGACAGCGCCGTGCGCCGGCTGATCTATGAGGCTGGCGATGACATTGAAGATCTGATGATGCTCTGCCGCGCCGACATCACCAGTAAAAACGAATGGCGGGTCAAAAAATACCGAAACAACTTTGACCGTGTTGAGAAGAAAATTATTGAGGTTGAAGAGAAAGACCGAATCAGAAACTGGAAGAACCCAGTTAGCGGCGACGAAGTGATGGAACTGCTAAATGTGAAACCGGGCCCGATTGTAGGGCGCGCCAAGGATAAAATTAAGAACGCCATACTGGACGGAGAGATAGGCAACTCTTACGAAGAGGCCTACAATTACCTGGTTGAAATCAAAGATGAACTGACCAACTCCAAATCCTGACCCACTCAACCTCATAAATCACAAACTATGGAACCGGTAACCCTCATCGGCCTCGCAGCAGGTTTCTGCACAACGATCGCCTTCCTTCCACAGGTTTTACACACCTGGAAAACCAAATCAGCCAAGGATCTCTCCCTGGGAATGTACTCCATATTCTGCACCGGCGTAGTTCTCTGGCTTGTCTATGGTATTGTGGTTAAAGATATTCCACTGATTTTAGCCAATGGGATCACCATGGTACTGGCCCTCATCATTCTATATTTCAAACTGACTTTTAAAGATTAACAGACCCGCCCATGTGGATTGCAAACTCTTATGGCAAGATCAATCTCGGACTTCATGTACTGGAGCGCCTGCCCACCGGTTACCACCGCATCGAAACGGGATTCTGTTTTATTGAGTGGAACGACCGCTTTGAGGTTGAGCCCGCCGAGTCTTATTCGCTATCCATTTCAGACGAAACCATTCCGGCTGATGACTCCAACCTGATTACCAGGGCGTACCGGATGTTTGAACAGTATGTGGGCCTGAATCAGAACTACTCCTTCAGGGTTCAAAAAAAGGTTCCGGCCGGAGCAGGGTTGGGTGGTGGCAGCAGCAACGCCGCACTCACGTTCCGGATTCTCAACAAGCTCGAAAAGTCAGGGCTATCCAGTGATGAACTGATCGATCTGAGCCGAACACTTGGGGCTGATATTCCGTTTTTCATCAAAGGCACCCCGGGAATTGGCACCGGCATGGGACAGGATATCGAGCCGCTGGAGGTTCAGCCCGATGGATGGATACTCTGCGTATACCCCGGCTTTGAAAGTTCAACAGCCGAAGCCTACAGCAACTGCGAGCCGAACCCCAATCCCGACTTCTCCGTCAGAGGTGTTCTACTCGAAGAGGAGATCGATCAGTGGCCATACCTGCTCAGAAACGACCTGGAAGCCTCTGTGATTCCTCGTAATGAACTGATAGGCAACATCAAAGACCAGCTCACAGATTTTGGCGCTGCGTATGCCGCAATGAGCGGAAGCGGTTCCACCGTTTTCGGTATCTTTGATCAGGATTTTGTTGCAATTAACGCCTATGAGTCGTTTCATAAATTGGGTTTCTTAACAAATTTGACGAAACCCAACTTTAAACCAGATTATGGTATCTACCGGACAGACTAAACCCGGAATCAGAGATTTGATCCCGGTTCAGGAGATTTAATCCGGACTCGCAAGGAGCAGCGATCCGTCAGGCCCTTTGGCTACCCGGTATTCAAGCGAAGACACAAATCACACTTCAATTCAGATCTTATGGCTAAAAAGAATTCAGTAAATCCGCGTGCAGGAATGGACGTCGATTCGTTCAAAAAAGATATAGAGGAGCATCTTCGGTATACACTCGCCAAAGACCAGTACTCATCCACCGCATGGGACGACTACCGCAGCGTAGTACTCTCTGTTATGGACCGGCTCCATGACAGATGGATCCAGACTCAGCAGGGTTACTACAAAAGTGATGAAAAGCGTGTCTACTATATCTCCATGGAGTACCTGATTGGGCGACTTCTCGACAATATGCTGGTTAACCTCGGCGTACAGGATGTTGCCGCCGAAGCGATGAAAAAGGTTGGACTCGATTATGATAAGGTCCGAAATGCAGAGTGGGACGCCGGTCTCGGCAATGGTGGCCTGGGGCGTCTTGCTGCCTGCTTTCTAGACTCCATGGCAACGCTTGGCATACCGGCCATTGGCTATGGTATCCGCTACGACTACGGAATCTTCTATCAACAGATTGAAAACGGATTCCAGATTGAGAAACCGGATATGTGGCTTCGTTACGGAAACCCGTGGGATGTTGTTCGCCCTAAAATCCAGTACAACGTACCATTTTATGGTGACTCCCACGCGTACCACGATGACGGTGGCGACCTGAGATTCAAGTGGCAAAACACCCATGATGTGCTTGCCGTTGCCTACGACACACCGATACCCGGGTATAAAAATGATATCGTTAACAACCTGCGACTTTGGAAAGCTTCATCCTCTTCCAGCATCGACCTGAAGAGCTTCAACCAGGGTCAGTACATTGATGCCGTTCGGGATACACAGCTGAACGAGAACATCTCGAGGGTTCTCTACCCTAACGACAAGGTGTTTGTAGGACAGGAGCTTCGTCTCAAACAGGAGTTCTTCCTCGTAGCCGCTTCGATGCAGGATATTCTGCGCCGTTTCCGGAAAACGAATGACGACTGGCGAAAACTTCCCGAAAAAGTGGCCATTCAGTGCAATGACACCCATCCAAATCTCGCAATTCCTGAACTAATGCGTGTTCTTGTGGATGAGGAGGGACTTTCATGGGATCTGGCATGGGAGATCACTGAGAAGACAATGGCATACACAAACCATACGCTTCTGCCCGAAGCGCTTGAAAAGTGGCCTGTATCGCTACTCAGAAACCTGCTTCCGAGACATCTTCAGATTATCTATGAAATTAACCGTCGATTCCTTCAGCAGGCATCAGAGAAGATCGGGGACGACAAAGGAAAGATCAGCCGACTCTCTATCGTAAGCGAAGGTGAGGATCCTGTTGTACACATGGCGTCGCTCGGAATTGTTGGCTCGCACAAGGTGAACGGTGTAGCCGCACTCCATAGCGACCTTATCAAAAAGACTTTGTTCAGAGATTTTTATGAGATCTATCCGGAAAAGTTCACCAACAAAACCAACGGAATTACTCCTCGCCGCTGGCTCAAGCAGTGTAACCGGCCTCTTGCCGACCTCATCACCGATGAGATTGGAGAGGGCTGGGTAACCGACCTCGATCAGCTTAAGAAGCTTGAGAAGAAGACGGACGACAAAAAGTTTATGAAGAAGTTCGTGGACATCAAGCAGGCCAACAAGAAGCGCCTGGCAGAATACGTCGAGGAGAAGCGCGGAATCAAACTGAATGAGAAGTCAATTTATGATATTCAGATCAAGCGGATTCATGAGTACAAGCGTCAGCTGATGCTCGCCCTCTATGCGATTACTCAATACAATCGTATCAAGGCCAATCCCGATGAAGATTACACCCCGAGAACGATTCTCGTTGCCGGAAAGGCAGCTCCCGGATATACCATGGCCAAGCTCTTCATTAAACTAATGAACGACATTGGCGAGAAGATCAACAACGATCCGGATGTGGGTGATCGCCTGAAGTTTCTCTTCCTGGAGAACTACAGCGTAACCCTGGCCGAGAAGATGATTCCGGCTGCCAACCTATCCGAGCAGATCTCTACTGCCGGATTTGAAGCCTCCGGAACCGGCAACATGAAGTTCGCCCTCAACGGTGCACTCACCATCGGCACGCTCGATGGTGCCAACGTGGAGATTAAAGAGGAGGTGGGTGAAGAAAACATCTACATCTTTGGCAACACCGTGGAAGATGTGGATCGCCTGCGCCATGAAGGGTACAACCCATGGGACTACTACAACTCTAACGAAGAGCTGAAAAAAGCGATTGATCAGATTAAGGATGGTTTCTTTAATGAAGATAAGGAGCTGTTCCAGCCAATCATCGACTCACTGCTCCATAAGGGCGACTACTTCCTGGTTCTGGCCGACTACGCCGCCTATGTGGAGACACAGGAGAAGCTGGATAAGCTCTACCTGGATCAGAAAGAGTGGAACCGGGTTGCGCTGCTCAATACGGCACGTGTTGGAAAGTTCTCTTCAGACAGAACCATCCGCGACTATGCAGAAGAGATCTGGAAAGTTGATGTGAAAAAGTAGAAGTAACAATTCCCCTGCCTTCTGTTTTACAAAACAGGGTAGGGTGAACCGTAACTATTGAGGTTTGCTGGCGTAAAATCTAATAAACCCAAACGCTAAGCTGACCTTTATGAGCTACCCAAAACGTTTGGCTGCCATTGCTTCAATGGCGGCCTTTTTTTTATCACTTGTCACCTTTCAATCCACCGAAGCCCGGCAGGCTGAGACACTCTTTGACGGATCAATCACCCACGGAGGGTTTGGTGGTCCTGTTGTGAAAATCGGAGAGGTTAACGGTGCGGCCGCTGCATGGGTTGGCGGACGCGGAGGCTGGATCATCAATCTGAACAGAGAGCACGCACTTTCACTTGGTGGTGGAGGTTATTTTCTCGCCACTGAACACCTTGCACCAGCACCCGGCCTGGTTAATAGCGATGAGGACTATTTTGCACTGACGGGCTACGGAGGGTTTGAGCTCGAGTACACCAACCGCTCCTACCGACTGATCCACCTGACGGCAACTACTCTGATTGGAGGCGGTACCTTAATGCTTCGCGAACGGAATTTCGACGAGGTGTCGGACGACATTGAGACCTATTTCGTTGTCGAACCCGGCCTCCACGCAGAACTGAATGTCACCTCTTTCTTCAGAATTGGAGCCGGAGCAACCTATCGAATCACAAGCGGCATCAATAGGTTTGGATTCAGCGATAGCGACTTTAGCGGCCTAAATGGCGTAATCACACTTAAATTCGGAGGTTTCTGATGATCCGCTTCTCCACAATTCTTATTCTCATTTTTCTTGCATCAGCACTGCCTGAGCGCTTGCTCGCACAGCAGCCTGAAACACTTCTCTCCGGAGACATTCGCCATGGCGGGTTCGGCTCCCTGATCTTTGGTGTAACATCCGTGAACGGTCAGGCAGCCTATCTTACAGGAACCCGCGGTGCCTGGTCTCTTCGCTTTGCCGATGGCCAGACACTGCATATCGGGCTTGCCGGATATAGCACGGAGAATGGATTTGACGCCGTAAATGTGAACGGCGCCAACCTTCCTGAGTTGGATCTTCAGTATGGGGGGTTCGAAACGGAGTATCTCAACAACTCGAACGGCCTGATCCACTATGGTGGACAGCTGCTTGTTGGCGCCGGTACGGTTCGTTACAGAGATCGAGTTCCCGATCTCGCAAAACGAAGCGACTCCATCTTTACCATTCAGCCGGGAGCCAATATTCACCTGAACATTACCAACTGGTTCCGGATCAACGGAGGGGTGACCTATCGATTGGTCAATGGGACTTCTTTGGAGGGAACCAGTAACTCTGAACTCTCCGGTTTTTCAGCGATGATCGGCCTTAGATTTGGCTGGTTTTGAGGAGCTCAGGCTTTTTCGAGAGTTTCCTCCATTTCCGGCAGTACAATCTCACCCGGCAGTGGTGATTCTATAAAGGGAAGCTCCAGTTCGTGTAGCCGATCCAGCGGGTCAAAAAGTGGCTCATCGGAGAGATCAAAGGTACCGTAGTGCATCGGTATAAAACGACTTCCATTAAGCTCACGAAAGGCTCTCACGGCATCTTTCGGGTTGATGTGGGCAGAGTGCATAAACCACTCAGGCTTGTATGCACCAACACCCATAATGGCCGTATCCGGCTCTCCAATGATGCGTCTGATTTGATTGAAGTGGGAACCATACCCGCTGTCGCCCATAAAATAGATGGATGTCTCTTCCGTACGAATAAAAAAACCGCCCCACAGGCGTTTTCTCTCATCAAACAAACCCCTGCGGCCCCAATGCCGTGATGGGGTGAAAATAATTTCGTGCCCGCCGCGGAGTTCGCCATAGCTTTGGTACCATCCCGCCTCCGTAATCGATACCCCGGGCATCCAGCTTTCAATGAGATTGCCCATCTTGAGTCCGGTGAGCACCTTTACATCTGGGCATCGTTCAGCTATAAAGCGCAGTGTGGCCTCATCGCAATGATCCCGGTGATCGTGTGAGAGCAGGACGTAATCAATATTTTTGACCTTCTCCGGGGCAAATGGAAGTGAAATCTGTCTTTTCAGAAAAAGGCTATCGAACCATACTGGATCCGTGATAAATGTGACGCCCGATAGCCGGATCAGAAATGAGGCGTGCCCCAGCCAGACAATCATATCGCCCGTCTCATCAAAAACATGACCGGCATCCACAACATCCATCTTTCGATTCTCCTCTCTCTTAATTTTAGCATCCGGGTTCCCTGAAAGCTGCCACTTTAAAAGGCGTAGGTAGCCGGTGGTGAACGGCTCATGAAGATTCACAAATCGCCCTTTTCGATTCACAGGTACACCTTTCCAATCTTCATCGGGATGAACAGTACTCAGCTCCGGGTTATCGATATAGTGATCAGCTTTATTCATCAATCGGGATTACGTTCCCCGTACCTAACCGATTCTCTCGGGCTGAACGTTCTCATCTGAGAGCAAAGAGTCCAATTGCAATCAAGATAATGACGGCGATTACGATTACCGTTCTGCGAATGTAGATATGAAGCATGGCTAAATGATTATCCTTTAAACAATATTAAATCTCTCTGAATGCACTTTATGGACCGAAACTCCCCACTCAGTAAGCTTCGATTCGGCAGCGTCCATCATAGGCGGCGGACCACAGACAAAATATTCACATTGATGATGCTCTTCAGGAATGTTTCTCTTCAATACCCCACCATCAATAAATCCCTCTTCGCCATCCCATCCTTCAGGCGGATTCTCATAGACATGAACCACCTTAAGGTTGAGCTCGCTTGAGAGTACTTTAAGATCTTCCCGGAACGGAGTATGTTCGACGTCCGGGGTTCCGTAAATCAGCGTAAACTCTCTCTGATCGTGCCTTTCGCGCAACGATTCAAGAATGCTCATAGCCGGTGTAATACCGATCCCGCCCGCTATAAAAATGTTATGTGTGGCCACCGATTCAGAAAGGGTGAAATTTCCGTACGGTCCCTCGATAAAGGCTGTTTCACCCTCCTTAAGATTCTTAACTTCAGAAGTGAAGTCGCCCAACTCTTTTATCGTGAGGCGAAGGGAGTTCCTCTTTTCCGGAGCCGATGAGATAGTAAAGGGATGTTGCTGCAATTTGTAAGGGGTGTCTCCCAGCGTAACCCACACAAACTGGCCCGGTTTGAACTCCATTCCGTCGTGCCCAACAGGCTCAAACTCCACACTCCAGATGGTTGGCGACTCCTCGGTAATTCGTTTCACCTTCCATGGTCGCTTCTTCATCTGCATTGGGCGCCAGACGCGGTTGTGCATCAGCAAACCGATGGCGCCCAGCGAGAATCCTACCCAGACGATCTGCTGCCAAAGCTCAGAAACGTAGAAACTGACCTGCAGAATGTGGACGGTTCCTACAAATACAACAAAGAGTGCAAGGACTCCGTGAGAGAGTCGCCACCATTCATAGATGATGCCAAATTTTTCCCTCCAATGTGTGAATGCAATCAGCAGGGTAACAGCGATCAACACACCTGAAAGAGCAACTGCTCTTGGAAAGTTAACCGTTGGGTCAAGAAACTTATGAAACTCGGAATCCGCCAGAAACAGAACTGCAAAGTGGCCAACTATGAAAGCCCAGGCGATGTAGCCCGCCTGTCCATGAAACTGCAGGAGTTCATCCAGCCCGAACGGTGCACCAATCCGGCTGTATCGAGCCGTGAGCAGGAACTGCAGTCCCATCATGGCCAGCCCCACAAAGCCAAGCCCCACGCCAAACTCAACCCAGAATCCGCGGCTCTCCTCCTGATGCCCGATCATTGCCAGTACAAGCGGCGCCAGAACAAGAACCATGAAGATTGTTAACCACGCAAAAGCGCTTGTTAAAAACTGTTTCTTACTCCTCATAAGGATTTAATAAGTGTTCGAAAGCTGAATTTTTTACTGAAAAAAGAACCGGGTGTCTAAAGCAATTTATGACCCAAGAGACTCAATTGCTTTGGTCACTTTTTCGGGTGGACGAATCGGCCGGCCGTTGTTCATAAATACCGCCGTAACCTTTCCTTTCAAGATCAGTTCATTATCTTTTTTACTGTATATATCCTGATGAAAGAGAAACCGCACGTTGCCCGATGGCTCAGCAAAGGTTTTTACCACAAACTCATCATCTGCCATCAATGGCCTCTTATACACCAGTTCAATTTTATGCACAACCGCATCGGTTCCCTCCCGGTGCAGTTCATTGAAATTGAGACCCGCAAATTTGATAAATTCATGCCTCGCGTGCTCAAGGTAGTTTTGATACACGGAGTTGTTTACCACTCCCTGTGTATCGAGTTCATAGTCGCGAACGGCCATATCGATATCAAAACTGTACGATCTTTTCCCTGACATGCTTTCTGTAGATTTCCTTTTAATTTAATGTCTGTATTGATGTTAGAGGAACAATATAGCGTAAACAGAACGGACTTAATATTTCAATCTCTAAAACCGACCCATCCATGAGGCTCTTCTCAGCCATCGCAATCTTAATTCTGATCCTGGGTGCATGCACCCCGAACGAACTGCCATTAACCGGAAAAACCATTGTTCTGGATCCGGGACATGGCGGAACAGCTGAAGTCGACACATTCAGGGTAGGGCCTGCAGGTGAGCGGGAGGAGTGGATCAATCTGCGAGTAGCCAACGATCTCGAACAGCTGCTGCAGGAGCGAGGTGCTGAAGTTCTGATGACCCGTACCGACGACAGCCACGTTGATCTTGCCGATCGGGCCTCTTTGGCAGTTGACAACAACGCCGACCTCTTCCTCTCGATTCACCATAACGCCACTGCCGACCCGGAAGTTAACTTTCCGATCGTCTATTTTCACGGAAACCAGAGTGAAAACCGAGCCGGAGCCCGCCTTGCCGAGTTGATGGGCAGAGAGCTACGGGCTACTCTTTTTGATGGTGAGGGTCCGCTGGTTGTCGCTTCCGACCTGACCATCTTCCCCAACTCAGGTACAGGAGTTTTGCGTCGCTCTTACGGGATTCCGGGAGTAATAACAGAGGCCTCCTTCTTCACCAATCCGGAAGAGGAGCAGCGATTATTGGATCCCCGGTATATACGTGGTGAAGCAGAAGCACTGCTGAGAGCGATTGAAGCTTTCTTTACAGAGAGTGAGCTGCGAATGGAGGAGCCTTTCAGCCGTACCGAACTGCCAACCTTTTCCGTATTTCAGGAGGCTGAACGGATGTCGCCCGAAGCGATGAGGTGGCGCGAAAACTTTGAGAGAGCCGCTGAACTCTTTCAAACGGAAAACGAAGAAGAGCTTGAGAGAGCCTACGAATATGCCACCAAAAGCGTCCGATCTTTCCCGGATTCACCAGTTGCCCGCGAGGCACACCTACTTAGAGCAGATATCCTGGTGCTGTTAGGCCGGGGTGATGAAGCGGAAGTGGAGAGAACCCGGGCCGAGGAGTTCTACATCCCGATAGATTAGCGGGTGACCGATCGGTAATCAGTCACCCAATAAAGCATTCTGATCAGATTTCACGCACCCAGATATTTCGGAAACTCACATAATCGCCATGATCCTGCAGGCCAATCGGAAGCTTGCGGGGGTGCTCTGTGTAGCTTGGTGGACCGATGTAGGTTGTAGGCCCTTTGATTTTTTCACGGTGGTGAATCAAAACCCCGTTGTGAACTACAGTTACGTAGGCCGGCTTGATCAGCTTGCCATCCTCATCAAAATATGGCGCTTCAAAATAGATGTCGTAGCTCTGCCACTCTCCCGGCGGACGGCTGGCATTCACCATTGGGGCTCGCTGCTTGTAGATGGAACCGGCCTGACCGTTTGAATAGGTCGGGTTTTGCCAGGAGTCGAGTACCTGGATCTCGTAAAGCCCCATCAGAAAAACACCGCTGTTTCCGCGCCCTTGGCCGTCGCCATCTATCTCTTCAGGAGTTTTCCACTCTATATGGAGATGCATATCCCCGAAAGAGGCGTTCGATTTGATGTTGCCTGAACCCGGCACAACCGTCATCACGCCATCCTCGACGCTCCAGGGCGCCGGATCGTGCTCTTCCATCAGCTGTTCAAGGTAGTCGGGCACACCCGCTGCATCCGGAAAATAGCCGGGTGCAGACTGCCATTGAGAGAGATCGGTACCATCAAATAGAACAACGGCATCGGAAGGTGGCTCGGCAAAGTGGCCGGTGGTTTGTACCGAATCGGCAACCGGAGTCCAGTCTTCAGTCAGCTCCGGATCCCACTCAACCTGTCGGTCTTGTGCACACGCAATCTGTACGGTTAATAACGGGATAGCGAGCAGCAGTAAAATCAGCCGGGAATAACTCATGGCATTCGTGGTCTGTAATTTCAAATTTCAGTTCCGGAATGGAATTTCATTTTCCGCTTTCTATTATAAGCAAACCGATCAAAACTTTGCAGTAAGAAAAAAGAGCTGGTCCGCATAATTTTTCTATTTTGACGGGAGTTAATCAGTAATAACCTCAACAATCAGGAATCGCCATGAAGTGGATCACCCTTTTTTTTACAATTGCTGCTTTTTCGGTTTTTGACGCTACAGCGCAAACCACCTTTGAAGTAGATCTTGGTGGACATAATAAAGTACCGCCTATTCGTACCGCCGGGAATGGCCTTCTTGAGGTTACTGTAGAGGGAGACTCTCTTTTTGTGAGTGGTTCATTTGAAGAGCTTAGAGGCACATTCTGGTCTGCCTCCATCAATTATGGTGGACCTAGAGATACCGGCAACCCCCTCATGCGGCTTAAGGTTGAGCTGAATGAGAGCCGCAATGGCGGTGAATTTAGGAGAGAAGATAATGCATTCGAACTGCGACCTGCTCAAAAACAGGCATTGCGCGAAGGCAAGCTCTATATCAATATCTCATCCAGTCGCCATCAGGATGGTGAGATTCGGGGCCAGATACCGAGGATGTAGCTCAGAGTGAATAGGAGTAGACCTGAATGGCCGGCAAACCCTCTTCCGACTCCGTAATGGCATAAACCCGATTATGGCGCAGGCTCACAACTCTTTCTCCTGTAGGAAATGAGGTTCGAAAAACCGGTTCGCCCTGAGTATCAAATAGCAGCCACTCTCCTTCTGGTTCTTCCGTAAATACGTGAATCCATGCATAACCATTATCATCCACAAGCATATTTCGGAATGCCGGTTTGTAGTCCGGAAATTCCGTGCGCAGATCCCGGATATGCTCACGTTCCAGGTTGTTGCTGTAGCGTGATATCACACTATCACCATCAGCTGCAGTAAACGGGCGGTTTGAGAGGTCATAGTTGATGAATGGTGTAAACTCCTGCTCACCTGATATTTTCCGTTGAACTTCCAGAGATTCAGTCCACCCGTAGTAGTAGTTTCCATCATAATCAGAAGTAAAACGGCCTTGAAGGTGAACTTCCGGTACAGATAGCGACATCATCGGCTGGCCGGAGCCACCTGTAACAGTGAACATTTCATTATTTTGAGAAAGGTGCAGGCTGTCGGCCACAATCTCGCCGGAGGCATTTATTTTCCGTAAAACTGTATGGCCGTTATCATCGGTAAACGGATTAAATCTGTTGATAGTCATATACTCTCTGTTGGCTTCCGGAAAAAATTGAGTAAACATACCTGTATTGGAGGTATTGAGTGAGAAGTCGTAATCGAACGTCCACTCATCTCCGTTTCTGGCATATACGATTATATTTCGCGCGCCCCAGTCGATCAGATGAACACGATTCTGCTGATCGATCGCCATTGGGCCAGGAAACTCATACTCGCCTGGACCGGAACCACGCCCGCCAAGAGTATGCAGAAATTGACCATCGGGATCCAGAGCATGAAGAAATCGCTGCTGAGAATCAGAAATGATGATGTAACCTTCCGAATCGACCAAAACCTGACCGATGGAGCTCAACAACAGATCACCTGTCTCCGTGATTAATGTTTCCGGTTCGATAGATAGTTGAGGAATTACTGAATCTGAGTCACTCTCATTCTCAGAAGAACAGGCCATAACGATAAACAGGAGAGTAATGGTGATGGTGAAGTAGGCTAATCTCATGATTTCAATTTTTTTGAATTTTGATCCACAAGTAAATACTAACAAATTAGGAAGTAAGCAAGATCGTGATATAGCAAAAAAAATAAACAAGCCTCTCGGGCATTGGTATACCATATTTGGATAACCACAGGTTTTACAGATTGTCATCCAATTCATTTGAACGCATTGCTTTAACCCTCTGTTTGTCTAAAAAACAACAACTAAACCGAGGTAACTTATGAAAGTCATTATTGCCGGAGGGCACGGCCAGATCGCCATGCACCTTCACCCCATGTTAGAAAAGAGAGGACATCAATCTGTTGGACTGATTCGTAAACCGGAACAGTCAGACGACCTGAAAAAGGCCGGGGCTACACCCGTAATTGTGGATATCGAAAAAGAGGATGACATCTCCAAAGCTGTGGGGGAAGCCGATGCCGTTGTTTTTGCCGCCGGTGCGGGACCCGGAAGCGGAAAAGAGCGTAAATGGACGGTCGACAGAGATGGAGCCATCAAACTGATTGAAGCTGCCAAAAAAAATGGCATCAAACGCTATGTGATGATCAGCGCCATGGGGCTGGATACGCCTCGGGGTGATGAGGTTTTTCAGGTCTACCAGAAAGCGAAAGCAGAGGCGGATCAGGCGTTAAAGGAGAGCGGATTGGATTACACCATTATCAAACCAGGAAGGCTCACCAACGGGCCGGGAACCGGCAAGGTGAAGGTTGCCCGTAAGCTGGAAGGTGGCGAGATTCCCCGGGAAGATGTTGCGCGTGTAGTGCTCTATGCACTCGAAAATCATCACACCATCGGCATGGAGTTCGATCTTCTGAGTGGCAGCAACAGCATCGAGAGCGAGCTGGTAAGGATGGTTGAGGGGAGTGACTCGAAGCGCTGAGGTCATAGCGCAAGGCGCGGAGGGCTGACATTACCCATGTAATATTTGCATCTTAAATAAAAAACCATGTAGCACAACGGTTTAATGCGTTTGGTAAGATCCTTGTTCATCCCGAGGCCTCGGGACGAACCAATAGCTTGTTTAACAGAAAACTGTTAACCTCTTTCAGGAATAGCAGTAAATAATCACAAAAACTGTCAACCTAAATCAGGAACAGACCGATCAAGGCGGTCCCCGAGTGATCGGGGTTGGCGGCGGGTGCTTCTGGGTGACGGAAAAATTTCAAGGCCGATTTGGTTAAAATTCCTTCTTAGCATTCATTTCCGGCTGATGAAATTTTTCTATTCGTCACCCGCCAGCCACCCTTTTCCCGCCAATTGATTCAAGGCCGGGTTAAACTCAATCGTAAACTGTA
>JAFIFA010000158.1 GCA_020832225.1 Balneolaceae bacterium
CTTAATCTTATGACGATCTTGTAGGTCAAGGTGGTTGTATTTTGGCATGATAACTTAAATATACCACGCTTGGCCGAAAACCCTGAGGGGCGCGCCCCTCAGGGTTATTTAATCGTGTTGCACTTATTACTTGAACTCAGAATTTATAACATTCTTCTCGCTGTCACGATCCTGATACTGATCTATTTTAATGCTGCACCCTTATGGCTTATGAGTGAAGATTTTTCAAACATAATATTAGTTACCATAATTTTGCTATTCGCTTTTTTTACCCAGACACGCATGTATAAAGAGAGCAAGATTACATCATTCTTCAAATCTCTGTTTATAACTTTCTTTTTCGCTTTTGTAGGAATCATTTTTTATCGATTCATCCTTTTTTGGATCACCTTTTCGAGTGTTGTACTGTTCTCTTGAATTACAGTTTTTGTAAAATAACAAGCATTTCCTGCGGACGTGAAAGCGTTTTTTGCTTAACTTCAAAATTGGTTGCCACGCCGCAGAAATGCCAGGCCGTTAGTTCCAACTGACTTTATTCACCTTCAAATACCCCGGATTTTTTTCACTGGAATTCCAAGTTTTCTACCAGAGCAGTTTCTTCCCTCCCTGGAAGGAAACATAAACCTAAACCAATGCTGTTAATCCAGAAATGCTGTTGGATAGAGTATGGCTTAAATCGATACCAGAAAAACCTCACCGAGCGTATTCACTACCCGGTGAGTATTAGGGGGAGAGGTTTATTCAATACGTTGAGATCTCATCAATCAGCTCCGTAAAACCCGCATCATCGAGATGAAGAGCACTGCTAAACAGTGTCAGACTAATGCTGCTGCGTGGGCAATTGTAGTAATCCCTTTTCCAGGGGGTGATATCCCAATTGTTGGCTCTTGCCTTTTCAATTGTTGTCCGTAATGTGCTCACAGCACGGGTCTTGCCCCGATATTTTGGAATTTCACTTTTAACGTACGCGTCACCGGCGTACCTACAAGATGAACCGATTAAGAAATAGAGTTCGGCTACAGTAAAATGGGTCAAGCCAATTTTCAGGGTACTCATCGTTTTCTCACCGGGCGAGAACTCTCCAAAGTCTCTCTTATGCAATTGATATTGAAGAAACTCAAGGCACTCTTCAATGGCCTGTGCAGTTTCAATCAAATGGAACCTATCGGATATAGATCAGGGAAATAATAACCTACTACTTTGGCCGGAATATGAAATTGCAATGGGGCGCGGTGTGATTCCGAAATTACAAGCTCTTCCTCTAATAACTGCTTGATGAGATCCGTGGCCGTGCGCTCACCCAAACCAATCAATCGTGGTACTTCCCCGCGGGCGATCTTTCCACGCATCATCACTTCGGTCAATACATGCTTTGTTTCCGGCCTTAATACACTTTCCCCAGGAAGGGCTTCATCTGCTCTTCGATTCACATAACTCTCGATACGTTTGTGCAAGCCATCCAAAGAAAGCAGGTTTTGCATAAATGAGATCTGATCCTCCGCTACCTCAAAAAAGAAAGTACTGAATTCCGTTAGTGCCTTTTCTGACAGATTCCACCGTCCGTCATAATCCCCTCGTCTTTCACTGTCTGCATCTGCAAGCATATTTTTGTAGTCTTCCGATTTCCGGGCAAATCCACGCGAAAGTGTCCAGAGCCCGTGAGACTCTATTGCTGCCATCCGCATATAGGCATAGGTAAACAAGCGTGATACCCTTCCGTTACCATCCAGAAAGGGGTGAATCCATGTTAAGCGTTGATGACTTGCCGCTGCCGCAATCAGCTTTTTGTGCCCATAAACTGAATTTGAGGAGTATTTTTTTTCAAAATGATTTAGAAAGTCTGGCAAGCATTCCCATTTGGGCGGGACATGATTACCCACTACTACGTTCTCTTTTCTGAGCTCTCCCGGAATCATCGTGATATACTGATCCCGATCCGGGTGAACAATTTTCAAAAAACTGTCCGGCACCCGCTCATAAAACTCTTTATGGATCCAGCATAAAAATTCACTCGAACAGACAGGAACATCTTCCCCGGAATCGAAACGCTCATCAATTTTTTTCTGAACTTCAATATGGGCTACACTTAACAGCTGAAGCCGTTTTTTTTCTTCATCTGCGCTATACTCCTTTTTTATTGCCCTTTCAATATCTGACGGAGTGGTATGCTCCCCCTCAATCCGGTTGGAATAATAACTATTGATATGCCGAAGCAGCCGTGCAATCTCATCACGGGTGATAGGATGAACCATACCTGCCAACTCTGCAGCATCGGCGTACACCTTCATAGAAAGTTCTACCAGGGATTTACTCTCCCTGGGAAACAGAGGCTCCATTTGTGTAGGCCGGTCAAACATGTTCGGCATTTTTTGCGGGTTCAATTGCGAGTTCAATGTGATTCACTAAGTATATATAAACCATGTTAATATCAATATTTAATTGGTATATAAAAACAGGATTTTTGCGGGTTTAATTGCGGGTTAATACACTTGATTGCACGCTCTAAAGCGTAAATACTTGATATAACGGAATTTTTAATCAGATCCGGTAACTGCAGATCTTCATCATGCATGAATTTTTCCAGATCCCCCATCAGTTTTGGAATATTTTCATGAATTGGAGGCACAAATGTAGCATCAGATATGGTTGATCCGCCAATCCAGTTCTGTCTTTTGCGAAACTCTCCTCAATCTTTGAGCTTTGAGTAGCTTCCTTTGTAATGTGTATGCTGACAAACAGCTCGATATTGGGTATATACTCCGAATACATGTCAAGGCGGCCAAGCTGTCGATCTGCCTTACTCAATGGTTCAATCACTTTCAGATCATCAAGTTGCCACTCTTTGTGCACCAAACTGGGCTCAAAGCTCTCGTAATGGCCTCGATTGACATACTTCCCCTATTTAAAACTTTTCATAAAAAGTTAAATAACGGACTTTACTATTTAAGAAAAGCGTGATTTTCTTAAACAAGCAAAACCTTAAATAAAGATTTAGGTAATTTCTTTAAATGAATGGGCGCTCTGCCAGAGGTTATTAACCAACCCTTATTCAAGTCAATTGGAATATGGGTTTCCTTATTCTAACAAAAGGGTATATATTAGAATAAGGGATGCTATAATCCAATCGGTTAGAATATGGAAAACATTAAACATCACAATCTACCTCTATTACCCCCTGAAAGGGATATCCAGCCACCTTTAAAGTTAATCACGGATGCTTATCATGCAATCGGTGAACTAAAGGGGAGAATGTACCGTGATGTGATAAACCCAAACCTGATTGTAGGTCCGTTGTTAAATAAAGAGGCGGTTGCCAGTTCTAAAATTGAAGGTACACAGACAACGGTTGAGGAGGTACTACGTTACGAAGCCGGCGAAAAAAAAGAGGAGGATCCGGATATCTTAGAGGTGCTAAACTACCGGAAAGCGATTTATGAATCGATCGACTATCTCAAAAAAAAACCTTCTGGTGAGAATCTGATTAAAACATTACATCAAACACTGCTTTCATCCGTAAGAGGAAAAGAGAAAGACCCGGGTAATTTCAGGCGGACGACCGTCCATCTTGGCAAACCCGGAAGCAAGGTGGATGAAGCTGCTTACGTACCTCCCAAACCGGATGAGATTACAAAATTGATGAAAAACTGGGTTGAGTTTGTTCATGAATCGGATACAGACTTATTGGTAAAAGTGGCTATTTCACACTACCAGTTTGAGGCCATTCACCCTTTTATGGATGGAAATGGACGAGTGGGTCGTTTAATGATTCCGATTATTATGTATGAGCAGGAAATGATTCCCTATCCTTACTTCTATATCAGTGAATATTTTGAGCAACACCGCTCGGAATATTATGAGGCACTGCGGCTAGTGGATCGTGAACGGGACTGGGACGCTTGGGTTGGATTTTTCCTGGTTGCGGTGAAGGAGACCGCAGTACAAATGCAGGCAAAAGTGATAAGCATGTACGAACTATATGGAAGCGTTAAAGAAGAGATCGTGAATATGAACTCGCAGTATGCTCAGTTATTCCTGGATCTTTTGTTTGAACGTCCAATAATTTCAGCAAAAGAGATATCCCAGCGACTTGAACAGCCAAGCACGCAAACGGTCTATAATTTAACCAGGAAATTTGAGACATCCGGCATCATCCGTGAAATAACCGGAAACAAGCGAAACCAGGTCTATGCATTTGATGCCTTACTTAAAATCATCAAATAAGTATTATTCAAGTCAATTGGAATATGGGTTTCCTTATTCCAGTATATCGAGCTTTTTTAGAATAAGAATTCTTTTTCAATGACCTGGACCCAAAAATGGGTAATGGCTTAATTACTGTTTCTTATCAGCTAAAATATTCATCAACCTGCTGTTAATATGTTAGTTAACCCTTCCCTGTTTTACTTTATCAAGAAATCCGGCTTCAGCTAGTTCATCCAGATATTTTGTCGCTGTGGGTCCACATTCATTCTTTTGGCTCAGAATGCATAAAATATTAATCGATTTATTTACATATCACTCATGATATGTAAAATTAATCTGTTTCTCTTTACATATTTATTGCCTTTATAAAGAGAACGAAGATTTCTTTACAAATAACCCATCACACTTTATAACTCCCACACCCACTCTTCAACTCACCCACTCCCAAAAAACCACCCCCAGATTTCCTGCTGAAACAATCCCCGCCTTTTACTACATTTCAGAATAGGTTCAAGAGAATATCTCCCATCTGCAGAGTTTGATAAAGGCTTTCCCTTTTTGCCACAGAGGCGGTGCGTCCGCTTATAACCACCAATAATTGAGAACAGGGGGGGGCAGTCATGTCTAAAACAAATATTAATATCGGCAAAATGAAGGGCGATTTTTCCAATGTCTCGGTATCCGGCGACGGAAATATCGTGGGACACAAAATTCGCGTGGGTGAGCAGAAGATCACCAAACTTCCGCCAGAATATCGCCGGGGAATGGAGCAGTTTACCGATAACCTCACCTTAAAGCTCACTGAATACAATGTTCCGCAGGATGAGGTGACAGGCGTTCAGAAGGAGGTGGATGACCTCACCGAAGAGATCGATACTATAAAAAGCGACAAAGAGATACCCGCCTCCAAAAAGCGAATGATAGGCGGTAAAATCGAACAACTGGCTGAGCGAATGGCCCGTCTTCTTCCATCTGCAGCCGAAACGGTTTCACTCTTCACACCCCTGGCACCATTCAGCAAACTGATTGGGAAGAGTGTGGAAGAGATGGTGAATGTAATAGCAGGAGAGCGGCATGGATAGCGATAAGCAGGGTAAAACAGGTGATCAGAACCTGAAAGTTGGAAAAATGGATGGAAACCTGGCCAATCAGTCTGTTAGTGGCAACAGGAATAGAGTAAAGGTTATCAACAACACGCTCAATTTTCCCCTGAATGAACAGGGAAAAGAGGCGCTCAAATACATGATGGGGATCAACTCAGAGATCTCTAAGGATAACTTTGATATCCAAAAAGATCGCGAGGAGATTGCCCGCTTGCGGGGTGAACTCAGTGAACTGTTCGAAACCCTAAAGGAGAGTAGCAGAAACAAAGAGAGTGAGCACCTTAATGCGGGCGGTATACAAGTCTCAAAAGTTGAGTTACTGCTCAAAAAGGCGATTCTCCTGAAGTCGGAAGCAGAGCAGATGCTGAATGAGCAGATCTTCCAATCAGATCAGAGAATGCATGCGAAGAGTTCTGAAGGATCTGCAAATTATAAGACGAGCCTTCCCGACCCCGATCTCGAAAACTACAGGGCCAAACTCAGGGAAGCACTGGAGCTACTTGAGGAGGCAAATCGGATGGAGCATGGAAACCTGGAGGTGATTCTACATATGGCTCAAGTGATCGGGAAACTGCACCCGGATCGCCCCGATGATGAACGGAAACTGCTTCGGCAGGTTCTTGGCCTGCTGCGCCATCCCCGTAACGATACGGAGTGGTTCCAGAAAGCGGAGGCAACCTACCTGATGGCGCGCGCCGGCGATGAAACCCACCCCGTCCTGCTTGCAGAGGCGCGTGAAATTTTTGAGAGAATTAAGCGATTCGACTGGGTTCGAAAATGTGATGACATCCTTGAATCACTGGAAGCGGCTACTGAGGCAAATCACCTCCACTCACATCCGGATCAGACCCATCAAGAGCACGGCAACCAGAACCGACATTCATCTGAAAAAGAATCACATTCAACCGTCGATTTTCATCCCGTGGGACAGTGGCAGGTAGAAGTTAGTGATGGCAGCTACATAACCATCCAGTTCTACCCTAATGGCACGGTTCAGGGCACACAACAGAACCCGATGATGTTTCAGTACTCATGGTTTACGGGACAGTGGTTCTATATCCCCGAACAGAATATGCTGCAGCTACAGGGATGGTACAACACCGGGATGAACTTCTATGAGCACATTGTGATGAGCAAAACGCCCGATGGCCAATATACCGGAGTAGGTACAATGGGATACACCTATCAATTCCGGAGATAATAGACTTGAGTCAGGATAAGATCAAAAACTGATCATGTAGGCCTGTGCCGGCCATTCGCTGGTGTGACGCTTTTTTCTTGTCTCACTCTCTAAATCGGTGCTTTGGCGTGTATAGTCCAAAATAAACTCCTCAATTTCCAACTCAGGGCGCTCTCTTTCTTCAAGCAGCAGCTGTTCTTCAACCTCTTCGCTCAAATAGTCGGATGAAACACCGGATACGAAGGAAATTCCGGTTGCACCGGCCGTGTCTACATCAAATGTCCCTGTATCGAAAAAAAGTGATTCGTTATGACCTGCAATTAGCAGCATGAAAAAAAGCACGCCTAATATGGCTAGTGAGAGGGATCCTGCATGCTCCGGAAGGAGCTGGTCCCTGCTTTTCTCTATTTTCCCCATATAACTAAATGATTACTCTGGTTCTTAATTACCCCTGATCGTTACCCCACGATCATGTCTCTTTCTCTTGCTTCTCTGAACTCATAAATAACCACTTATTGAGACGTTTCGCAATTGAGCTTTAGTATTTCCACCTAATGCCGATACCTATTAGTCATACCGCTTTCTAATTCGGCAGGCATCAAATATGCAGGAAAGGCGTTTTCTCAAGAGTGGGTTTCTATTATTAGATTTTATTAATACTTTATAAAAAAGAGTGAATCAACTATGTCAGCAAAAAATTCAAAGGGTTCCGTTATCATCGTCGAGGATGACATGCTACTGTCGCTTGTTCAGAGCAGGATGATTGAGAAGCTCGGCTATGATGTTGTGGCAAAAGCTGTATCGGGCGAAGATGCCGTGGAGAAGGTGCGTGAACTGCAGCCAGACGCCGTTGTGATGGATATATCCCTTAAGGGCCCGATGGATGGAATTGACGCCATGGAGGAGATACGAACATTTTCTGACGTATCGGTGATCTACCTCTCAGGTAATTCAGATAAGCAGAGTCTTGCAAGGGCTAGAAAAACACTTTTTACCGAGTTTCTGGTCAAACCCATAACTGCAGATCAACTGGCGGGGCCACTTGAAAGTGCGGTAAACCCAAAAAAGGATGAAATGATCAATCAGGCAAGCTGACGATAACTTTTCCAGCTTGCCCACCCCGAACTATACGCTCGATTTCCGCAGGCAACTCCTGGAGTTCACAAACTCGAACCAACTTTTCGAAAACTTTCTCGTCCGGCTTCCACTCTGAAGCCAGCTTACCCCAAACACGCCTTCGGTCTTCCATCAGGGCTATCCCGGAGTCGATCCCCATCAGGCTAACACCTCTTAGTATGAACGGGTAGATGCTTGTATTAAGCTCTGCTCCCAATACATTTCCGCAGCATGCTACCACCCCGTTATGTGCCATCTGACGAATCACGGCATCGAGCATGCTTCCCCCAACCGTATCGAGTGAGGCCATCCATCTGCTTTTAAGGAGCGGCTTCTTTGCCACGCTGCTCACCTCATCTCTGTGGATCACCCTTTCGGCACCCAGCTCTTCAAGAAACGTTTTCTTCTCACTCTTTCCCGTGGCTGCTGTAACGCTATAACCAAGTTTTGATAACAGAGCTACCGTGAACGACCCTACCGCACCCGTAGCGCCGGTCACAAGCAGATCGCCATCTCTTGGCTTAACTCCCATTCCCAGAATCTTCTCCACTCCAATGGCGGATGTTAGCCCTGAAGTACCAATCATCATACTCTCTTTCAGGGAGAGCCCCTCAGGCAGTTTGAGCGCCCAATCGGCCGGAACGGAGATGAAGCAGCCAAATCCACCCGGTGTATTCATTCCCAGATCGTAGCTGGTCACAATCACCTCATCCCCTTCACGAAAACAGGGATCGCTGCTTCTTGCAACCACCCCGGCCGCATCAATACCGGGTGTGAATGGATAATTCCGGGTAACGGCACGATTTCCGGTTGCGCTCAACCCATCTTTATAGTTCAGTGAGGACCACCGAACACGCACCAGCAGTTCGTGATCTGGTAGCCCCGACAGGGGCAGCTTCTTAACACTCTGCACAAAACCACCATCGCTCTCTTCGGCTACAAGGGCCGTATAGGTTTCGGGTAACGACATATCAGAAAAGTTTCTTAAACCATTTCAGTTTGGCTTCATCATAGGGAGGGTATCGAAAGCCGGGGTCGGGCCAAACAGGCTTCCTTAGCACCGACTGCTTCCGGCTGAAGGTCTCAAAACTCTGCTTTCCGTGATAGCTTCCCATTCCACTCTGGCCTACGCCGCCAAATGGCAGATTTGCGTTGGCAAGATGGCTGATTGTATCATTGATACAACCCCCGCCAAATGGCACCTTTTCAAGGATAAAGTTC
>JAFIFA010000176.1 GCA_020832225.1 Balneolaceae bacterium
TTTAAGCTGATGACGACCTTTGAGGTCAAGTTGTTTGTATTTTTGCATAGTAACACGAATATAAGCCGCTTGGCCGAAAACCCTGAGGGGCGCGCCCCTCAGGGTTACTTTTTCGTGTTGCACTTATTACTTGAACTCAGATTGCACCAATAGCGGGGTAAAATTCTGAATTAATCAGAGAGAAGCTGTACGTTGATGTATCAAGGGGTTTTCAAAACATCAACCAAGCAGAATTGATATGCCGAAAATATTGGTCAGGGACATTTTTTATTGGGGCGTCATTCTTTTTTTCAGTGTCTATATCGCAACTCATTTTTTCACCGGAGGTGATGAGCAGGAGGTACTTTACCTTGTTTTCTTTTCAGGGATTTTGTTGGTGAGCGTTGGCACCAAGCTCGTAGTGGATCACGATCCCGATCAACTTTCCATTCCTAAAGCAATCAGAAAGTCGAAAGAGAGGAGTACGGTCTGGTGGATGCCCTTTTTGGGAATTGTGGTGATGGCTGCCGGAGTGATTGGTGTGTTTGCCCTGGATGCAGATACGATGGTGGCGAAACTGATCATGATGTTTCTGGCTGTGGTGATCGTTACACTCACACTTGAAAGGCTGAACCGGGATTAACGGCTTCAAGCTGGATATTTTGATGCATGGAGAACCGGAATTCCCGGCGTTTACTCACCGAAGATCTTCTTCAGAATATTCATGGCCACTTCTGTTTTAGTGCCTGAAAATTCGTGTGACTGATCGCTGCCAAGGAGGTGTACGATATTGGTCTCCTTTTCAAATCCGGAACTGTGATCAAGAAGGGAGTTGGCACAAATCCAGTCCAGATTTTTGGATTCGAGCTTTTTACCTGCATTCTCGATCAGGTTCTCCGTTTCCATGGCAAATCCAATCAGAACCTGTCCTTTTCGTTTTTGCTGCCCGAGCCAGGCGAGTGAATCGGGGTTTTTTTCAAGCCTGAGAGTCAGTTCGGCATCATTCTTCTTGGTCTTTTGGTCAGCTCGTTCTGCCGGTTTAAAATCAGAAACGGCCGCGGCTTTGATAATCACATCAGCATCTGCGTGTTTCTGTATCAGGGAAAAGAGGTCATCCGCAGAGACAAAGGCTTTGCTGTTGATCCGGTCCGGTATCGCTATCGAAAGGGGGCCGTGAAGCAGGGTTACATCCCCGCCAAGAGCCCTGGCGGCTTCGGCCATGGCAACACCCATCTTTCCCGAGCTGGGGTTTGAGATGAAGCGGACGGGGTCGATAAATTCACGGGTGGGACCGGCTGTAACCACCACCTTTTTCCCGGTGAGTGGTCCCTGAATACGGTGCTTTTTGATAATATCAGATGAGCGCTTCAGGATCGATTCCGGTTCTGGCAGACGTCCTTTTGCCTCGAGTCCGCTCGCCAGGTAACCGGTCTCGGGCTCCTCAATGTAGAAACCCATCTCCCGGGCTTTTTTCAGATTGGCGGAGACAGATGCACTTTCATACATCTCGCCATCCATTGTAGGGCATATCAACACCGGACATCGTGCAGCAAGCACGGTTGATGTGAGCATATTGTCGGAAAGGCCCTGAACCAGTTTGGCAAGCGTATTGGCCGTGCAGGGAGCGATAACGAAAAGGTCGGCCCACTCACCCCAGTGGATATGCTTGGTCCAGCTGTCGCCCGGATCTTCATCGCTGAAGACCTCTACGGCAACTTCGTGACGGGAAAGAGATGAAAAGGTCTCAGAACCAATAAAGCAGGTAGCAGAAGGGGTCATCGTAACCCGGACTTCAGCACCCGCTTTTTGAAATTCACGCAATAGGTACGCTGCTTTATAGGCAGCAATACCACCGGTAACGCCGAGGAGTATGCGTTTACCGGATAAGATCATTATTAATCCTTCTCAGGGTATCGGTAGGTCACTTTGCCTTCCAGCATTTCGTCTACAGAACGCTGGGTGGCGTGAGGAAGCTGCTCGAAAGACTTTGAGATTCTCTCTTGCTCTTCGTTGAATGTGAACTCATCTTCATCCTCGAAGCCTTCAAAATATTTCAGCTTCTCGTCGAGTTCCATCTTTTCCTGAGCAGCAATCTGACGGGCACGCTTTGACATCACTACGATCTTCTCGTATTTGTTGCCATCCTTCTTGCCCATGTCATCTAAATTCAGTGTCTTAATCGGCATAGTATCTCTATGAATTTATAAAGTTTGAAACAATCTGTTTGATTTCACTGTAGGCTGTTTCGAGATCATCATTGACCACTACAGTGTCAAAATCTGAAATATATGACATCTCTTTTTCAGCACGCTCCAGGCGGGTTTTAAGTGTCTCTTCCGACTCTGTACCGCGCGCTTTCAGTCTTTCTTTCAGTACATCGAGCGATGGGGGAGAGATAAAAACCGCAAGTGTCTCATCTCCATACATCTGCTTTACGTTTTTAGCACCCAAAACATCGATGTCAAGCAAAATAAAATAACCTTTATTAAGATCTTTTTCAACGACTGAACGAAGTGTACCATACATGGTTCCGTTGTAGAACTCCTCCCACTCCAGAAACTCATCCCGGTCGATCCGATTCCGAAACTCATCACGGCTCAGAAAGTGATAGTGAACACCCTCTTTTTCCCCTTTACGGGGCGGGCGGGTTGTTGCACTCACGGAGAACTTAATCCGGTCAAAATCTTCCAAAAGACGATTGGTCATGGTCGATTTTCCTCCACCGCTGGGAGCAACTAGAATGATGATTTTTCCTCGGGAAGACATAGATAACGAGCAGTTCTTTTGGTTAGGCTCTGGAAAATAATTAAAGTGGATTATCTGTCTATTCAGCAAAGATGTTTACTCAATATTCTGTACTTGTTCACGAATCTGCTCCAGCTTCTCTTTACCAAGCACGATATGGTGGGCAATCGCAGAGTCGCTCGCTTTGGAACCGATTGTATTGAGCTCCCGGTTGATCTCCTGGCAGAGAAAGTTAAGCCGGCGTCCTACAGGCTCCTCAGCCTCGAGCGCTTCCAGGAAGAATTTGAGGTGAGACTGAAGGCGGATGATCTCTTCATTTACATCCATTTTGTCGACAAGAATGGCGACCTCCATCTCCATCCGCTCCGGGTCAAAACTATCTTCAGACACCATTTTTTTTATCCGTTCATGCAGCCTTGTCCGAACCTCGGGTGCTCTCTGCTCCGATTGCTCCGATACCTCCTTGAGCATGTCGGAAATTCCTTTTATCTGACGAGAAAGATCAGCTTTTAGCTCGCTGCCCTCATCTCTTCTCATTTTGTTGAGATGGTCCAGTGCCTCATTCAGGGCTTCTATTGTGCAAGACCAGATCTTCTCAACTTCCTCCTCATCCTCTTTCCGGGATTCAAAAAGTCCGTTAAACTGAAGAATATCGGTAAGCTGAACCGGTTCGGTTATTCCGGATTCGTTTCTGAGTTGATTCAGGATCTCGCTATATCCCTTAACGAGTTCACTGTTCAGCTGAAGATCCACCTTCGAAGCACCCGTTCGCTCTACATTGATATTCAGATTCACTTTTCCCCGTGAGAGTTTCTTCTGTACAATCTCTTTGAGGAGTAATTCCTTGTGCTGAATAGACTGCGGCATTCGGACTGAAATATCCAGATAGCGACTATTGAGGGTTTTAACCTCAACCGTAACCAGAAATCCATTGTTTGAGCAATTACCCCGCCCAAAACCTGTCATCGATGTGATCATACTCAAAAGTTGAATGTAAATTTTTTTGGTTGAAATGCAGCAATGTCGAAAGAGTGGTTAAGATAACGCTCTAATGCCGTGCATTGTCAATTTTTGTAGCCGGAAAGTTGGATATTGAGGATACCATTGCTGAGCTACTATTCCCTGTCAAGAGATATGTTGACTCAAATTTGCAAAGATCACTAACCGGATGCCTCAAGATTCGTTTGAGAATCATTCACAAAATATGCTAACATATAGGTACAACGTAAAGTTAAAATATTCTGTAAACGAATGTCCAAACATTGTATAATCACAGGGTGCTCCAGGGGAATTGGAAAGGCTATTGCAGGAAGGTTAATTGAAGACGGATACAGGGTAACCGGAACCCGTCGATCTGCTCCTTTTCCCGAAGAATTTCAATCAAACAGCCGTTTCAATGGTTTAACGGCCGATCTGGCTGAGAATTCAGACCTCGAAGATGTTTTGGGGCCGCTGCTGAAAAGTGGGGAAGCCGATGTACTGATCAACAACGCCGGCATTTTTACCGATGCAGCGATATGGAGTGATGACAACCAGTGGCTCGACGTTTGGGACCGAACCCAGCAGGTGAATCTGAGAGCACCGGCACTACTCACCAAGTGGTTTGTGAATGCATGTTTGGAGAAGAAAAAGGAGGGGATTGTGATCAATATCGCCTCACGTGCGGCATACCGTGGCGACACCCAGGAGTATGCGGCCTATGCGGCATCCAAAGCGGGGCTAACTGCATTTACAAAGAGCCTGGCACGTAACCTGGGGAAAAACGGTATTGTGGCCTATACCATCGCGCCCGGCTTTATTGAGACCGATATGGCGCTTGAGTCGGTGGAGGTGCTGGGCAGAGAGGCACTGACCAGAGACTCCGCGTTTGATGAAATTACCACACCCGATGAGGTTGCCGCAATCGTGTCGTTTCTGGCAAAAGGGGAGGTGAAACATATGACCGGTTCCACCCTGCACATAAACGGCGGATCTTACATGATCTGAACTGAACGAAATTGATGGACTCGGAATTGAGTCCGACAGACTGAAACCACTCAAACAACGACCCAAGACGTTGATATGTCGATACAGCAAAGAAAGAAAGACCACGTTGACCTTACCGTAAACAAAGATGTCTTCTACCGGAAACCTACCGGATTTGAGAAGTACGATTTGATACACGATGCACTACCAGAGGTGAATCCCGAGAAGGTAGATACGGAAGCAACACTTTTTGGCAGACGCTTTGCGATGCCGCTATTTATCTCTTCGATGACCGGGGGCTACACCGATGCCGGCAATGTGAACAGCATCATCGCGAAGGTGTGCGAAGAGCTTAATATACCGTTTGGGGTAGGAAGTCAGCGTGCCATGCTCGAGGATGAGAGCCAAACGGAGAGCTTTTCTGTGGTTCGGGACTATGCTCCTAATGCGTTCATTGCAGCAAATATCGGTGGTGCACAGTTGATTGGAGGCATGGAGGAAGAGAAGATGGAGCGCTTGATTGAGAGCATCCGAGCGGATGCGGTGATTATCCATCTCAATCCGCTTCAGGAGTTGATGCAGCCTGAAGGCGATCACGACTTTGAGGGGATCGAGAGCGGCATCACACAGTTTGTGACCAATTGTGATCTGCCCGTAATCGTGAAGGAGACGGGTGCCGGAATTACCGGACCGGTTGCCAGAAGACTGCTCTCGGTAGGAGTTGAATCGATCGATGTAGCCGGAGCCGGAGGTACCAGCTGGGCGAAGGTTGAAAATCTGAGAGAGCGGCAAACCAACCCAAGACATCTTTTTGATGACTGGGGTGTTCCAACGGTCGAATGTATCCGGCATGTGAATGAACTAAAGGAGACATTCAGGTTTGAACTGATCGCATCGGGAGGTATACGCACCTCAATCGATATGGTCAAGGCAATGGCACTTGGAGCCGACTTCTGCGCATCAGCCCAGCCTGTGATCAAAGCGATCGCCGAAGGGGGAGAGGAGGGGCTAAAAAACCTTCTGAACAACTGGAGAACCGAACTGAAACTCATTCTTACACTTCTTGGATGCCGAACAGTTCAGGAGCTCTCAGGGAGCCATCTAAGGCTTGTCTGATCTAAGTGAATCATTCTTCAAAAAAAGCAGATGAGTTGCAGGAATAGAGTGTTGGTTTGGAGCTTTTTCACTAAAAACCCTATTAATTGAATAAAAAAGGGGTTTTTACTTGCTCCTTTAGATGTGGTTCAATAGTTTTGAAAAGAATTCCAGCAAAAAGTTTTGGATAAATATTAACTAACAACGGAGTTATAATGGATAGAATTGAGCAAGTAAGATCAATGGTTGCTGAACTGGAAGATGATATGAACAAGTTCTATGAAAAAGGGAATAAAGCAGCCGGAACCCGAGCCCGTAAGCAGCTACAGGAGCTAAAGAAAGTTTCTCAGGAAATTCGTCTTGAAATTCAAGACATGAAGAACTCTGGAAAAGTGTAAGGAGCCGCTTTAAGGATTTTAAAAGCCGCTTCTGGTAAGCGGCTTTTTTATTTTGGGGACGTTTCTGAAAAAAAACCAAAATCGCCTTGACTTGAGTCAGATCATCCCCTTATATTTGTGCCCGTTCTGAGAGGAACGTAATTCAATTGTCACTCCTCGGTAGCTCAGTGGCAGAGCAGTTGGCTGTTAACCAATTGGTCGTAGGTTCGAATCCTACCCGGGGAGCATAAAAGGCTTGCTATCAATATGATGGTGAGCCTTTTTTAGTTTAGTGAAAGTGTATTGAACCTGGGCGTTGATATTGCGAAGCAGTGCTTCGCGGTTCGAATCCTACCCGGGGAGCTAAGCCCGATACAAACTTTTTTTTTGTCGGGCTTTTTTTTTGAGCAAAGCGCTTGGCGCTAAGCGCATAGCGTCCTACCCTTTGGCACAGTGCATGGCGTAAAGAGCATAGCGTTGAGTCTCCTCACAATTCGCTCCGCCCACTGCGCTTAGCGCTACGCTTACCATCTACCATCTACCATCTACCATCTACCATTTTCCATCCACTAAAACTCCAACGCTCCGCGCCATGCACCACGCGCTCTGCGTATCCCCCATTTAAAATTCCCCTACGATCTTCTATATTGAAAAGCGTTCAACAAGAGTCCGGCCTTATATGAAAAACAAGCTAAAAATTCTCACCATCACCATTTCAACGGCGGTAATTCTGCTGTTTTTGATTACGGCCGTGAACCAGATTGCAGGGTTTTCAAATTTTATTTCTGGTTATAACGAGACAGCCGGGCAGCTTACAGGAGTCGTTCTCTCTCTTCTGCTTTTGGCGCTTTTTCTGATGCCGGCCTGGTTCTACCTGCGAATGCCGGCGCGTCTCGATTATCCCGAAAGCGGCTCCCAGGCTGAGATCGATGCATTCAGGAAGAGGCTTGCAGAGGATCTGAACCGCAACAAGTATATCCGGGCGAAAGATCTGACGGTAACTCCGGATAATCTGGATGAGGCGATGGAGATCCTGGATGCAGAAGCGCATAAGGAGCTGAAGGAGTCGGCATCGGTTATCTTTGTGAGCACGGCTGTATCCCAATCGGGCAAGCTTGACGCTTTTATCGTTGGTACACTGCTCATAAAGATGGTCTGGCGGATTGCCCACATATATCATCAGCGTCCGTCGTACAGCAGCCTCTTTTCACTCTATGCAAATGTGGCGGCTACCACCCTTATTGCCGGCAGCGTGGATGAGATCGATATCTCAGAGCAGCTCGAACCGGTTCTGGGCGAACTGATTGGAGCTTCAGCATTTGGTGCCATTCCGGGCTTGAGCCAGATCTCTGCATTCACCTTCGCCTGTTTGATGGAGGGATCGATCAACGCTTTTCTGGCGCTGAGGATGGGAGAGATCACCATAGGCTACAGCCGAAGTATCACGAAACCCGATCGAAAGCAACTCCGTAAATCCGCTTCCAGAAAAGCTGTGGGAAGACTTCGCAAGATCATCAATGAGTTTGGATCTGAAGTTGTGAAGGCAGTTACCAATGCAGCCAAGAACAAGACAAAGGGCGCATTCAGTTTAAAGAACTGGTGGGGCCAGACAAAGGAACCAGGTAAGCCGGGGGCAGACCTTTCAGCCGATGAGTACCTTGGTGTAGAGAGTGAGCCCAAGGGCTGATTACTGTTTAAGTTGAGCGTATAAGCGACGATAGTGATCACATAATCGACAACATAAATCGAAATCAGGAAACATAAGAACAACAATGGAAGAGTCTCTAACTACCAGCGAATCCGTTTCAGTTTCAAATTGGCTGATCACCCTAATTATTACAGCAATTCCGTTTATCGGGTTCATCATGCTATTTGTGTGGGCTTTCGGTGATGGTTCACACCCAAGTAAAGCCAACTGGGCAAAAGCGATGCTGCTGATGTTTTTTGTAGTGATTGGTTTCTATCTCTTTATTGCCATCATTTTTGGTGTTGGAATGTTGGGCCTGTTCAGTACTTCACAGAGTTACTGAGATCGATCAGATCTGACAGGCTTTCAACTTGTTCTTTCAGCGGATTTTTGATTGATGACAATGTGATCGGTTTCATCCCAAAAAGGGTTATCCTCTTTTAACCCGGATTTTTAAAACGTCATCCGGCCAGAAAATCGAAATCGTTATCTTCACAAACTTCCCCGGAGTTTACCGAAAACGTTGAAATCACCACTATCTGCGCTGCAAATCTACCTGAGAATCCTCGCATACGTAAAGCCGTATCGCGGGCGATTGATCTTTGCGCTTGTCGCCTCCGTTTTGGCGACTCTGGTGTGGCTTACGGTTCCGCTCGGCCTCCGTGAACTGCTGGATGCAGTTTTTGATGATGGAGACCGTGCACTTCTCAACCTGATTACCCTGGTTCTGGTTACCCTTTTTGTGGCTCAGGCAGTGTTGGGGTTTCTTGGCAGCTTTACGCTGGACTGGATAGGGGAGAAGATTGTTGCCGACCTCAGAAAACAGCTCTACGAGCATCTCAACCGGCTCAGCCTTAAATACTTCTCAAATCAGAGGCTGGGGGAGATCACATCCCGTCTAACGAATGACGTAGCCGCACTTCGCGATGCCGTAACCGGAACACTATCTGAAGGTCTAACCCAAAGCATCAACCTGATTGGCTCTGTTGTGCTGATGGTTTATCTCAACTGGCGGCTGAGCCTGATCATTTTCATCACGGTTCCGGTGATCACAATAGCGGTTCGCTACTTTGGTCAGCTTATTCGAAAACTCTCCCGGGAGGTGCAGGATCGTCTGGCCGATACGACCGCCATAGCAGAGGAGTCACTCGGTGCCATTGAATCGGTGAAGTCTTTTGCCCGCGAGCCCTTTGAAACGGGACGGTACAATGATGGGGTAGACCGGCTCTTCTCCACCGCACGGCGAAGAGTGCTTTTCAGCAATCTCTTTTGGTCATCAGTGCTGGTGGTCTTTATGAGCACTATGATCGTCATTTTCTGGTATGGCGGGACAGAGGTGCTTGCCGGCCGGCTCACTGCCGGTGATCTTGTGGCGTTCATCTTCTTTGCCTTTAACATCGGGCGATCGATGGGGGGAATGGCCAGAATCTACACCATTTTCAGCAGTGCGGTGGGAGCTTCTGAGCGAATTTTTTCACTGCTTGATGAAAAACCTGAGGTGGAAGATCGTCCCGGCGCGAAAACGCTTGAGCATGTAAAGGGAGCGGTCTCATTCAGAGATGTATCATTCAGCTATGAACAGGAACAGCCCGTTCTGAAAGAGATCGGTTTTGGGTGCACACCGGGTGATATCGTAGCGCTTGTGGGGCCCAGTGGTGCAGGCAAGACAACGCTATTGAAATTGATTCCCCGCTTTTATGATGTGGAGGGCGGTGAGATCCTTATTGACGGCACCGACATCAGAGATGTAACACAGTCGTCACTGAGAAGCCATATTGCCATCGTGCCGCAGGATATTCAGTTATTTGGTAGTACGGTTCGGGAGAACATCCGGTATGGCCGTCTGGATGCAACAGACAGTGAAGTGGAAGAGGCTGCAAGAAGTGCCGAAGCTCATGATTTCATTATTGACAATCCGGATGGCTACGATGCGTTGGTAGGCGAGAGAGGGATTAAACTAAGCGGTGGACAGAGACAGCGTATTGCGATTGCCCGTGCCATTCTGAAAAAACCGAAAATACTTCTCCTGGATGAAGCAACATCCTCTCTCGATTCAGAGTCGGAAGCAGCCGTGCAGGAGGCGCTGAATCGTCTTATGACGCAGTGTACCACCTTTGTGATTGCCCACCGTCTCTCCACTATTCGAAACGCCACTACAATTTTGGTTATGGATCATGGCCGGATCATCGAGCGGGGAACACATCAAACCCTGCTCGACAAAGAGGGACTCTATCGAAAACTCTACGATATCCAGTTCAGAAGAGATGAGATCGGGGTTTAAACCGCTGACATTACCCACGTAATTTTCCTACCCGAATTAAAAAATGTTGTAGCACAACGATTTAATGCGTTTGGTAAGATCCTTGTTCATCCCGACGCTTCGGGACGAACCAAAAGATCAAGGCGGTGAATCACCTGCCAGCTACCCTGTTCCCGCCAACTGATTCAAGGCCAGGACAAACTCAATCGAAAACTTCAGTTATGGCAAAAATTTATATGGGTAATGTCAGATTTAATCCGACTGCTGTTTAACGACCGGGAACGGGAAACTGGAATTCAAGTGCACTTCTGTCCCAATCACCCAAATTTGCCGCTGCTTCATAAGCTGAGTTGAGGAATGTCATCAGCTTCAAATCGGGATCAGGCGCACTTTGGACAACGCTGTAGGGAAGTATGAACTCCCTTAGATCACTGTGGTAATAGGCTTCATCCGGCTCCAGGGAAGCTTTTGCGTAGTTTTCCGGCTGCGGATATGCATAGGCATAGAATGCAGCCTCACCATAGCCTGCGCCGGGCCAGAAACCGGCACTTGCAAGTTCATGGGAGTATGTCTCTTCCATTACCCAGTCGGCACAGTTTGGAGCCCCGCCCGGATGTTTGGGTGCCGTTCTGCCGGAAAAGCGTGTCACTGCCAGATCAAAAGCACCCCAGAAAAAATGGGACGGACTGGTTTTACCTGAAAAACCTGCCCTGTAGGTTTGGAAAACCTTGTTTACCAGTACGAGCGACTGAAAATAGCGGTGTACAGCATCCGCATCATACTCTTTGTGAATAGTGTCTTCCGGTTACGGTATCGATTTCTCAACCTCCACAGGCTTATCATAGATCGTGACGCTTATTTCAAGCTCTTTCAGGGCTATCATGATTTTACGATAGAATTCAGCCACGCTCATTGGCTCCAGGCCAATTATCCGGGAGCTCCCTTTCGATGTTCGAATTTCGATGCGGTGATTTACGAAGTTAAATTCGATCTCAAAGCTAAAGTGACCATAGGGAATGGGAGATGTAGTGAGGCCAACTGGTGTCACATAGAGTACCGATCCCCAGGAGTGATTAACCCAGGGCGCCAGTTCAAGCCGGATCTTACCCACGATCTGTGTCCACATATGAACGGTGGTGCAGGTACCTTCCCATTCGTTAAAAGCGGGCATTGAGGGCCAGGAGGTTGTCTTTTCTCTTTTCTTCATGGTAATTCTCTCTGTTCGTTCTGTTACAGAAATTCGTCGTTTTGGAGAGTGTATTATAAAAGAAGCAGGCTGATTGATTAACCGGGTTTTCGGAATCGGTTACTTCCTTAGAACATCCTGCAGGCTTTCGTCTCGTTGAATCATCGCTTTGGCGAAAGGGCAGAGAGGTATCACTTTGAGATTGTTTTTTCTGACGTGTTCTACACCTGCCTCAACGGGTGCTTTTCCTGCATTCTCACCGTGCAGATCTTCGTCCACTTCGGTATGGTCGATGATGATCTGGGTATTTCCCAATTTGGAATAGGTCATTTTAGCTTTCACAACTCCATTTACCTCAAGATAGAACTCACCCTTTGTTTCACCTGATTTATGCTGAATGTTCATCTGGAAATGGATTTGAATAGAATTGTTTACTTAGTTTCCCCTCCCACAATTAACTCAATAGAAATATCATAATAAAGTATGACAGATCAGAATCTTATGTAGCGGGTAGGGTCTACTGGTTCGCCATCTCTGCGAATTTCAAAATGGAGATGTACTCCGGTGGCTACACCTGTATCTCCGGCTGTGCCTATACGATCGCCGCGCCGCACAGTATCACCCTCTCTGACGCGGATCCGGTCGAGGTGAGCATAATGTGTCGTATATGATGATCCGTGCCGAATCACGACCAAATTGCCATACCCACTCGCAACCCCTGCTTCTACAACCACTCCGCTGGCAGCGGCAAGAACGGCATCGCCACGATCAGCCTGTAGATCAACACCCTGATGTGGGCGTCCCCATCGCTGCCCAAAAGGGGATGTTACAAAGGTTTCTCTGTCCATTGGTGCATCGAAACGAACTCCGCTGGCTTCCATCAGAAGGGGGAGCCGGTCTCGCTCTTCAACACGATTGAGCCGACCTCGTGTTCGAAACGGAATACTGATTGAGAATCCCGCCGAGAAGGTGATATTTCCAAAATCAGCACTTTGGGCAACAGGTGTAAATCCGGCTTCAGCTGGAGCTTCAAACCGGCCGTTCATCCAGATTTGATTTCTAAGTTCGGCAGTGAGGCGCACGTAGCGGTTGAGGTAGTACTTTGCACCCACGGAGTAACCACCATATAAGGAGCCGGTTCGTCCATCTGCCCTCATCTGCACCGGGTTCGTCTGCCCATCCCGTTCACCGGTAAAACTCATGTTCCACACCGATCCGGCCTGAATTCCTGCGTGTATGCCGAGCCGGCTCCACTGCACGCCAAGACGTGTTCCAAATCCGGCCTGGTTGAAATTGACAGGCCCGCCCAGAAACACAGACTCCGTGTTGTGAAGAAGTGCTTCACCATACATACTGAGATAGAGGCGGTAGAGCAGATATCGCTCCAGCTCCAGCTCCAGAAGACCTTTCTGGGTTGAGGGAATGGCGTCTCCATTGTCCGAAAAGGGAGTTGCTGAAATCGAGTAACCCTGAATAGTATAGCCCGCAGAGGCTCTCCAGTTTTGAGCGTCGGCATCAGGGATGAAGGCGGTCGTTATCAGAAGAGGCAGCAAAAAACAGAAAGGGAAGAGGTGTCTGATCTCTTTAAAACTCATCTGAAGTGAAAAGGGGTGGTTGAAAGCAGTTTGGGGACGATGAGACAAGGTATAAAAAAATGGCATAAAAAAACCCGCTCTGCAGTGCAAAGCGGGTGATAGTCTATTCAAAAAGTGTTCTGATTAGTAGCCTTCGTCGGGTTGAGGCTGCTCAGGCTGCATCTGTGGTTCTCCCATGTGCTCCTGAATTCTCTGCTGAAGTTCGGGATCTTGCTGAAGCGCCATATTAATCATCATGAATCGCTCCGTATCCATTCCTTCATCTTCGATAGCGCTGGTCATCTCAGCTTCAAGCTCCATCTCCATCTCCTGAATGGTTGCTGACGCATTTTCAAACCGCTCCATATCTTCAGAACTTACGTCGATCTCATCTTCAGACTGACCCATCTGCATTGCCTGAGCAATCTGATTGTAGGTATCAACTTCAAGCCCTTCATTTTCAACGATCTCAATCATCTCTGTTTGAGCTTCCATCTGAATCTCCTGAACTACGGATGAGACATTAACGAACTGTTCAAGCTCTTCGTCTGAAACATCTGAAGCTGCCTGTTGCTGAGCCATAGGATCCTCAGGAGTTTGACCATCTATTGGATCTTCAGTTGGTGGCGGTGCCTGCCCCGACATCTCTTGGCTGGTTTCGCTTTGGCAGGCAATCAAAGCGAATGACAATAAAATAGCTGCTAAAAACTTATACATAACGGTAATTTTGGTTAAGGGTATTATTTAGTGCTTCTGCTTAGTCAAACCAAATCCTTAAGAAAGTGTTTCAATATTGATAAGGATTTAAAGGGTTTAATAATTTTTACACGGATTTACGCAATTCAGTCCGGAGTGAACCTTTGATGTGATCACTCAAGGATAAAAGTGACTCAGAGCAGAATTGATTCTCTATGATTTTGAGACGGAATCATATCATGATACATTTCAACTGAAATGGATCTTCTCGAGTGAGATAAACCAATTCAGAAGTGGAAATCAAATCAGTTGATAAAAAGCTATGGAGTAAAAGGATTACAGCAACCCCACAAACAGCGGCCCTTGCCAGGTTAACCTGCGTAAGGGAACATGCGGTGTTGAGGTTGTGGCGGTCCG
>JAFIFA010000179.1 GCA_020832225.1 Balneolaceae bacterium
GAGCAGGTGATCGGATGGGATCCAACTCCCTCACTTCGACCCGGATGATGTCTGGAGGAAAACATGTATGCTTAGAAAAAATCAAATAAATAAAGATCCCTATTGAAATAACATTTTCTCACAGCCTCTTCAAGGAGGGGATTTAGGGGTGGTTGAAAACTGGAAACATCAAACTTTCTCGTTTTTTAGGTCTAAACAAAATACTCTAACCACCCCCGACCCCCATAAGTGCTAAATTAAAGTTACTAATGATGGATTAAGGATTTCTGAAGATCTCCCCTCCTTCCCTAAGGTGGGCTCATCTTTTGTATGCAAAGCGAAATAAGGGGTGTTTCACATAGGTTATGGGCATTTTTCACTCTTTTTCGCATGGAATAATTTCGGTCCAACCACCCCTAGCCCCTCCTTCATAAGGAGGGGATTCTTGCAATTACGACTATTTTCGCAAAAGTTAGCGCTTATGCCCCCGACCCCTCCCCGACGTTTCGGGGCAGGCTCTTGCAAAGGGGGAGCATACGTTCTCGAAAACTTAGAATCGAACTCAGTTTTAGAATTAGTTGCTCATAAGAGGGAAGAGAAAGATTAATACTCTCTGTTACTGCGTGTTTTGCGGCGGAGAATCCAGTGAATGATAGGCGGAGCTACAATCAGCGCCAGAATTACATTGCCGGTATAGATATAGATGAGAAGTGCTGCCAGTAGACAGACCAATAGCACAATGATTGAGATCAGCCAGACAGTCTGATTGGTGGTCATGATGTTTGGATGGTATCAGTTCTTGAGATATAGATTAAGTGATCAGGCTGTGCCACCCTCCATACGGAGTACCTCGATCGGGGAGTGGCGGAATATGTGCCTGCTGCCGCTCCAGCCTATCAATATTGAAGCCAGAACGATAATAGCCGAGATCAATGATAAGGTAAGAAGATTGGGTACGAAGGTCAGGTCGAAATAGAACCACGCCAGTCCCCACCCGGCAACAACTGCGAGAATAAGTCCCGTAAGACTGGCAAGCAGTCCCAACAGGGCATACTCAATGGTCTGAATACGACTCACCTGAGACTTCCCGGCGCCCAATGTTCGGAGCAGGGTTGCCTCCAGGCTTCGCTGTTTGCGGCTGATTGCAATTGAGCTGCCGAGTACTATAAAACCGGTTATGATGCTGAAGAGCGCCATAAACTGTATGGCCATCGCTACTTTGTCGAGAAACTCCTGAGCGCTGCGGATGGCGATACTCACGTCGATTGCAGAGATATTGGGGTGATCCCTTACAACTGCCTGCTGAATATCGGCCGACATCTCCTCGCTTCCCGTTTTAACAACCGTGGCAAAAAACTGAGGGGCGGGCTCCAGCACGTTTGTTGGGAATACCACAAAAAAGTTTGGTTCAGCACGCTGAAAGTCAACATCGCGGATGCTTGCAATCCGTGTACGGACCGGCACACCCTGCACATTGAATGTGAGGGAATCTCCCACTTTGAGCTGCAGCTCCTCTTCGATCTGTTCCGAAATTGAGATTGGCACAATCGAGTCGATTCCGTCACCCTCACCGATCCACTCCCCATCAACTAGCGTTTCAGACTCATTAAGCTCGTCACGATAGGTTACGCGGTACTCACGTGTTAGCGCCCAGCGGCGTATATCGAGTGTGGTATCTTCGCGCACTTCACTGATCGATTTGCCATTTCGTTTTTCCAGCCTCATCGAGACGATCGGCACGTTTTGCAGAATCGTACCTCCACGCTCCTCGATAATCTGATTCATGGGGTCGTTCTGGTCGGTCTGGATGTCGTAAAAAACCAGGTCCGGGATCTCATCTCCCATCTGCACGTTAATTCGCTGCAGGAGCATATCCTGAGAGAGGTAGAGGGTGCCAATCAGTAGCATTCCCATGCCAAGGGTGGTCATCAGAATACCGGTCTGATTGTTTGGCCTGAAGAGGTTGGCTGTTCCCTGTCTCCATACATAGGATAGGGACTTCAGCCGAAGCCCTTTTACGGCAGCCATCAGAAAACCGGCAATTACCCAGAGCAATCCCGTAAAAATCATCATTCCGGCAGTAAAAACGATACCGGCAACCAGGCTCTCAGTTAAAAATCCAATGATCAGCACCAAAGCCGCAAAGGTTGTTCCGCCTGCAATAAGTTTGGTAGTCTTGGAGAGTGCACCCACAGGTGAGAAGTCACTGTTTCGCAGAGTGAGCATGGGTGAGACGGTGGTAACACCGGCCAGCGGCAGGAGGGAGAAGACCACGCTGATCAGAACACCGGTAAAGAGTCCCAGACCGATAGCCTGCCATGAGACAGCTTGTACAATTTCAAAAGGGAGAAAGTCTGAGAAGAGTCCGGGCAGATAGCTCTGCAGAACCAGCCCAATGGCGGTTCCGGCTGCTGCTCCGAACAGGCCAAGCACCGATACCTGTATGGCAACGGATGCAAGGATGGTCTCCTTCGGCATGCCGATACAGCGAAGGGTTGCCACGGGTTGGGTTTTCCGGCGAAGGTAGACATAAATAGCGCTCGCCACGCCAAGGCCGCCAAGAAGGAGTGCAATGAAGGCGATAAGCCCGAGAAATTTACTGAGGTTGTCGACAATGGCGTCAAAATCCTGCTGCCGGCTCTCCACGGTTTCGATGCGAACCTGATTTTCCCTTCCAATAGGGCGGAATGCTTCCACCACCGATTCAAGCTCCTCACGGCTGTCGAACTGAAAATAGTTTTTATACTGAACCCGGCTGCCGCGATCGAGAAGTCCGGAGTCGATAATGAGGTCCCTTGGCAGATAGACCCTCGGGCCTATTAGTGAAAAGGCTGCAGCTTCTCCCGGAACGGAGATCAGCTCTCCCAAAACAGGCATACGAACGTTTCCAACCTGGATGGAGTCGCCCACAGAGATACCAAACTGTCGCATGGCAGATTGCTCCACCAGCGCGCCACCCTCGTCCTGATATCGCTGGGCGGCATCAGACGGTTCGGTGGAGATAGATCCATAAAATGGGAATGGGCCATCAATCGCGCGGATTTGGGAGAGTCGGTTCTGCCCCTCTTCACCGTAGATCACCATGGAGTTGAACTCAACACTTTCGGCACCGGTCCCGCCTATGGAGTCGACAAAAGCGTTTATCGCCTCCGGGAAAGGTTGATTGGATCGCATCTCCAGATCGGCACCCAATAGCTCGCGCGATTGGTCATCGACGGTGAGAAGTACATCGTTACGGAAGGAGAGGATTGCGACCAGTGCGGCAACCCCGGCAATAATTGCTGAACTGTAGAGAAAAAGACTTTTCCACTGAGGGCGTGCGTCTCTGTATGCCAGTCTCCAGCTGAATGGTGAAAGGAGGCTGCGAATCAATTTCATTAGGCAATTCCGGCTTCTACATTGATTGTGTTTTGTTCAGCCGTTGCTGTATCGGAGACAATTTCGCCTTTCTTCAGGCTGATGGTTCTGTCACACTTCTCCGCCAGTTCACGGTCGTGAGTTACAATGACAAGCGTTGTGCCCTGGCGTCGGTTCAGGTCAAACAGGAGCTCCTCAATCTGTTCACCGGTTTCACCATCCAGGTTTCCGGTCGGTTCATCAGCAAATAGAATATCCGGCTGGTGAATAAAAGCCCGGGCAATTCCAACCCGCTGCTGCTCTCCGCCCGATAGCTGGTTGGGGTAGTGATCGGTTCGGTCTCCGAGGCCCACCTGCTCAAGTAGTGAGAGCGCCATCTTCTCAACTTCGCGATAAGGCACTCCTCTCAGTTCTACAGGCACCATCACATTTTCGATGGCGGTGAGGGTGGATATAAGCTGGAAAGATTGAAATACAAATCCGATCTGTTCGTTTCTCACTTTCGAGAGCGCATTCTCATCCATTTTGGAGAGAGACCGTCCCTTCAGATTCACTTCACCGGAGGTGGGTCGATCGAGTCCGGCACAGAGGCCAAGAAGAGTGGTTTTACCGCTGCCCGAGGGGCCTATGATAGCGCAGGACGTACCCTCCTCAATGTCGAAAGAGATCTGATTCAGAACGGTTAATTTGCGGTCTCCGCTCGTAAACGATTTTGTTACCTTCTTCAGGGATAAGATGGAACTGTTGTTCATTTAAAAAGAGTTGGTTTGAAACAATATTGGGAACAGTCAGTCAGACTAATATCATTCCATATACAATGAAAAAGAAGTTAGTTAATATGATGGGTAAACGCATTTTAGCCGGTAAAGTTACACTCTTTATCTTAGCAGCACTTTTTGCTGTCTCTCTGTCGGCTCAGCCAAAGAACATCCTGTTTTTTGGAGACAGTATAACGGCCGGTTACGGACTTGATACCGATGATGCGTTTCCCGCCCTCATTCAGGAGAAGATCGATTCACTGGGATTATCTTATAACGTGATCAACGCAGGTCTGAGTGGAGAGACCTCAGCGGGCGGGCTTCGCAGGGTAGACTGGGTGCTGCAGCAGCCGGTGGATATATTTGTTCTGGAGCTGGGGGGAAATGATGGACTTCGCGGTGTTGAGCCCTCATCAACAAAGGAGAACCTGCAGGGAATCATCGATAAGGTGAACGACAAATATCCCGATGCTAAAATTATGCTTGCAGGAATGGAAGCCCCGCCAAACATGGGTGATAGTTACACCGAGCGCTTTCGTGCAATTTTCCACGAACTGGCTGAAGAGAATGACGTAATCTTCCTGCCCTTTATCCTGGAAGGGGTGGCCGGTGAGGCGGATCTGAACCTTCCGGATGGCATACATCCCACGGAAGAAGGGCACAAAATTCTTGCAGAAAACGTCTGGAGTATGCTTGAACCGGTGTTGTAATCCTTCAGCCGATTTATGGTCACTCCAGGCTGAATGTAACCCGAACGGTCTCCTCAACCGGTATGGATCGTTCAAACCGTAGCAGGCCGCCATCATAAACCTCCATCTGCGCAAAGTTACCAGCTCCTCTCAATACAGGTCCGGAAGATGAGGTAAACTCAATCTGTATTACAGATCCAACACGTTTGCCCGACTTACGGGCCAAAATGGTCGCTTTTCTCCTGGCTTCTGCAACGGCATTCTCAAGGGCCTCATCTTTTGCCTCTTCAGCCTTTGTACTGGCAAATGAGCCGGAAAACTGGTCGAAACCCGCCTCAATCAGCTCAATCTGAAATTCCTCAAAGAGAGCAACATCATCCATCTCCAGAGTGACTACCTGACGAGTTTCATACCCACGATCATTTTGTCGCTGCCGCTGGTTTATCTGAATCGGATTGGCGCGAATTTTATCCTCTGCAATGCCCATCCCTTCGATAATCTCCACCAGTTTACGTTCAAGATCTTTGTGTTCAGAGAACGCGGTACGTGCCGACTGATGATACCGGCTGATATTTACAGTGAAGTAGATCATATCGGCCACAGCTACAGCCTGTCCGGTTGCATCGATGATCAGAACTGAGTCTGAGTCTGATGAAGATGATGTGGTCGCAGAGTGACTGCTTTGTGCTGTTGTTCCACAGCCGATTAGGGCGAAGAGTAAAATAAGGGGGAGGAGAGTTTTCAGATACATGGCTTGATTATGAGAGATTTCTATTGAAATAGTGGTATGGCAGACAGGCCTTAAAGGATATAGTAAAGTTCTGTTTTTTATTATTCATTTAATAGTAAAATCTTTGGAAGGTGTAAAATGTGTAATGAGAGTTGAAGAAGGTGCATGAAAATGAAAAATTTATGGGTGAAAGCGCTTGCAAAAGCAAAAAATTGGAGTTTATTTAAAGTGGCTTCTTATTTGAAAAAATAAGATCATCATCAGGTTTGAGTACGATCTATACTACACATTAACTTAATCGGATATATATGATGGATTGGATACGGAATCAGTTTCTGCCGGTATTGGCTATTACTCTGATGCTGATCGGTTCTGCTGCAGCCTCTGCGACGGATCGTGATGTTGATGAGGAGAACGACCGGATTACGGTATCGGGTGTTGTGGTGGATGCTGCAACAGGAGAGACGCTTGCAGGTGCAAGTGTGGCTGTTCGCGGCCGCATGGTTGGGGTTGCAACCAATGCACAGGGAGAGTTTACCCTGCGCGTAAATGATACCCCGCCGATTACATTGACGGTCTCTATTATTGGATTTCGATCAAAAGAGGTTGTAATTGAATCGACAGAGGTCTCTGATCTCCGTATCGAACTGCAGGAAGAGAGAATTCTTGGTGGTGATGTGGTTGTCTCTGCTTCTCGGGTGGAGCAAAGTATTCTGGAAGCCCCGGTCTCCATTGAAAAGATGGATGTGATCGCCATCAGTCAAACAGCTGCTCCCAATTACTATCAGGGAATTGCCAATCTGAAGGGTGTGGATGTATCTACCAGCAGTATCAACTTTCAGATTATTAACGCAAGAGGCTTCAACTCAACCGGTAATACACGGATGGTTCAGCTCACCGATGGTATGGACACTCAGGCTCCGGCCCTTAACTTCCCGATCGGTAACCTGAACGGTCCATCGGAACTGGATGTGGAGAGCCTTGAATTTATTCCCGGTGCCTCGTCTGCACTATACGGTCCGAATGCCTTTAACGGTATTCTGCTCGTAAACAGTAAGAGTCCATTTCAATATCCCGGCCTCAGCGTGTTTGTTCGGAGTGGCGTAAACCATGTGGATGGCAACAGTGCTGCCGGTGAGCCGGGCAATCCACAGCCGATGTTCGAAACATCCGTTCGCTATGCCGACCGTGTTGGAGATCGCTTCGCCTATAAAGTGAACTTTACTTATAACCGGGCGAACGACTGGAGAGGAATTAACTACGAAGATAAAAACGCTCAATTTCAGGGTAATTTAGACCACAACCCCGCTTTTGATGGCGTCCACCTCTATGGTGATGACGGTACCTTCAATATCGGCCTGCTGGGGATTAACCCTGATACCCGTAATCAGATCGCTGCGGGAATTGCGGCACAGTCTCCGGTAAATCAGCAGACCGCTGCACAGTATGTTGCTGCACTTCCTTCACAGCCGGTGGCCCGAACGGGTTATCGCGAACAGTATCTGGTAGACAACAATGCGGAGAACCTGAAGTTCAACACCTCGCTTCACTACCGCATCACCGACGATGTTGAGGCGAGCTATACGCTGAACTACGGCTACGGAACCTCTGTCTACTCCGGTGCACAGCGCTACAGCCTTAGTAACTTCAGCATTGCACAGCATAAGCTGGAGCTTCAGGGCGACAACTTTATGGTTCGTGGTTATGGAACCTTCGAAGACTCTGGCGACTCCTATATCGCAGACTTTGTAGGGTTTTCTATAAACGATCAATACAGAGGAACACAAGAGTGGTTCGGTCTCTATGGTGCTACATTTGCAGGTGGTTTGATTCAGGCCGCCGCTCAGGCACAGGGAGGCAGCACTGCTTTCAATCAGGCTACTGTTGATGCTATTCTTGCAAACCCTACAGCCGCAAGTGCACTTCACAGAGCTGCACGAGCTGCTGCAGATCAAGGTAGATTTATGCCGGGTACTCAGGAATTTGAGGATGCCAGGCAGGAGGCACTCTCGGATAACGTACCGGATGGTGCCCGTTTCAATGATCAGTCACGCTTTCTCCATGCAGAGGGCCAGTACGATTTCAAAAATGAGATCGACTTTGTTGACCTTCAGGTGGGCGCCAGTTTCCGTCAATATCAGCTCCGATCGAACGGAACCATCTTTGATGATGCAGATGGCGGACGTAATATCAACGAGTGGGGCGGTTATCTGCAGGCGTCACGAGCATTTCTAGACGACCGTCTGAGGCTTACCGGTTCAGTTCGTTACGACAAGAATGAGAACTTCGACGGGCAGTTTAACCCAAGAATCTCTTCGGTTATTCGTGTAGCCGAGGGGCACAACATTCGTGCTTCTTACCAGACCGGTTTCAGAAACCCGACCACACAGGCTCAGTACATCGATCTGAACGTATTGACTGCACGCCTTCTCGGTGGCTTGCCGTTTCTGGCTGAGCGGTATAACGTAACCGAAAACTCCTATACGCTTGAATCTGTAGAGCGATATACGGAGCAGTTTCTCGCAGGTAACACACTTGCCTACCAGGAGCTGGAGTCTGGCCGTTATACTGAATTTAACGCTGTACGCCCGGAGCAGATTCAAGCGTATGAAATTGGTTACAAAGGTCTTCTGGCCAGCGGTCGCCTTCTGATCGATGCAGCATACTACTACAATGTATATGATGACTTCATTGCTCAGTTTCGTGTTCGTCAAGCAGCAGGGCCGATCGATTTTGCAGCACAGGAGCCGGCTGCTATTATGCAAAATGTACAGACAGCCTCTTCGCTGTTATCCGGAACAGCTGCAAACACCTTCCAGCTCTACACCAACGTGGATGAGACCGTACGCTCTCAGGGAGCGGTTTTCGGGTTTGATCTTTCGCTGCCGAGAAACTTCCTGCTTACCGCCAACTACAACTGGAATCAGCTGATTACAGACGAGCAGGATGAGTTCATCTTCGACTTCAACACCCCGGAGCACAAGGTGAATGTATCACTGGGTAACCGTCGCGTAACCGACAACCTCTGGTTTAACCTGACCTGGAGATGGCAGGATGAGTTCGACTGGACCTCCTCCTTTGCGAATGGTACGGTACCGGCCGTATCCACTTTCGACGCACAGGTTAGCTATCGTGTACCGGATCTGAGATCCGTGGTTAAGGTGGGTGGTTCCAATATTTTCAACAACAATCACTTCCTCAACTATGGTGGTCCGAACCTGGGTGCGATCTACTACGTATCACTTACATTCGATCAGTTCCTGAACTGATCATTGTTGAGACAGAACAGTTTAAAAAAACCGCGGGGCTTAACGGCTTCGCGGTTTTTTTGTTGATCGTGGTTCCGCGCTCAGAGTGGCCATGGTGGCGCCCCAGCTGCCGCGGGAGGGGTCGGCCAGACTGTAGCTGATAACGTGTGGATTACGCTCCAGCAGTGAGTGTACACTGCGGCGAATGTTGCCTATACCTTTTCCATGGATAAACCGAACGGTGTAGATCTCCCGCTCCAGACAGGCGTGGATATACTCGTCTACAAGGGTCGAGAGATCCTCAGGTTTGAAAAAGTGAAGATCAAGCGTACCGTTAACGGGGATATGGTGTGGTTCCTCTTCTTCCATACCGGTTGGATACGACAGAGATCACGTTCAGAGATCGACGTGGTAATCAACATAGTAGCGCTTGATGGCAACCTCATTGATGAAGTCGATCGCTTTTTTGTGGTGGGGATTGCGGGTGTACATTTTGAAATCGAGTTCGGTTTCAAAATCACAGATCAGTACCACGTCCAAAGCTTCCTTATCGTCCGGATTGATCTGAATGCCGACTTCAACAGCCTTGATCTCATCAATATTGGTTCTCAGTCCTTCAAGAATCAACTTCAGTTTTTGAGCATTTTTCTCTTTGGTGGCTCCGCCGGCTTCATCTTTTAATTTCCACATTACGATGTGACGTATCATATCGACTCCTTGTTGATTGACTGTTCTCTGTTCTTATTATCGTCTGTTGGCAAACTCCCAGTCAGACGGATCAGCCGTTTCCTCGGCGCTTTCAAGCAGGTCCATGGAGAATACACCCACGGCCCATAGGAAGTTTCTCGCTTCTTCAGGATTGTTTTCCCGGCTCCATTCGTAGAGCATCAGGTATCCCCTGGCAACTTCAGTTAGCTCTGTTTCTGTAAGATTATCCGGATCGGCAAATTCCGGAATGATGAGGTCTGAGCCCGCAAATACCATGTTCGGATCATCGATCAGGCTGCTGTTTAGCGAGTAGATCACCGGCCAGAGGAAGGGATCGCCCAACTCTGCATCTGCCAGAGACCACAACGTTTGCCCGGCCTCCATCTGTACAACAGTGGTGGTGAAAGGCTCGTCAACCTCCGGTTCAGGCTCGGGATCAGGATCAGTCGGTGCGATAACCGGTTGCTCGGTCTCAGCAGGTGGCTGAGGGGCATCGGCAGTAAGCCCGAGATCGTCCGCGATGTCAGCCTGACGCTGCATCATAAATAGAATAAAGAGAATCGCGAGCAGAAGTACAATGGCGACAGCGCCGTAAGTCCAGGTCATCGACCCCGATCCGTTAACTTCTTCAACAGGAGGGGGAAGAGGTTGATCTTCCTTAAATGGATCGAAGAGCTCATCATCCTGAGTCTGCAGAGCCGCAGACTTCTCTTTTTGACCCTCTTCATTTTTGGGGCGATCCCGTTCCAATACCAGTTCGTTCTCTTCCTCTTTTTCCGAGGGGTCAGGGCCCAGCCGAATCGGCCCGGTTACAGGTTTGGGGCGTTCCCGTATTTCATCGTGCTCGTCTTCCGATGCTTTGGATCCGGGTTTACCACCCAAAACCTGTGCTTTCAGTCTGGAGTATGGACGATTTACCTCCTCGCGAAGGGCTTTATATGGCTTAAATACAACTCTGTTTTGACCCGGAATAGTAATCTCTTCTCCGGTGCGGGGATTTACTCCGGGGCGTTCAGACATCCAACGAAGCTCAAACTTTCCAAATCCGGAGATAGTTACTGAGCCCGATTTTTCCAGCCCCGATTCGATAATCCGGGTAAGCTCCCCTACAAAACTGTTTGCCGAACTTTGACTCTGTCGGGATT
>JAFIFA010000182.1 GCA_020832225.1 Balneolaceae bacterium
TAGGAAAACCCAAAGATGGTGATCCAAGGGCTTGCTATGCTATGCTTGAGTGGGAGGGAGAACTAAACCAAAGCGACCCAAAAGCTTTGAACGTGGAGTTTATTCGTGTTGAATATGATGTTGAAAAAGCGGCTAAAGCAGTTGAAGAGAGTCCTTTGCCTGACGCTTTTGCCGATATGCTGAGAAATGGAGGGTAAAAATTATGTATGATAAACTTTGGAAAATGGGGCGAACACGCCTGACCAATCAACTTAAATCAATTGAAGAAACAGATCTCTTGAAGAGGCTGCACCCTGATTCAGCTTCAGCAGGTTGGCTATTGCGTCACATCGCTGAAGTGGAGCTGCTGTTTGTTAAGAACGTATTTGGAAGAGAGATAGCTGTAAAAGCACAAACCATCGGTCCGATTGGAAAGGACAGGGGCCAATTTAATGACCTCAAACCGCTTCTGGATTTGATCGAGAGGGCCGGTGATGAGTTGGAAAAGGCGATTCATAGCATTGATAACTGGGATCATGAGGTTACCACCGCTGAATTCGGTACCATCACAAATGCAGAGGCAGTTGGTCGAATCTCTTCTCATACTGCCTACCACGCGGGTCAGCTCGCGCTTGCCGTTAAATACGGTAAAACCGACTAAAGAGATACCTATTTAGTGAATCAAGATTGCTGTTCGCTGATATTAATCGTAAAATTACGATGAAATAAAAAACGTATCACACAAACATATAAATGATGACAACTCAGACAGACGTAAAAACAACTCTTGAAGTCTACGATCCGGCAATGTGCTGTAGTACCGGTGTATGTGGACCCGATGTAGATGACTCTCTTGCAGATTTTGCCAACGATATCAAGTGGCTTAAAACTCAGGGCGTAGAGGTGAAGCGATTTAACCTGGGGCAGGAGCCGGAGGCTTTTAAAATGAACCCACAAGTGCTTTCCAGACTTCAAAAGGATGGTACCGCGGTTTTGCCACTCATTGTAGTGAATGGTCAAATCGTATCGGAAAGTGGGTATCTGGGCAGGGAGCAGCTAACTGCATGGACAGGGTTGGACAGATCCACTCAGAGATCAAATGGTGGAACGGTTGAAAAGATACTAAGTCAGATCGAAGAAGCGGTGAAATCGGGAGATACCGTACTCCTTCGGCAACATTTCCAGAAAGGGGAAGAGGCCGGTTTTAGTAAGCAGCAGCTTGTTGGAGCAATTCAGGCAGGTGTTAATCACCGTCAAAAAGTAACCCAGAATCTTGTACAGCAGGCAAACGAGCTACTTGGCGTACCGCAAAACAGCTGTGCACCCGGAAGCGGCTGCTGCTAATCGAAATCCCGCCCAGAAAGGGGGGCATATAATTACAAAACAAGATTCAGAGGCTGAATATAGGGTTCGTCCAACTAATGAGAAAACAACCCGCCGATATCATTAAATCAGTAGAGTTAATTACGCCTTCTTCAATGTCGAACACATTTTATTCATTAAGATTACCAAGATCATGAAAACACTACCAGCAGTCACTCCATACTTATTCTTCACCGGTAAAGGCGGGGTTGGTAAAACCTCTCTTGCATGCGCAACCGCAGTGAAGCTCGCTGATGAAGGTAAATCGGTTCTGCTTATCAGTACCGACCCCGCATCTAACCTAAAAGAGGTCTTGGAAACTGATATTAAAGAGAAGATCACGCCTGTGGACGGTATCCCGAATCTTCATGCCGTAAACATCGATCCGGAGCAATCTGCCGAGGAGTATCGTCGGCGGGTAATCTCACCCATGGAGGATATCTTGCCGGCTCACGAGATTGAAAAGATCAGGGAGGAGCTTTCCGGTGCCTGTACAACCGAGATTGCGGCATTCGATGAGTTTGCTCGCTATATAGCGGGCGACGGGGATCAGCAGCCATACGATATCATTATTTTTGATACGGCCCCAACCGGGCATACACTGCGACTGTTGGAGTTGCCTGCGGCCTGGAGCGATTTTATTGAATCCAATCCCGATGGGGCATCCTGTATCGGTCCCTCTTCCGCACTTAAAACCAGTCAGGAGCGATATCAAAAAGTGGTGGAGCGGCTGAAGGATAAAGATGCGACAACCATCTACCTGGTAACCCGTCCCGATCCATCCGCACTTCGGGAAGCTGACCGCTCCGGCAGAGAGTTGGAAGAGATGGGTCTGGCGAATCAATTCCTGCTGATTAACGGCTGGTTTGAACCGATGGATGAAAGCGATCCTTTCGCCGTAAAGATGAAGGAGATGGCTGCACGCACTCTCGACGAGATGCCACAACGACTCAAGGAGATGGGGCAGCTTCGGTTTCCTCTCCGCCCATACAACCTGCTTGGAATCGACCGGCTCCGCAGGGTATTTAAACCACTCGAAAAAGGAGAGGTCCATACAAATGGGACTGTTGAACCAGCGCTCTTGGATGAGCACACTTTGCCGAATCTGGATCAGCTCATCAACGACTTGACGGATGGAAAGGATCACGGACTCGTTATGACAATGGGCAAGGGAGGGGTTGGTAAAACCACCATTGCCGCAGTGATCGCACTGAAACTTGCTCAGAGAGGCTATCCGGTTCACCTAACCACTACAGACCCTGCCGCGCATCTGCTCGATCACCTTGGTGACACCGAGCTGCCGGAAAGCCTGACGGTAGACCGAATCGATCCTCACGCGGAAAAGCAGGGGTATATCGAAAAGGTTCTCGAGCGAAGGGGTAAGGATAAAACAGAAGAGGAGCTGAAGCTTCTGCGGGAAGATCTGGAATCTCCTTGTACGGAAGAGGTAGCGGTCTTTCAGGCGTTCTCGAGGGTTATTCATCAAGCCAAACGAAAGTTTGTGGTGGTTGACACAGCACCAACCGGGCACACTCTGCTCCTGCTTGATACAACAGGAAGCTACCATAAGGAGATTATGAGAAATACCACGATGGATACCGGTAAGCTCAAAACTCCCTACATGTATCTGCAGGACCCTGACTATTCAAAATTGTTGATCGTGACGCTGCCGGAGACCACACCAATCACAGAAGCCAAAAAGCTGCAGGAGGATCTGAGGAGATCTGGAATTGAGCCCTATGGTTGGATCGCAAATCAAAGTATGTCATCTCTCAAGCTCACCGATCCGCTACTGAAGATGCGTGCAGCCGCCGAGGTACCGCTGCTTAAATCTTTGGAGAAAGAGCTCAATGGCAGGATGTATGATGTACCCCTCGTTGTTGAGACTCCCGTATTGAC
>JAFIFA010000183.1 GCA_020832225.1 Balneolaceae bacterium
ATATTTTAAGTGAGAGGTGAAAAGTGAAAATGCAAAAGTGAGAAGTTGTTGAGGTGAAATAATCACCTCCCCGAAAAATCGGGACCAAGTTTGGCTTGAGAGGGGGTGGTTTGCTCACTTTTCACTTTTGCCTTTTCATTCAATTTCCCAGATCAAGTTGATTTTTTACCAGTTCAAAGTAAGCCCCTTCTTTTCCTGCAAGTTCGTTATGGGTACCCTGTTCAATCACCCTACCCTCCTCAAGCACCACAATGTTGTCAGCATTTCTCACCGTGCTGAGGCGATGAGCTACAACTACAACCGTTCGGTTTAGAAAAAACTGTTTCATGTTGTCCATAATGGCACGTTCGTTGTTAGCATCCAGTGCATTGGTGGCTTCGTCAAAGAAGAGAAATTCAGGATCCTTATAAACGGCACGGGCAATCAAAATACGCTGGCGCTGCCCCTGGCTGATGCCATTCCCTTCGGCACCGATTTTGGTGTTAAAGCCCAATGGGAGAGATTCGATGAATTCACGAATACTGGCTACATTCACCGCATGTTCCAGTTTTTTAATATCGGGCACTTCATCTCCCACAGCAATGTTACGTGCAATGGTGTCGGAGAAGATGAAGCCGTCCTGCATTACCGCACCGCAATGGCTTCTCCATACTCTCGGGCTCAGATTCACAAAATTACTTTCACCAATGCGAATTTCACCACTCTCCGGAGGGTAAAACTTGAGCAACAGCTTGAGCAGCGTGGTTTTTCCACTGCCACTCATTCCCACAACCGCCGTCACTTTACCTTCCGGTATCGTCAAATCAATATCCCTCAGCACCGGTTCATTACCCGCACCAGGGTACGTAAAACTGAGTTTTTTAAGCTTGATATCTCTCGCCTCGGGCAGGCTGTGTGTAAACATTTTTTCAGCGGATTCTTCATCTTCCCTCTCGTGCACTTCATTCAGGCGCTCCATACTGATAATGGCATCCTGCGTGGATTGAACAAAACCGATGAGCTGCTGCACCGGGCTGTTCAGCTGGCCAATGATGTACTGAATAGCCAGCATGGCACCCAGAGTAAGCTGGCCGTTTACAACCGCAATAGCCGATATAAAGGTGATTCCTATATTTTTCCCCTCATTAATAAAAAACGCCCCGCCCTGCTGGTACTGTTCCAGTGCCAGGTTTTTTATCTGATACCGAAACAATTGTGCCTGCAGATGCTCCCACTCCCACCGTTTCTGCTTTTCGCAATTGTTGAGCTTGATCTCCTGCATCCCCTGGATAAGCTGGATCACTTTGCTTTGGTTATTGGAAGAGATACCGAACCGGCGGTGGTCCAGTTCGCGACGCTTTTTGAGAAACAGGACAATCCAAATAACATAGAGAGTGCTCGCCACAAGAAATACAGTAAAGATCATCATGTGGTAATATGCCAGTACTATTGAAAAAACGATCAGGGTTACGAAAGAGAAAAGCGTGCTGAGGGTCTGACCGGTTAAAAAGTTCTGGATCCGGGCGTGGTCTCCCATCCGCTGCATAATATCTCCCACCATTTTGGTGTCGAAAAACGGCATCGGCAGCTTCATCAGTTTGATCAGAAAATCGGACAAAATGGAGATATTTACCCGTGTGCTTATATGAAGGAGAATCCAGGATCGGATAAACTCCACCACGGTGCGCCCGAAAAAGAGCATCAGCTGCGCCATCAGGATCAGGTAGATAAAGTTGATGTCCCGGTTCTGGATCCCGATATCGACCACTGCCTGAGTGAGAAATGGAAAGATAAGCTGCAGAATACTGCCGGCCAACAGTCCCAGACCGAGCTGAAAAAGAAGGTTTTTGTAGGGCAGAATGTACCGGAACAGGATACCAAAACTGAGACGGTTACCGGCCTCTCCTTCCAGATCAAAAAAAGCAGGGGAAGTATAAAGCAGCATCGCAATACCTGTGCTGCGGCCATTATTTCGGCTATTCAGCCAGTTTTCAAGAAACTCCTCTTTGGTGTAGGTGACCTTCCCTTGAGCCGGATCAGCGATGTAAACCTTATCGCCTTTGATTTTGTATACCACCACAAAGTGAACCTGATTCCAGTAGATGATGCACGGCAGAGCGGCCTCTTTTTTAAGCTGCTCCCAGGTAAGTTTTGCTCCCACCGTTCGAAACCCGACTTCCTCGGCTGCTTCGCTTATTCCCAGCAACGACACTCCTTCCCGGTTAATGCCGCTCTTTCTGCGCAACGTTTCCATCGAATAGTTGCGTCCATGGTGTTTGGCAATCATCCGCAGGCAGGTGGGGCCGCAGTCCATCTGGTCGTGTTGGCGGTAGTAAGGGAATCTTTTCATCTACCTTTCAATAAATTCTATTTTATACTTTACGATTTGATCTATTCCCAGTCTCAATTCTCTTTCATGGGAGTAAAAATATCCGTTTTCGATGGTGATCAAAGGTTTAGAAGGAACAAATCGGTTTGATCGCTCTCCCTGTTTTTGGAATCTGGCGATCACTTCACCGTCCTGATTTAAAACCCACCATGTGAATTTCGTTTCGCTGTCTGTGATAGTGGCTACCCATAGCCGTCCCTCATCATCCAGTTCCATCGTATGCAAAGCAGGCCATGTATCGGGTATCTCTTCTCCCCTGAGCATTCTGCGCTCATGATCGGCTAAATTGATTTGATTTAAAGAGAAATCGCTCTTCTCAATCGGATAGTAAAAGGATCGGATATAGTGTCCATTCGCATCATGCTTTTTTATTAAAAAGTCTTCTGTCCAAGCAGTAAAAAATGAACCTGAGCGGGCAATCGACACCAGTGAACTACGGTTGAACGGCTTGGTAACGGGTATCGCCCAGCCTTCCCGTTCTGGCAGAAAATATCGTGCATGCCTCTCTAATCTCAAGAGCCTTTCAGGGTTTACAGTTCCATCTCTTTTTAGCGAATAATAAAAGATCTGTCTGCCATCCATCTCTTCATTTAAAGAGGACATCCCCACTTGTAAAACCATCTTACCATTTTCTAATAACGCTACGTCTGTGCCCCTTGCAATGGCTGGCATCTGATCTGCCCGCATTGCCTCTGTAAGATTAACAACCTCTTCTTTAGTTTTATCAAAGTTGCCCAGTGAGTAGACAGCAAATTTCTGAAGCCTTGGATCAAGAAGGATCAGCTCATCATCTAAGACATCTATCCCTCCAACGGCTTCAAACTCCCCAGGCCCCCGTCCGTAGCTTCCAATCGTCGTCAAGTAGCTTCCATCAGGATTAAAGACATAAACTCCAAGATTTCCTGGCACACTTGATACTATGAAGAGTCTGCCTTGGTCGTCTACCGCAAAATTTGAGATATTTCCGCTCATAAATACTTCATCGCTGGATTCAAATATAGTCTCTCGAGTTAATATAACCGTATCCGGTGGTTGGATATCTATGGGATGAACTACTAAATTATTTAAGTTGCTAATGTGATCTGGCAATAAAACTTTTTTTTGATCAGATGACTTTTCAGTAATACATCCAATAATTAACAACAATAATATGATGGCAATAAATGCTCTGTGGAAATATTTTAATTGCATATCGAATAAAAAAACCACGAGATAATAATACCTCGTGGTTATCCGTGGTTATTAATTAACTTCTAATTCAGTGCTTGCACAGGGTTCTGCATTTGAAAAGCCCTCTTCTCCACAACTTGCACAACAGTATCCGGTAATTGAATCATTTTCTTGAAATTCATGCTGAGCTGTGCCTACATCAGTACAAAAATCAGACCATCCAAAGTTAGTAGAATAAGCACGGCATTGTCCTGAACTTCCCGCCATTATATGTTTCATCTCATTACGGCTTAAGACACCTTCGATATTTGATATTATTGATGTGTTCATCATTTTATCCTCTATTAGTTAAAACCGTTTCGCTATTTAGCAGGGGACGGTTTGGTATGAAACCCCAGTTTGATGGCTCAAACATGTGTTTACTTCTCTCATTTTTTTGCATTTTTTGAATTTAATTTTCCTGAATTCAACCCAGTCTGATTGCCAAATGCATCCGTCAACCCTGGAATTAACGTAACTAGATCTTTCACCCGATAAGCGGGCGGTAATTCAAATCCATTCATAAATGTGGTCGGGGTTTGGGTTATCTTCGCGTTTTTTACCCAGTCGTAGTGAGTAGTGGAATAAGCCGTAACTTCTGGTTCTGTCAATTTTCCATTTACAGGGTGTGAATCCGCGAACTTCTTCGAATCCATCACCTCATACCACTCGTCAATCAACTCCTGTCCGTTTGACTGTCCATTGCTTCTATTTTTAACCTTCAAAAGCCAGTTATGCAAAAGCAGGCCACTGGTTTTCCCTTCATCCCCGCTTCTCAATAACCTCAGGGAGAGGCTAACCTCCGCGGGATAGATACTCAGCAGCTCCTTCGCCTGCTCCAGTTCATTTTTGCACGGGCCGCAGTAGAGATTCACCGCCATGGTAAGTTTAATCGGGGCATCCGGGCTGCCGATCAGAAAATCATGATCAAAGGGTGTTGTATCTACCTGCCTCTGTTTGAACAACAAACCAGTGAATACCTCAGGAGAATTTTTCACACGGGCGGCGGCGATCTCATTTTGCACGGCCCAGTTTTTCTGCTGAACAGTTTGCTTTAAAAGGAGTAGAGAGGAGCCCGACAACCCAAACAGTATAAGCGTCATCACCACTTCAGGGAGAACGAATGCCATCGGGTTGATCCATCCGGAGTAGAAAAGATACCCAAAGATGAATGCCTGAACGGCCAGTATCCCGCTCACCACCAGGCAAAGCCGGCACCACTCCTTAATTTTCACGGCCTGCAGCCAGAGCGAGTAGCCGATCATGGGCAGAGCAAGTATACTTAACCAACCCAAAACCGCAAGGAGTCCGCTGCCCACCCAAAGCGGTACGAATAATCCAATTGAAACAAGCTGAGCTGCAAAATATCCCAGCGTCAGATCCGAAAAGGTGATGAACCCGAACAGTTTTCCTTGCTCAGACCGGAGCACCTTTCCACAGCCCGCACCGGTTCCGGCATTACAAAAACTCTCTACCGCCCGGTAGGTGATACCCAGGTCTTTAGCGAACAAAAAGTAGCCGGTCAACACACCGGCCAATGCGGTCGCTGTCAATAACAATGGTACCCATGAAAACGAAAGCAGCAGTGGAATCGCCACCAGGCCTGCTACAGTCATTATTAATGAAGAAGAGAGAATTTTGAACCGTTTCTCTTCGTCGAGGGCTTTTTTGTTTTCTTTATCGGCAATCTCTGTGGTAGGCTCTGCTTTGATCAGTATTCCGCTCCAATGGTTCAGTTTCTCCCCGGAGTTTTCAAAGTCTTTTGCATCGTATACCGGCAGCAGCGATCCGCCCGCCGTATTAAGATGCAGAAGAATCGGGAGAGGTAAATCGCTGAGATTTTTTTTGTTGGATCTTGCCACAGTGTGGGCAATGCCGAGCTGCTGCAGGGTGTCGGACACCGCCAGAATGGATGGATAGTCCGGGTGAGATGCAATTCGCTTTTTGCAGAGTTGTTCTGAAACCGGACTATTCAGATGATGCAGATAGTTAACTACTTCTTTTTCCATAAAACCTGAACTGCTCGGTTTACAATACCGAACTATTTATTTGATAAGTTTTAACATCTTTCTAACACATTAATGAAATTAAAATTAAGATGTACCCCCTATATTTTAGGGGTTCCATTTACATACATATTTAATAAGCATTATAGTTACAAACCATTCATTTGCTGTTTCAACCACCTCCTTAAACCGTTCCGGCCACCGCATTTCAGTTTTTTCCCCATTCTCGTAATGTGGTTCTCAATAGTTTTCTGGCTGATGTAGAGTTCCGTTGAAATCTGACGGTTAGACTTACCCTTAGCCAGCCGCTGCAGTATCTCACTCTCTCTCCTGCTCAGTAACATGTAAGCATCCATTAAGGTTAGAGGTTGGTTGGTTGGTTGGTTGGTTGGTTGGTTTCTTCACTCCCGTTCTCACTCTGTTTCATAAAATCCATGTTTACTTGTAGGTTTCTAAAAAAAAGAGAAGCATGATGCTTACATGTTACAAGATTAGTTTTTTATAACTTACCTGCTGATCACTGTTCTTCATACTGATAGATCGTAAAAGTCGGAACGGCCGTTTAATATCGTACACTGCTGGAAATGGATGAACAGTCCACTGCATACAGGTTCATCTCAGAACGGCTGGAGCCGCCAGGATGCTACCTCCACAGTAACGCTTTCTTGAAATAGAAGATGAATTAGAACAACGATTTAAACCGTGTTGAGATGGTTTTAAACTGAAAGAATGATACAACTTAAGGAGTCAACAGATGAAAAATAAACCAGTAGCCCTCAACCAATCTACAGTGACAGTTTCAAGTTGGGAGTTGTCATGCACGTTGCCAACGGGCAACTAAAAAAGAACAAGTCCGGGTGAGGTACAATATTGGCGGGAAAGCTCACTTACAGACGTACACCTATATTTGCTTTTTAATCTAAAAAGGATCGAAGTACCAATACCATGCTCATGAGCCAGGTCAACTACTCTACGCCCCTGCTTATGCTGGGACAGGAGATAATTTGTGATTCGGTAAAACGTGATTTTTACATAGGGTCATAAGTAATAGTTTTTCCTACTTTAGACCGGACGAATTATAGGGAAGCCGACAAATGTATCTATCAACCCCGGAATCAATACAACCAGGTCCATAATCTGGTTGGCCGCAGCTAATTGATAGCCGTTCATAAACGTGGTCGGAGTTTTGGTGATCTCAGCTTTTTCACCCAGCCATAATGTTTAGTCAAATAGGCTGCAACTTACGGTATCAGCAATTTTCCGATCACCAAGTGTGAATCTGAAAATGTATCCGAAACCATCACCTCAAATCATCCGTTTTAGTCCAAATAAATACATCCGCACCATAATTCAGAACATCCGCACTGCTTTATTCCGGATGATACCACCCGGGAATAGACAGCCTGAGAAAAGCGCAATAAAAGTAGAAATTTCCCAAAGCTATAAAGCGGGCCACCCAGTCCCAGCTTCCGTCGCCGATATAGAACCAGACTGCCAGAGGGGGACCCAGAACAACAATCACGAAAGCCGTGAGCCATCCAAATTTGCGCTCTTCAATTAATACCTTAATCAAAAAAGGAGTAAAAGCAATGGCTGCACCTACCGCTAACAGAAAGGCAAATCCATAGATGTAGCTCAAAAACAGCAATACCGAGCTGCCGAGCTCATAATCGAGAAACTTGTGGAGCCGTGAGATATTGTAGTTATAGGATGGATTGATTTCTTTAATGTCGATCTGCAATGTGATGTAAATTTAGTTCTGTACGTTTGGTACATCAGGTTATTCTCACTGATTTTCCGTCAGCTCAATCCGGTACTTCACCACATACTCGGCACCCGTTTCATCATTAATCTCCTTGCCATAGAGATACCCGTTTTTGATATCAAATATTGTTTTCTCACGCGGTCTCTGCAACTTGGCCATCAGTTCTCCTGATTCATCAAGAATCCACCATTCATAAATATCACTATTTAATTCAGTGGGTACAGCAACCCAGATTCTATTTACATCGTCCACCATCAATTCATCAATAATTGGAGAAGTGTGCGGTAGTTCTTTATCAACTTCATCAAGTGCATTTATTACTTCTGTCTTACTAAGATTGGAATCTTCAATATATTTACTGAGGTTAAA
>JAFIFA010000184.1 GCA_020832225.1 Balneolaceae bacterium
AAGGTGACCAACCATGAAAAAGACAAGTACATTTTTAGCAGCCTTTCTGTTTACCGCAGGAATGGCGTTCGCACAGAGTAATGATGCGACTGTGAGCCAAACCGGTAACAATGACGAAGTGACGATTGACCAAGTTGGTGACAACAATAGAATTAATGCAGAACAAACAAATAATCTGAGCGTAAGTTTTGCAGAAATGTTCCAGGACGGTTCAAGCAACTTCATGCATTTGCAACAGACAGGTACCGGAGATAAGGTAGCCTATTTAGAGCAAGATGGCGACCGGAATAGAATTGGGAATGGAAGACAGGCTCAACAGGGATCCTCAGGAGATGATTATGTGTGGGCACTTCAACAAGGAGACGATAATTTTCTGGAGTTTACTCAGAGAAGCGGTGGAGAAGGGGACTACTTAGTTGTTACACAAATAGGTAATCACAATAGTGGTACAGTCAATCAGTCTGGGGATGGCAATAGTGCTACCATTACGCAGATTCAATCCAATTCGTTGGATGATGTAGGCCATTCAGCTGAAATCGCTCAGAATGGTATTGGTAATCAAACAACTCTTACACAGGGTTTAAATAATGATGATGGTTCAAGCTATCGCGAGAATACATACGGCGAGGATAATGTTATTAACGCTGAACAAGGACACTACGCTCAAATGAGGCTCGATATTGATGGTGATGCTAATAATGTCACATCCCGTCAAGAGCGTGTAGGTTATGCGTCAATCGGAATATTAGGTAGTGGAAATCAGTTTAATCTTGAACAATTAGACGGTTCAGGTTTTCTTGGAGCCGATATTAATGGTAGTGATAACACTGTTACTGTTCTTCAAGATGGGTCCAATAATGATATCATGCAGGATGGCAGCGGCTGGTGGAATCGAGATGGAATTCTCATAGACGGCGATAAAAATACTGTTGGCATTTCGCAAATGGGCAGTGACAACAGAGCCAATGTTGGTGTAATGGGCAACAACAATACGGCTACCATTACACAAAGCAACAATTAATCCGACTATCGGATAGAGATTCAAACCCGGCGTCTTGAAGCGCCGGGTTTTTCCTAATTACCGGCTTCAGCCGGTTTCACAATGGCGACCAACCATCTTTTTTAGGGGAACAACATGAAGAAGCTGATCACATCAGCAGTGCTGATTACCACTCTTCTGGCAGCAGAGAGCTTAACGGCACAGTCCAATCAATCCACTGTTAATCAACAGGGAGATAACCACGCGGCCACGGTTACTCAGAACGGCAGTGAGAACAGAGGCTATCTGGAAGTGCTGAACGGAAGCGGATCTGTAATAGAGCAGATTCAGTCGGGACTGCAGAACTTTGCAGAAATTCTTGAGCTGAGAGATAACATCAACGCACTACAAGACCAGTCCGGAGAGAATAACGAGGCTTACATTAGTCAGGCCCGCCAGGGGAATACGATCACACAGACACAGAGCGGCAACGAAAATGTTGCCCGATTTGAGGGGCATAATATTCCAAGTGTTCGAAACGGCACATACGTTCAGGATCAGTCGGGCAATAACAACAGTGCACTGATTCAGGGTGCCAACAACCGAAATAATATTGATCAGATTCAGTCCGGCGATCGAAATATTGCGGAGATAACAGGTAGCAATTTTAGCGGTAATCTTGTAAAGATGAATCAGTCCGGCAATGACAATGAGGCGTATCTCACACTGCCAAATGTGTCGGATAACAGTGTAGTAATTAATCAGAGCGGTGATTTAAACCAGGCAACAGCAGCGGCTTCCGGCGATGGTAATAATATTGAGATCGATCAAAACGGATCATCCAACCGTGCCACCCAACGTATGACTTTGGGTGATGATAACAGCCTCACACAGAACCAAAATGGCTCGAACAACCACAGCGTAATGGAAACCTGGGGGAACGACAATCTTTACATGACCATCCAGAATGGTTCGGGGAATAACATCTTCCTGAATAATCGTGGCACCGGAACCGGTTTCGACCGCTCCGAAAATGTGAATGAGAACTCGATTAAAATTGAACAGGACGGCGAGAAGAACTTTGTAACGGGCGGTGTAAACGGCTCGTTCAACAAGATAGACATCAACCAGGATGGAAGTTATAACCAGGTTGGAACCTTGTTTTTCCAGGCAGACGGATTCCGTGTGATTGGAAACCACAATATACTGAATATCTCACAGGGCGGTGAAATGAATACGGCCAGTGTAAATATCAGCGGAAACAGCAACAGAACAAACGTTTCACAACAGTGATTCGCAAAGAGAAGATAGAGCGAGCTGAAGTGAAAACTGAAACTGTGACCCTTCGTCAGACTTGCCGCGGTGTAATTCCGGTGGCAGATAGGAGAGGGGATGATAGAAACTGGGTACGAATTACACAGAAGATATTCAGAAGATCCGGTGATGCCGGATCCGGAATGTTCACAAAAGTAGTTAGCCGGGGAGGTGAACACGGAGCAGTTATTTACAGGCTACCCGGTCGACCCGTAAGTAACATGTAAAAGAACTATTTATTAAAACATTTTATTTCCCAAATACCGATTCAAAACCTATTTTTGTGCCATGAAAACACTACTTACTCTATTACTCGTACTACTCTTCAGCGCAGGTGAAATACTGGCGCAGAATAACGGCAGAAGTGAAGTTATGATCCCTCAGGCGGCGTCTTTTGAGCACAACGAGGCGGTTCAGCAACACAGCATGAGGTTCGCAACCTCTCTTCACGATAATGCTGCAATGGCCGGGACTGCCGCATCACTGCTCTCGGGATTTGGTAATATGGCCTCAGTGCTAACTATCGGTTCCGGAAATATTGCAGAGATTATGCAAAACGGTACTGGTAATGTTGCCGGCATTATTCAGTTTGGCGACAACAACCGGACCTCAGTGAATCAGGATGGAAATTCCAACCTGGCTTCCATCAACCTGATTGGAAACAATAATTCCCTGGAGCTGAATCAGATTGGAGATAACAATCGTTACTTCAACGCCACGTTTGGCAGCAATATAGATATGGGTACGGTGAACCAGTCCGGACAGAGTACGGGTATTCAAATTGAAGGTGCTGCAATCCCCGGCCTGCAGATTTCACAGACAAATAACGGAGGTTTTCCGGCCTCTGCCAACCGATAGGTTAACAGACGTCTGATCGGTTACCCCCTTAGTTAAAATAGTATCATCCAAGGTTAACATATATGAAGTTCATTAAGAATTGGTCCCTGCTTCTGGCAGCAATCGGGTTGCTTATGGCCGCCTGCTCAAAGGAAGTAGTTGAAACAGAGACATTCGGAGATATTGATGGTATCGTATTAGATGGAGAGACTCTAGAGGGTGTCTCAGGTGTTAATATTACCACTTCTCCCGCATCAAACTCTATACTCACTTCAGAGGATGGTACATTTCTGCTTGAGAACGTGCCTACCGGTAACTACACCATTCAGACCAGAAAGCGTGGATACGATAACCGCTCTGTGTCTGTAGCTGTAAGAGAAGATCGTACTGCGTCTGCAACCATTGTAATCGATGAAACAGAGGATGACACTACAGCTTCATCGGACGATCTGGAGGCAGAGATCACAAACTGGTTTAACACAACCAGCGGCGACAGCTCTTTTGTAGAAGTGGATTACCGTTTTCAGAATATGAGCAACGCCAGTGATATCACAGAGTACGAAGTCTATTTTGAGATTCTGACAGATGGAGAAACATACTATTTTGAAGTAGCAGGCGAAGACCTCCGAAGCGGACAGTCGCGCAGCGGCGACTTCAGAAAGTATATTCGCCAGGCCACAGCCAGTGATGTGCTAATCACCGATATCTGGATCTCGCAAGATTAATACATATCCATTTTTTGAATGTCAAAAAGCTGCCTCATGGCGGTTTTTTTGTTTGTGACGGGACAGAACCTAACATGTAAAAGCCGTTTTGTAGAAGCTTCAGGAAGTAGTCGTTACTATCTGGAAGATGAGGGTATTTCATTGATCAATTCCCGGTTTGGATTTGAATTTCACCAAATCAGAACCTTCCAGTAATCAGTTCAATTTTGAACCTATTCCAACAACAAACTCCCCAGGGATTTCATAGCCATTACCTTTCCTGAATTCAGAGATCGAATTGAGATACTCTCGATGAGCCTTTTCTCTTGTTTCATCATCAAATTTGCGGTAGGCCAGTGCTACCGGTCCGCCGGAAAAGGCGGCCATTATTGCATGTTCTTTGTTTTTGAAGATCAATTTATGATGGAAACGAACCACTTCTATGTCACGGAAATCGGATATCTTCATCGATGTTTTCAGGGTGTTGCCGGATCCCAGCTGGAAGAACATTGGACAGACTTCAGAGGCGACAAACTGATCCACAATTGGGAAAATTTCAGCCCAACCACAGTTTTTTCTTTCTCCCCAGATTGCCACACCTACCCGCCCGCCAGGTTTTAAAACCCGGTGCATCTCATTTAATGATTTAAGGGGGTCAGGCACATACATCAGGCCCAAGGCACAAATAGCGGCATCAAATGAACTCTCTTTCAGTTCGAGGTTTTCCGCATCCATTCTCAGCAGTTCGATGGTTCCATTTGTTGATTTCAGGTTCTCTTTGGCGAGATCAATCATACCCTGAGACAGATCAGTAGCGGTTACCTGACCATCTGGCCCAACGGCCTCAGCAATGCGAGCTGTTACAAGTCCTGTGCCACATGCGGTTTCCAATACACTTTCGCCTGGTTTGATGTGTATCATCTCCATCAGTCGATCCTGAGCCGGTTTCAGTTGTGCCTTCCAGGAGTCGTCGTAAAATTCCGCGGCTTTATCCCAACCGTAGCGCTGCACACGCCGTTGAAGTCTTGGTTCCATTGGTTTTAGAGTTTAGTCGTGAGTCATGAGTCTTGAGGTTTTTGCTGAGCGCATGGCGCTGGGCGTTTACTAATTAACGTTGAACTCCGGGCTCTGCCAATCAGGATTTCGTCTGGAAGTCTTGAGGGCGAAGTCTCGGGCAGATCTTGAAGCTTTCCAGTAAGTCAGACGCTTTCAGTTTCTCTCAAACGCTAACAGGTCTTTAGCATTCGCATTAGCGTTAAAAATGTTGCCAAATCCATATACTATCAAGACCGATGTAACTGGCTATTCTAAAACTTGCTTGTCCTCCGAAGCTTTAGCGAAGGAGGGACTTTTCGCTTCGCGTTTCTCCGCTTCACTCCGAATCACTTTTCCCTTTTCCTGCGTTAGCAGCCCCGAAACATCGGGGACTTTTGACCTTCTCACTATTTCCACCTTCCGCTCTACCTTTACCGGATTCACAAAATCTGCCAGTAGCGGGCTGTGTTTGTCGGCTTGCTCAATGACGTTCATGATCTCCTCCTCTGAAGCAGGGCTGTCGATATGGACTCTATACCTCAACCCCTTGTAGCCCGGTTCTACATCATCCATTCCATAAGTGCCACGTGCATCTACGTCGGCTTCTACATCTACTCCAATACCATTTACAGGAACACCCAAAACGGCAGCCCATTTTGAGTACCCGATAGCGAGGCAGCTTCCCAATGCGCCGCGCTGAAGAACGCTTGGTCCCGGGCCTGCATCGTTACCGCCTTCTTCCTTTCCGACATCGCCAATGAAGGTCCAGTGTTTGTGCTGAATATCGCAGGTGCTACCGTCACGTAAACGAACCTTTGTGGTGGTTGTGTACTGGCCTTTCGATGGTTTAATTGTTAATAGTTTTTTGATCCGATTGTGAGATTCCTTCAGTGTTTTGGTGTCTGCCATAGCTTCTTGATTTGGACCTGTTACTATATTTGTTGTTGTATAGTATTAAGCCAAAAAAGTGAACTAAGCCCATCAGAGTTTATGGAGAAGTGCGTCTTATCAGCTCATCGGTTAGCCTGCTGGAAATGAAAATTAAATCAGCTATTCACTCCACAGGAATGGCATCCACAGGCTCTTCAAAGGCGATAAAAAGTATACACGGCTCTTTCGATACACAGGAAGCGGTGTGGGGCAACCCTGCCGGTCCATAGGCATATGTTCCGGCGTTCATCACAACGGGGTCCTGACCTTCATAATCAACATGAAATTCGCCTGAAATCAGCACCATCCGTTCAGCTGAAGTGTGTATATGTCTCGGCGCTTTCGTATTGCCCTGTAGCTTAAAGAATACATCTGCATTTGGTCGAGCAGGGTCGCCCTGCAGTACAGCCAAGCGGCAGTCATCAGGCAGAAAATCCGGACAATCAGCCCACTCCAGCTCTTCATCATTTGCACTCCAGATAAATGCCGTTTCCGGTGCATCTGTATCTTGGGCCAACATTAGTGTCGGAATAGAGATGAACATGAAAATTAATGAGAGTAGTATCTTTTGATAGTTTTTCATCGATTTGGGATTAAATTTCGGTTAATCATTTAAATTGATATGCATCTTTTAAAGCCAGAAAATCTATTCATATATCATCCCTGCTTTTTAGCCGCAATAGAGACCGACTCAAGTTCAACCCGGTTCTCGCCATCATCAAAAACCGGATCTTTTTGTCTGAGCTCTCTCACTATGAAAAATCCATGTGATTGAAGCACAGACTTCCATTGATCAATACTGTAGAGGTTAAACCCGAACTTTGTGAATGGAAATTGCAGCATGCTATCCCGGGTTCTCATGCCGGTATAGAATAATCCGCCTGGTTTGAGTACACGCTGGATCTCTCCAAGGTGTTCAGCCGGATCATCCCAAAAATAGATCACCATGTTACAGAACACGGTATGAAATGAGTTGTCTTCAAAAGGAAGCCGGTTGCTGTTTCCCGTGTGCAATTTGAGACGCCCGGCCCGCTGTTCATCCTTGTTATTGGTTTTAGCCATATTTGTCATATCCGGAGAGTAGTCGATACCGGTAACGTTAATATTTTTTGCCCTGGCCAACAGATCAGAGAAATGTGTGCCGCTTCCAAAACCGATCTCCAGGATGGAATCGTGATCCTTTATCAACATCGAACCCAACATTAAATCATAAAGTGAACGATTTCCTTCTCCCATCTTTTCGGCAATGGTTCCGGCAAAATCACCGGAGGGTTTTCTCAGTTGTCGGGCTATAAATTCAGGGCTTTCATACATAAGTTATTCCATCAATATTTGTAAATTTAATCATAGCCCAGCGAGTGCTTCATCAACTCCCTTTAGGGCATTTCTTCGATTTGGAGTCCTTTCAAGGGATTTCTCAAATGCTTCCCTTGCCTCTTCGATCCGCCCCTCCTGATAGAGCATTTCTGCATGGAGCTCTCTTACTGGCAGTACCTCACCAGGTGTAATCGGATGCTTATCCATCGACTCCTCCAGTTCAGCCGCATCATTTAAAAGAGCAAGTGCTTCTTCAATTTCGCCCTGCTCATAGAGAACCCAGGCGTTAATCGCTTTTGAAAGGGCCTGGGTCATATATGCCCAATAGACATTACCGTCTTCTCGCATTTTAGCAACAGCCTCTTCGATTCGATTCTGTTCACTTTCAGCCAGTTCAAGATCACCGGAACGGGCTGCACCCAACCCTCTCGCATAATAAAACAGTGCAGTTGCGCCAGGGTAGAGATTCCAGTCAATGGCTGCCGGATGGTAGAGGTCAAGACCTGCTGCTTCTTCCCACATCTGCTGCTCCAGGTAATACCGTGCCTGAGATGCAGCGATCCCGTACGCAGTAGCGAAATGTGGCTGACCCGCCTCAATTTTACGAACCCGTTCCAGTGTCTCTCTTGCTTTATCATAATCTTCTAGCTGCAGATAGGCATACATCACATAATCGAGCGCATGCGGGTAGTGCATCGATGTCATTCCATTATGCGGATTACGGAGAGCTGCCTCTGCCGATCGTTCATTCCAGTCGGCCGTATCTTCCCAGTATCCCAGCCGTACAAAAATATGGCTCGGCATGTGAAGGGCGTGGGGAGTTTCCGGCGCAAGCTGATCGTACTCCCGGGCTACCTCTTCCGCCTTGTGTGCCAGCTCGGAACTGTCGTAGGCGTGTATCAGATAGTGAAACAGACCGGGGTGTTCGGGATACTCTTCAAGAAACTCTTCCATAAGTGCACCTGCCCTGAGTTCCCGGTCAAACTCACGCTCCCTGTGAGGTGAAAAATGTGTCATCGCATAGGATATTTCGGCCAAGGCATAAAACGCGGCTACTTCCACATCATCCGGATAGGTTTCCCTAAGCTCCTCAAGCGAACCAAGCCATGCACGAAGCCGCTCCTGGTGGTCGGCTGGACGATCAGCCGCTGGTGCATCAGGATCCGTAAAGAAGGCTTCAGCCGTAGAGATCAGATCAGACTCGAATTGAACATCGGTGCCAATGGCCCGTGCCTGTTCTACAGCCTCTTTGCCACGCTCCATATCCGAATCGCTGGTTGGGGCCCAAAGCGGCTGGAAGCTGGTCATGGCGATCCCCCAATGGGCCATGGCGCAATTTCCATCAGCTTCAGCTGCTGCTTCAAAATGTGGGCGGGCCTGATCGTACATCATATGGTGCAAATGACCAAGACCCGTTGTGAATTCAGATTGTGCTTCATCATTACAGGATATGGTCAGCTCCACAACACCGTGTTCATGGTTTTCTGCATGCTGCTCATGCTGATGTTGATCGCATCCTGTGATCATCAGTGAAATGGCAATGATGAGAGCGAATGCTGTTGAAAAAGAGAGAAAACCGTTTGGCTGACTAACCAATATTCTGAAATTATTGCTTTGTCTTAAACTGAAATTTTTCATGACTGGATCGATGATTACTTTCAATTGAATATGGTAAAAGGGTCACCTGAACAGACCGAACTCTCTTAAACCTTTTGAGAGAATGGTTTAATCCATTAAATTATATATACGATCATGTTGATTCGGTAACCGATACCGGCCTTTATATTACTAAGCACCTGAATCCGTGATCTCACGATTCAGAGTTGTTCTTTAACGTACTTATTTCGTGATTGAGTTGCCAGAACATCCTTTTGCACTGTTTTTTTGGCTCGGATCCAACTCTGTA
>JAFIFA010000188.1 GCA_020832225.1 Balneolaceae bacterium
GACAGACGAGTATTCAAACCAATCTACAGTCTCCGGGCTAACACACTCGTCAGTCGAGATGGGGCTGATCGTCTGACGCCTCTACACCAATTTCACAATGGGTATTAAAACATTCAGTCGTCTGACGAGTCCACCTGATCTAGCAATGCCTCAACCACGAATAACTCGACAGACGAGTGATCAAACCAACCCACAGTCTCCTGGCTTACACACTCGTCAGTCGAGAGTAATCCTACAACGTCCCCCGCAGCTCCTGTTCGCGTTCAATCGCTTCAAAAAGTGCTTTGAAGTTGCCTTTTCCGAATGATGTTGCTCCCTTTCGCTGGATGATTTCAAAGAACATCGTCGGACGTGGCTGGATCGGTTTGGTGAAGATCTGGAGAAGGTACCCCTCATCATCGCGGTCTACCAGAATGCCAAGGTTCCGCAAGGTGTCAATGTGCTCATCTATTTTACCGACGCGATCTTCCAACTCCTCATAGTAGACATCAGGTATGGAGAGAAACTGAATTCCGCGCGATCGCAGCTCAGAGATAGTGTGGATGATATCATCCGTCGCTACAGCTACGTGCTGTACGCCGGGCCCCTCATAAAAATCGAGGTACTCTTCCACCTGTGATTTCTTCACACCCTTGGCCGGTTCATTGATCGGAAACTTGATGCGGCCGTTTCCGTTGCTCATCACCTTACTCATCAGGGCAGTGTATTTGGTGGAGATATCCTTGTCATCAAACGAGAGCATCTGACGAAAGCCCAGAACATCCTCATAAAACTTCACCCAGTAGTTCATTTTACCGAGCTCCACATTACCCACCATGTGATCGACATACTTGAGTCCGATCGGTTTGATCTCTAGTCCGGAGTCCCACTTTTCGAATCCGGGCAGAAAGACACCGTTGTACTCTTTGCGCTCTACAAAGATGTGAACCGTGTCTCCATAAATCTTGATGCCGCTTCGGATCACCTTTCCATGATCATCACTCTCCTCTCTTGGCTCCATATAAGATTCAGCACCTCGTTCCACGGCTGCTTTATAGGCGTATTCCGCATCTTCAACCCAGAGTGCAATCACCCGCACTCCGTCACCGTGTTGGTCTATATGCTTGCCTATTTCAGTTCCACTCTTAAGAGGGGATGTCAGCACAAAACGAATTTTGTCCTGCTGAACCACATACGATTCGCGATCCTTCAGCCCGGTCTCGAGTCCGCAGTGAGCAACCGGTTTGAAGCCAAATGCCGTCTGATAGAAATAGGCGGCCTGACGCGCATTGCTGGTGTAGATCTCCACGTAGTCGGTACCCATGATGGGCATAAAATCTTCCATCTCCTCTGTTCCCTTTTTTTTCTCTGCTATGGTATCCATGTTTATCTGTTTTTTGTTGATTGTTATCTGATTAAATTCTTTCGGTTTATGACGGCTTGAAACACGGTCTGGTGCTATTTCAAACGCTGTCAGGTTCTGCGAACGCTGACAGGTTTTTCATTAAACGTTTCGTTGTCCAACCAACCCCTTTCCCATTTCAATAAACACCTCCATCGCTTCCGGGTTTTTCATGGCATCCTTATTCATCGCTTTCTTAATATCCATTCCCATCAGAGCCTTTTTGACGGGTACTTCCATCTTTTTGCCGCTGAGGGTATAGGGAATGGCCTGAACCGCAATCACCTCATCCGGCAGATGACGCGGCGAGCATTGTGCTTTCAATTCCTTTTTGATTTTTGGGTTGATCTCTTCGAGGCCTACTCCATCATCAAGTACCACAAATAGCGGCATCGTATCTCTGCCATCTTCCTGTTCAATGTTGACGATCAGGCTGTCCCTGATTCCTTCCATTTGATCCAGCACCGCATAGATCTCAGCTGTACCGATCCGGATTCCCTTTCGGTTCAACGTGGCATCGGAGCGGCCCTGAATCACCACGCTGCCATTCTCATAAATGCTGATCCAGTCGCCATGGCGCCACTTTCCCTCAAACGTCTCAAAATAACTCGCCTTGTATCGTTCATGATTTTTATCACCCCAGAAGAAGACCGGCATGCTGGGCATCGGTTTTTGAATCACCATCTCTCCGAGTGATCCGGTGATTGGCTCTCCCTTCTCACTGAATGCGTGAAGATCGGCTCCCAGGCAACGATTCTGAATGCGACCGCGACGGACCGGCTCGTACGGACAACCGCCCACAAATGCCGTACACATATCAGTGCCGCCGCTCATGCTGCATAGCCATACATCTTCCGAAATCGATTCATAGACCCAGTCAAACGCCTCCGGAGGAAGCGGCGCTCCTGTAGATCCGATGGACCTCAGGTTTGAAAGATTAAAATCAATTGCTGGCTTCAGCTCCTGCTTCATACATGCGGTGAGATATGGTGCACTGGTGCCAAAGTGGTGAATCGGAAGCTCTGCAGACATTTTCCAGAACGTATTCAAATTTGGGTGACCAGCCGATCCGTCATAGAGAACCGCAGTCGCACCAGCCAAAAGACTCGCCTGCATAAAATTCCACATCATCCAGCCGGTAGTGGTGTACCAGAAAAAGTTTTCGCCCGGCTTCACATCATTGTGGAAGTGGAGATATTTGAGATGCTCCAGCAATACGCCACCGTGACAGTGGGTGATCGCCTTTGGCCGCCCTGTAGTGCCGCTGGAGTAGAGCACCCAGATCGGGTCATTGAACTCAACCGGAGTGAAGTCAAGCGAACCGCCGTCGCCACTGATGATCTCATCCCATTCGCCATCACCACCCGAACCGGCGTATGGAATTCGGATCGTCTTCCGGATACTCTCCACACCTTCGGTGATGCTTTCAATTTCACTCGCCCGGGAAAAGGTTTTCCCGCCATAGATATATCCGGTGGTGGCAAACAGGAGTGTCGGTTCAATTTGTGAAAAGCGGTCAATTACCGTGCTGACACCAAAATCGGGCGAACAGCAACTCCAGACCGCTCCCAACGAATTAACAGCCAGAAACAGAATAATCGCCTCCGGGATATTGGGGATGTACGCTGCCACACGATCGCCTTTTCCGATCCCCTCTTTTACCAGGAATGACCGAACGGCGGAGACCTTCTGCTCAAGTTCATGCCAGCTCACCGTTTCGTTTCGTCCCGATTCTGACCGGAACTGCAGGGCCGGACGATCGTCACTCTTCATTCTGAAAATGTGCTCAGCGTAGTTGAGCGTTGCTCCCTCAAACCATCTCGCGCCCGGCATATCATACGACGACAAAACCTTATTGTAGGGAGAGTGATGGATGATCTCAAAGTAGTCCCACAGCGATTCCCAGAACTGCTCTGTATTTTGAACAGACCACTCCCACAACTCCATATATGAGCTGAACTTCAGGCCATACTGTTTCTCCAGCCACCGCTCATACTTCTTCAGGTTTGAGTTTTCAATAAACTCATCTAAGGGTGTCCAGAGGATGTTTTGTTGGTTCATTTTTTTATGGTTAAACCATATTAATTCGACTGCTCAATAGTATCCTTTTCAGAGAGTTCAACTTTTTACCCACGTTAGCTAGGGGTGGGTTCGCAGTTTCGATCACGAATCTGGATATAAAATTTGAATCCTTACCCAGCCAAACACACCCCTGAGTCTCACAGATCACGCTTCGCGTTTCTGTTCGACCCTGTCCCCTCTCAAGAGGGGACTTCCTCCTCTCAAATCCTATTAAGTTCTGAAAATGCAGCTACGTTGCTATCGACCACACATCATCACCGCCAGGGCTTGTTTCGTATTTCCGGTTTCGATCAGTTGCCTGCCAAGCTTGTGGATGGCCTCACGGCCGGCTTCACTGTTTCCATCAAGCTCCTTCAAAATCTGCTTCACCTCCTCCATATCGGAAGCTTTTCGGATTTCATCATCCGTTGGCAGCGCATCGAGGTTTCCGAGACGGCCGAGGTTGTTGCCGGTCAAAATCGTGCTGTTTCGGATTTCAGCTGGAAGACTATCCACGCCTATTACCCCATTGCCGCCGGGCCGCTCCAGTTTGAACATAGAGTGTTCGTTGGCGTGACAATACCAGTCACCACCCATTCTGGCCACCAGGTCGATCTTCACCTGGTCGATCAACCCATCCTCATTCAGAATCTCCTTATGTATGTGGGCTACTTTTGCACGTGCAATTATGAGGTTCCCCGCTCCTCCCTCCTCGCCAAGTTCGATCACATCATCCACCACACACTCAAACGCTACCGGTGCTTCAAGCACACGTGGCGGCTTTACCGTCTCGGAAGGGGCTTCTGTCAGTCCCGCTTTTCCGAACTCATTCACTCCCCTCTCCCAGGCCGCGCTGGTTAGCGACATCTGTTCCACCAATCGGTGGTTTACAATATTGATAACCACTTCCGGTACCTCTTTCAGGTTGTGATAGGTATCCTTGTGATCTGCCGACCTGCCACTCCTCGACGGTGAAAAAACCATCACCGGCGGGGTGGATGAAAAGACATTGAAGTAGCTGAAGGGGCTCAGGTTCACCCGCCCCTTGCTGTCAATTGTACTTGCAAAGCAGATCGGTCTTGGTGCTACGGCAGCCGTCAGATAGCGGTACCTGGTTCGGTTATCTGCTTCTTCAAAGTTGATGGTTTTGGTTTTTTGGGTCATGATTATCAATTCTAATTAAATATTTAGTTCAGGCCGAGATTGCTCACCTTTTCGACGCTTCGGATGGAGCTGGGAGTGGCTCTGCAAAGCTCCTCGCCTTCAATAAGCTCAAAAATCGATCAACGCTCAGTGTTTTCAACCACCCCTTTGTCCCCTCCTTGGAAAGGAGGGGATTTCGTGAATCATTTCCATTCTGTTCAATACTACCTGCTTTCAAAACTATTCCAACTTTTGCGCTTTCAATTTTAAAATACAGCAAGGATCCTCCCCTTCCCGACGCTTTGGGAAGGGGCTGGGTGGTTCAGTAAAGTTTTCCGGCCTCGCAAATCTCAGAAATCGATCAACGCTCCGTTGTCCAACTACCCCTCTGTCCCCTCCTTATCTAAGAGCCTGCCCCGAGACGTCGGGGAGGGGATTTTATTGTCGACACACAATCTCTGTCAAGTTCAGGAAACGTTTACATTTATTCGGATTTTACCTGCACTCTCACCGAAACCAACGCGGATTCCATCCTTCTCCGCAAATCCTCGGAGTGTTACCCTGTCTCCATCTTCCAGCCAGGTCCGTTTTTCACCAGAATCGAGAGTAATAGCTTTCGAGCCATTTTGGGTGATTTCCAGCAGACACCCGAGTGAACCTTCATCAGGACCTGAAATGGTCCCTGAGGCCATCAGATCCCCAATCCGGATGTTACATCCATTGGAGGTGTGATGGACTAACTGTTGACCCATACTCCAATAGAGATGGCGAAAATTGGTTTCACATACAGTGGTCTCTGAACCACTGCCTTCCGGTCGGATTGACGCTGCAAGTTGGATATCGAAACTATTTTTATCATTCGTGCGCAGGTACTCAAGCGGCTTCGGATTCTGCTCCGGTCCCTTCACCCGAAACGGTTCAAGCGCCTCGATCGGGACAATCCACGGGGAAACGGTGGAGGCGAAACTCTTGCCCAGAAACGGTCCCAGGGGACGGTATTCCCACTTCTGAATATCGCGTGCCGACCAATCGTTGAAAAGCATCAGCCCAAAAATATGATCCTCTGCCTCTTCGACATTCACAATTTCACCCATCATCGTCGGCTTGCCGATCACAAAGGCGACCTCCAGTTCAAAATCGAGTCGCTCGGTTGGGGCAAAAACAGGTTCATCGGCTCCTTCCGGCAAAATCTGTCCGTTTGGACGCTGAATCTCCGTGCCCGAAACCACGATGGACGACGACCTGCCGTGATAGCCAACAGGCAGGTGTTTCCAGTTTGGCATCAGTGCGTTCATCGGATCACGAAACATTGACCCCACGTTCGTGGCGTGCTCCTTACTGGAGTAAAAATCAGTGTAGTCACCAACCCGAAGCGGCATGTGCATCGTTACATTTTCCATTGGCACCAACAATCCGTCTATACTCTTCAGGAGTGATTTCTCATCACACAAAGCCTCCTGCACAATCGTGCGGATCCGGTTGGTCACCGGTTTGCCGAGTGCAATCATCTCATTCAGCACATCCGACTCAAAAACCTCATGATCGATATCCAGCTCCTCAAACAACCCCTCATCAGCCGCATCAGCCAGATCTACCACGTACTCACCAATGGCAATCCCCGCTCGCTTTCCCTTCCCCGGAGCCGAAAAAATCCCAAACGGAAGGTTGTAGATGGAGAAGTCGGAGTTTTGGGGGATTGTGAGGAAGGGATTTAGGCCCCGCTTATTGACAGTTTCATTACTCATACTTGAGTTGACAAAGTGCAGTTGACAGTTGACAAATTGTTGTTTAGATACTTTATTTGCATCAAATTGAGGTGCATTTATCGGGTTACGGTTTCGTGAAATTGTCTAGTTTCTTCCTTTTCTCTGATATTTTTCCGGATTTTCAATCATATGATTGAGCATTCTGCCTATCTCCTCAGATCTTTTTCGAACCTCAAGATTTTCTTCCTTCGTGATATATCCACAGGAAAATGCGAAGTCTATTGATACCTGAGTTTCAGTGTTTTCCATATCTGCATCACTCATTTTGTTTGAAAAATGGCTTGGATATTGACGCTTCCTATACCCCTCTCCAATCGCTCTACAAACTGATCTTGAGGACCTCCGAATCTGATCTGTAAGAGCATACTTTTCTTCTGGGGGAAATTTCTTTGTCAGATCAAATACGATCATCGCCAGATTATATGCTTTCTTGTAAACGGTTAAATTTCTGAAGTTTCCTGCCGACACGTTAATTAACCCAATTATATCGTTGAATTATATTCTTTTTTTAAATTTAAACTGCTGGTGCCCAATTATTTATACGGCTAAATTTTTCACTTGTATTTCAAACAATAAATACGGGAAAAGAGGAACCATTCTAAGTTCCTAAGTTGTCAACTGTTAACTGCCTATTGTCAACTTTCCTATTTGTACAGCCCAAAACACGTAACTCGGAACACGAACCTCGCAACCCGCCCCCCACTACTCCTTCAACCACGACCGATAATACTTCCCGTCATCGATCTTCAGAGCATTTTCTGTTACCATGAGCGGTTTGAAGGTGTCGACCATCACGGCGAGCTCTTTTGTATCTTTTTTACCGATGCTGCCTTCGTAGGTGCCGGGATGTGGTCCGTGCGGAATGCCGGCTGGATGTAGGGAGATGTGTCCCTCCTCAACGTGTGAGCGGCTCATGAAGTCGCCATCCACATAGTAGAGAACTTCATCGGAGTCGATGTTGGAGTGGTTATAGGGTGCCGGAATCGCTTTCGGATGGTAGTAGTACAATCTCGGACAGAAACTGCAAACCACAAACGCCGAGGTCTCAAATGTCTGATGGACCGGTGGCGGCTGGTGAACTCGTCCGGTTATAGGCTCAAAATTGTGGATGGAGAATCCATATGGGAAATTGTATCCATCCCAACCAACCACATCAAAGGGGTGTGATGCATAAATCAGCTCATGGATCATCCCCTGCTTCTTGATCTTCAGCCGGAATTCTCCCTTCTCGTCATGAGTCTCCAGATTCTGCGGTAGTTTGTAGTCGCGCTCACAGTAAGGTGAGCTCTCGCGAAGCTGACCAAACCAATTCCGATATCGTTTAGGAGTGTAGATCGGCACGTTCGATTCGGTGATCAACAGACGATTATCATCGCCCTTGAAGTCGATCTGATAGATCACTCCACGCGGAATCAACAGATAGTCGCCATATTCAAACTCGATGTTGCCGAACATGGTGCGAAGTCTGCCCTCTCCTTTATGAATAAAGAGAAGCTCATCCGCCTCGGAATTTTTGTAGAAATAGTCCTTCATTGACTTCCGGGGTGCCGCCAGATGCAGCGTTACGTCGGAGTTGGTCAGGATCGGCTCTCTCGCATCGAGAAAATCTTCTTTCTGCTTTACATCAAAACCCTTAAGCAAACGTGCGGTGATGTTATTCTCCTCAGCAATCACTGGCGAAACATCTACGGGCTTTGCGATCTCCTTCACCATCGTGGGCGGATGGCAGTGGTAGAGAATTGAAGACATCCCGTCGAACCCGATCGTGCCGAATACCTGTTCATGATAGAGCTCTCCACCAGGCTTTCTGAACTGCGTGTGCCGTTTGGGTGGTATTTTTCCAAGTTTATGATATATTGGCATACGTTAATCCATTTGTGAACAGTTGTTCACCTAATATAGAATTTGAAGGATGAATTTCAAATTGAATTACAGTATCGAGCCCTCTACTTGATACCGAATTTATTGAGAAAAAGTTGACAAATGGCAGTAGACAGTTGACAACTCTTTGCAATCATGAATTGCTTCTGGCTTTAAGTTGACATCTTGTAAATTATATATGACTTACTGGTCAAGTTACCGGAACCTGAAGTTGTCAACTGCCATTTGTCAACTGTCTACTCATTAGTGACTATTAACCAGTTCAAAGTAATCAACCCTCTGCTTCTGAAACCTGTACCCTGAACATGACAAAAAATCACTCGCCACGAAAAAAGCAGTTTCTCGATGAATCCCTGAAGATGATTCACGAAAAGGGGTATAAAGCCACCACCATGCGTGATCTAGCAGAGCGGATGGGTTTTGAGGTCTCCAACATCTACAACTTTATCGATTCGAAAGAGGCGCTTCTGGAGAGCTATCTTTTTATGATATCAGAGGATTTTCATGACGGGATCGATCACATCCTGGAGTCGGGCTACCCTCCCACCGAAAAGCTGAAGGCTTTGGTTTCACTCAATATTCGTCTCACATCAACCAAACCCTATCAGGTTGGACTGTTGGTGAATGAGTGGCGGAACCTTAAAGAGCCTAAGCTCACCAAGTTTATCGATCGCCGCAATGAGTATGAGGAAAAAGTGCGTCTGATCATCAGTGAGGGGATCGAATCGGGAGAGTTCCGGCCGTTTGATATGGATATCATTACACACGCTGTTCTCTCTTCGGTGAAATGGATCTACTACTGGTATACCGACCACTCGGAAGAGGTAAATCCAGTTGAGCTCGAGAGGCAGCTAACGGAGTTTGTGTTGGGGGGAGTTGGGGGCGGAGCTCAAAGCTGAAAGTTGAAAGCTCAAAGGGTGGCAAAATAAGGACCAGCCAGCGTGCGCAGCTCCTGGCTGCGTCTTTTTTAGGTATTGGTTGAAGGTTTAGGCGATATTGAGGACTTAGCTTGATAGTTACTGGTTACTTATTTAGATTTGCCTGCCTGAGTAGCTCTTGGCTACGTCGGATTTAGAGCTGAAAGGAAGAAGCTGATCCTCCTTCGCTATCTTCTTCGGTAAAGCTTTGAAGATCATGAAAGCTTCGTAGGACAAGAAAGGGAGATGTTCAATTGCTGAATCGTTGAGCTTTTCAAGCTTAAAAAGAGTGTCGGGTTTGAAAGTCCCCTCTTACCTGCCCTCAAATCGTTGGCGGGATATGTAACCGCTGAGGACGCAGGGAAGACGCAGAGGGCCGCAGCGGATTGTTACCCAAGATTTAACTCAGCGGACGCCGCGCCTACTCAGCGATCGCTGCGGTAAAAATGTGCGCATGTCAACTCTGTAGCCCCTCTACCTTGCTACTGAGTAGATTTAAATCCTGGTTTGTTTAACCACAATAGGCACAAGGGGGGCACTAAGGGCACTATAAAATATTGAGTCCTTTGTGTAGACCATTGTGATTTAAAAAACTTCGAGCGCAATATTCAAGATTCAACGAGCCACATCAATTTTAGCTCTTCACAATCCGCTTTCCTATTTTAAAAAAAGTGTGACTAATCGAATTCATCTAAGCAACGTACTCATGGCCGACAAACCCGATCGAAATGACCCCTGCCACTGCGGTAGCGGTCAGAAGTATAAAAATTGCCACATGGATAAAGATCAGTCCGGAGCCAAATCGAAAGCAGCTGCGATTGTTCTTTCTGTAGCTGTTCTACTGGGGATCCTTCTGATTGCACTCTCTATAATGGGCGGCGGCTCTCCTGACTGTCCACCCGGACAGGTATGGTCGGATGCGCATAATCATTGTCATTAATTCAGTTGCCCGAAATGTTGAATTGTTTACAAGCCAGAAGCTGAAGGGCTGAGGAAGGTTGAACTGTTGAAAGGAAAGACTGTATGTAGCCAGTAGCCGGTTATAGTTTAGGCCCTTGAACTCCTCTGCGCTCACTGCGCCTTCTCCGCGATCGCCGCGGTTAAGAATGTCCGAAAATATTAAAGACCCCTAAATGTAGATTCAGCCCATAACACAAAATCCGAGTAGATGCTACCAGCTCCTTCGTGTTCATTGTGATTAAAAATCATTCAACCTGTAACCAGCAACACCGACGCTGCCAGATCCTCCGCTTTGCTTCGGATGCTTGCAGGTCGGTCTACCACTCAGGCCGGTTTTGAGCCGGGACTGTTTCATAGGCATCTCCCCCGCTTCCGATGGCGAACTGGATGCCGGCCCCGATCCGAAAGAAGCGATCACCATTGATGAAGGTCCACCGGGCCTCGGCGTAGGTTCGCACCCGCAGATTTGTATCGCTGAACTCAATACCCTGGAGGGTTACAAAGAGATTGTAGCCTAACTCATGACTGTCGCTTCCGGCACGATCCCTTCCTGCAAACGCCACTCCCCCACCCGGACGAATTAGCGGCGTTCCGATCATGATATCTGCATTGGCTTGCCAGCTTATCGGATCACTGAACCAGACGTCACCACCCGGTGCAAAGCGAAAAAAGCGGGTGGCCGGAATTTGTCCCACAACGCCTATTCCATAGTGGCCCTCCGACCGATCATAAGCTCCATGAATACCGATCACGGGAACCACCTCCTGGGCATTAAAGCCCGTAATTATCTCTGTCTGATCGCCCGGCTGAAACTGTGCATGAAGTGTCGAATTGAAAGTGAGTGAAATTAGAATTGCCAGCACCAACGTACTATAGATGTTGCTCCACAATTTCATATTGGGCAGAGAGAAAAGGTCAGGCATCTTTGATTTGTTCGGATGTGAGCTGCTGATTGATATCATTCAACAAACAAAGAAACAGAAATGATGAGCGGCAGTCAACCGTATCGACCCCTTAGCCTGTTATCGGATAGATTTGAATCTCGAACTTTATAACCACAGAGCACACGGAGTCCACAGAGAAATTCTGGTAGTAAACCACGGAGGTACTTAAATTTATCTGTCTAGTCTGAGGTTCAGTGATTGGGTAGATTTTAATCTCGGGCTCATTAACCACAGAGCACACAGAGTTCACAGAGAGATTTTTGGGTTTAATCACTCAGCGCTCGCCGCGCCTACTCAGCGATCGCTGCGGTTAAAAATGAGTAGGATCGTTGTTTCAACCCTTAAACCAGCTATAATCTATTTTAACCACGAAGAACACAACGCGTCAGTAGTTCTCGATGATGACGCTTGCGCCGTTGCCGCGCTGTTCGATTTGAAGGGGAACACCGCCACCGTTGCCATTATTGAAAAGCTGAAGGGTGAGGTTATTACCTGATTGCACAAAGGATTGATCTTGTATTGAGATACCGTCACCAACAAAATCCATACGAAACTCATTTTCATTTCCGATCTGGCTTCCGGTAATTTCATTATCACTTCCCTCAAGATTCAGTATAAACCGATTGCTGTTTCCATCCTGCTCCAGGCCGGTAACGTTACGGTTTCCCATGATGTTGATACGGGCCATATTCCCGATGCCGTTCTGAATCAGCGTGGAGACGTTGCCATCGCCAAACTGGTTCACAAAGGCCACGTTTCCGTCCGTATCAAATTGATCGAATGAGCTCAGCGACATCTGTCCTGAAAACGCCAGGATAAAATCCCCTGTAAACTGCTTAACCGCTTCGTTATGCTCCACATTGGCTTGCTGAATGAAGACTTCGGAGGGGTTTTGGGCAACCGTAAGCCCATTTAGGCACAGGACACCTATAATTGTAATCAATTGTTTTTTCATGACTGTATTCAACATTCTAATGATAAAAAAGTCTGCACAGCTTGAAAGCTGTGCAGACGTGAGAAACTAAAATCATTAGTTTTGGATAACTACTGCCTTATTCTCATACCCATTTTGGGTTATGTTGACTGTATTGCCATTGGTTAACATCTTAACGGTAGCCACGTTCATATCTTTGGTCTGACTCACAAATAATCTATTGATATTACCAGGTATTTCAGCAACTAAGCGGTTAAAGTCACCCACTTGGTCAACCTCGAATAAGGTACTGCGAGCATCTTCCAGGTCGAGATAAGCTTCGTTATCATCGCCTGTTTGCCTTGTGTATGCAAGACCACCGGGGTTGGAACGGAACCATGTTATTTCAGAAGTGTTTCTATTACCCCATTGAGACTGCTCAATGTTCGCATTATTCGTACCAGGTCCTGCACTCGTGAATAGAGCTTTATTTTCATCACCCTCTTGGTATTGTGTTACAGTTGAATTACCTAAACCAGTTTGGGACTCAACGTCAATTGTAGCAGTATTTTTGTCTCCAATTTGAGTTTGAGTAGCATTTAAACCACCGTTGGCTAATGCATTTGCTGTATTTTCATCACCTGTTTGCACCTGTGTAATGTCAGAGTTATTGCCCAACTGCTCAATAGTCGCTTCATTTAGCTCTCCGGTTTGCGTTGTAGCTGCTTCATTATAATCGCCAACCTGTTCAATTGTTGCTTCATTATTCTGCGCAAACGCCATTCCTGCGGTAAACAGAAAGGCTACTAGTAGTGTCGTTACCTTTTTCATCGTTGTATCCTGTGTTTTGTTTTTGGTTGGTCAAACATCCCTGGATTTTACCGGGGATGTCTCACGGTTGTTTGTGAGATCGTATACAGGAGATGAAAAAGCGCAGCAGGTACCGGCTGGGTAATTAAATTTCCATGCCGGATTTCGCGTTTCGGAACAAGGTGACCAAACCCCCTTGCCATCGGCAAGGATTTTCCTGCGTTGCGCTGCGCTTTTTATCTCTGCAAAGTGTTTAGTTCATTATTAAATCTCTGCTTTTCCGGTTCAGATCTTTTGCGAAAAACTGCCACAAAAATTGAATCAATACCGGTGTTATATGGCCAATGCGGTGCATTAGCTTTAAAAGGAGGGAAAAAGCGCAGAGTGGATTGCGATTGCTGAAATGCTTAGATTTGCTTTTCAGCAAGGCGGCGTCGTGGAACAAGGTGACCAAACCCCCTTACGATTGTAAGGATTTCCCGGCGTTGCTTTGCGCTTTTATCCCCAAGTCTCTTTGTTACATCATTCTATTTCCTTTCTCAGTTTCAGTTTTCCTTAATTTCATTTCAATAAATCCGTACCTGGTAGTGATCACCCTGAAGCGCCTGATGTGTCTGCCGTACCGCAAATTCACCCGCCTCACGGATCATGTCGTACCTGGGCTGAAGCCGCATCCTGAACGTTACAATACTGTTCACTTCCACAGAAACAATCGTTCCGAGTGAGGGTGCTGGCTGCTCAAGGACTCGAATCGTATAGTGACTGGCTCCTTCAGGGGCCTGCCAATTGCTGTAAAACACATCGTAAAAATCACTACCGATCTTGGAACGGGTCTCATCCAGAACCATCCCGTCAATCTCCATCAGCATCTGGAGCTCCGCGCTCTGCTGCTCCTCTTCCTTAAGTTCAGCCTGATCCTGATCATCATATACAAGAGCTTCAAACGCTTCTCGAAACGCCTGAAGGGTCTCTTCATCGGGTTCAATCTCTTTTACAGCCTCAGGTTCTGTCTCTTCAGCTTTAGCCAATTCAAACTCCCTATTCAAATCATCAAGCGAGTAGAGGGAAAGGTGTTCGCTGTTCAGATCATCCAGGGGTAGTGAACCTACATCACAAAATGGATTGAGCAGAACACTATCCGGATGGTCACCGCTATCCCTGTGTGCGGCTATACGACCCGGTATCTTTAACTCCTGCCCGGAGTAGATCAGATCGGGGTGCACAATCCGGTCCGCATTGGCCACGTAGATCGCCTCCCAAAAGAGACTGCTGCCATAGTGCGATGCTACCCGAAGAAGGAAGTCACCCGGCTGCACTACATAGAGTTCACTCTCCGGTTGACATTCCGTTTTAGAACTCCGGGTCTCTCCCGGTTGTGTCCCCGCTGCTGCCAGTCCCCCGAATGACAGCAAAATCGAAATGGTAATCAGGTATAAAGTCAATGCTCCCCTATTACTCTTGTGAAAATTCTGAACCTAATAGTGATAACTGCAAAAGATTTCTGTTTCCCCTAGTGCCAACTTTTTTTTGCAGTCTGTCGTCAAGTACGAGAATCTCTCTATAATTGTCAAAACCTGAAAAACCATTACATCGGGCTAATGAAAATACACTCACTTTCGCTTACTATATTGCTTTTTAGTCAGTTAGGAATTCCGCTTCTTGTTAAATTTTTCTATTGATAGAAAGTTATATTTTTTTACTAAACCACCCTGCACTGAAAGTACAGGGGTTTAGTAACGGACTAAAGTCCTATTCGAGGATAAAATCTGAGTCGTCATCATCCTCCTTACTTCTGTGGTGCTCAAGGTACGCCTGAACCATTTCATCGGTTATGTTCCC
>JAFIFA010000196.1 GCA_020832225.1 Balneolaceae bacterium
CCGTAATTAGCGCAAAATGCTGAACAAAGGAGACTACTATTTCATGTTCTAAGTGGTTAAACCAGCTCGATGCCCAAATTTATCCTTTACGCAATTTAGGGAGATGTTTTAACCGCAGCGGACAAAGTGGTGACGCGGAAGGCCCAGTAATTGATATGCATCGATCCGCTGCGTGCTCCGCGCCTTCGCTGCGTACCCAGCGGTTAAAACAGGATAGATAAACAAAATGGGCGCGGACGGGTGTACAAAGGACACTATTTTTGTGCTTTGTGCTTTGTGGTTAAACCAATATGATCTTTGCACCCGTAGTGGTTAAATTGAACGTGCAAGAGTTAGATTTCTACTTTCAACAATGGAGACCAATGACGTTCAAAAGCATCAATCCGTATAACGAAAAAGTAATCGCAGAGTATCAGGGGCATTCAGATAAAGAGGTCGATGCCATTCTTAAAAAATCCCGGGTTGCTTTTGAATCATGGCGCCATGTTCCTATTGAGAAGCGTGCAGAGATGCTGAAAAAAGCAGCCGAACTGCTTAGGAAGAATGTAGACCAATACGCCCTTGCCATGACCCTCGAGATGGGTAAGCCGATCAGTGAGGCCAGAGGCGAGATCAACAAGTGCGCATTGGTGTGTGAGTTTTACGCGAAAAACGCAGCCCGTTTGCTGGCCGATGAGGTGATTGAGAGTGATGCCTCCGAAAGCTTTGTGAGCCATGACCCTATCGGCACCATACTGGCTATTATGCCGTGGAATTTTCCGTTCTGGCAGGTATTCCGTTTTGCGGCTCCCACATTGATGGCGGGAAATACAGCACTTCTGAAGCACGCCCCAAACGTTTTTGGGTGCGCAACTCACATAGAGGAGCTCTTGAGTGAAGCGGGTTTTCCAGATGGTGTATTTCAAAACCTCTTTATCCACCACGATAAAACCGTGGAGATCATTGCCAATGATATCGTTATGGCCGTTACGCTAACCGGCAGCGAACGGGCCGGTAAGGCAGTGGCCAGTCTGGCAGGCAAGTATCTGAAAAAAACAGTACTGGAGCTTGGTGGAAACAACGCCTTTATCGTTTGGGAAGACGCCGATATGAAACAGGCCGTCGAGACCGGTTTAAAGGCCAGGATGATGAACAGCGGACAGAGCTGTATCGCCGCAAAACGGTTCATCCTCGTCGGGAAAGCCTACGATGCGTTTCTGCCTCAATTTCTGGAGCAAGTCAAATCCCTGAAAAGCGGAGATCCTGTGGATGAAGCCACAGAGATGGGTCCGCTGGCGCGAAAAGATCTCGCCGATCAGCTTAATGAGCAGGTAAAAAAATCGGTTCAACAGGGAGCTAAACTGCTTACGGGGGGAAATCAGAAGGGAGCCTATCATGAACCAACCGTTCTGGACAGTGTAAAGCCGGGAATGCCGGCCTTTGACGAGGAGACATTCGGACCGGTTGCCGCAATTATCCGGGCGAAGGATGAGGATGAAGCGTTCCGCCTGGCATCACAGTCGAAATATGGCCTGGGAGTAACGGTCTTTACAAAAGATACCGAACGGGCGCGGAAGAGCATCGGTAAATCTCCGGACGGTGCCTTTTTTATAAATGAGCTGGTGAAATCGGACCCCCGCCTCCCGTTTGGCGGTACGAAAAATTCGGGTTACGGGAGAGAACTATCCAAAGAGGGCATTATGGAGTTCGTAAACAAGAAGACGGTCTATGTGAAGTAGGTTTGTGTGTCATCAAACATGGTATGTCTGTTCGAGTATTCAAGTTGAATAGATCGAAGTACCAATGAGAGCACACCATACGAACACTTCCGGGGAGACATAGCATGTTTTACGAACCATATCCAACCTAAACATGGTATGTCTATTCAAGTATACAAGCTGCATATATCGAAGTTATAATGAGAGCACTTTATACGAACACTCCGGGAAAGACATACCATGTTTCTCACGAACCAGACCAGCCCAGCCCAGCCCAAACATGGTATGTCTATTCAAGTATTCAAGTTGAATAGATCGAAGTAACAATAAGAGCACACCATACGAACACTCCCGGAAAGACATACCATGTTTCACAAATCACCCGGTGTGATATTAAAAAAGGCTTCCAGACCTAACTCAATATCAAAGGATGTATCTCAAACCACCGGTCATTGCAAATTGGCTCCCGCCGAACAGGGTTGCCTTTGGTTCACCATAGATAAGTACGTTACCCAGTCGTAATTCCAGACCCAGACCGGCATTCAGGCCAAATTTTCGGGTATTAGGATCACCCATCTCCCGTTCCACACGCCATCTTTGATCACTTCCTGAAGTGTTTGTGGCATTGATGCCTCCAAGAGCATAAAGAGCCACATTCCCACGGTTTCGCACAAAATAGTGAGCGTTAAAATTGAGTTCATTTGCATTAAGATCCCGTTCACCGATGAAATAGTAAGTGAAATCTGCCCCACCCCTGAACTCCTCAGTAATGGTAAAGAGAAGTTGACCAGTTAATCCAAACTCAGAATTCCCCAAAAAACCGGTGCTGGTACCTCTGGTTAACCCAACTCCTAACGTTATGTCGCCCGGATCCGTAACCAGAGAATTGTTGCTCGATCTTTGTGCCTCAACAGGCTCAGTCGCAGTAAACAGGAAAAAAAGCGTTAATGAAGTTGTCAATATAATTATAGTCAGCTTATTCATTGGGGATTTTACTTAGTTGATATTTTTATCATTTTAACTTCTAATTGTAGACACCTAAAAGGTAAGCATATAACGATCATCGCTGACCAATCGATATTTACATATTTATCTTTATTTTTTGTACAATCAACAGGTATCTCCCTCCCAGCAATATCTGAATCCATCAAAAAAACACAGGCTGAAAGCCTGATCTACATCAGCTTGGATCGATAAGCAAAATTCCGGGTCAGGAAGATGAATGGGTATGAGGATGGCCATCATTCCATAATCTAATTAATGGTCACGGGCTGAAAGCCTGCACCAGACGGAATTCATTCACAGCCCATTAATCCCAATAATAGACAGGATTATATTCCACCACATCATATTTCTCTACAAACTACTCGATCTCTTCACGGTAACTGAACACCTTATGATGCTCCTCCTGACGGGCGATATATCGTCTTACCGAATTGATTCCTGAACTACTTACCGAAAAGGCGCCATACCCTCTTTGCCAGTAGAATTCGTCGTTATCACCATTCTCCTTTGCCCATGAGGATGAATATTTCTTGACGTGCTCGATGGCATCGGCAATTGCCACATTCTTGGATAGTCGGTGCAGTATATGGATATGGTCCGGAACGGAGTTGATGATGAGTGCCGGGCAGTCGACTTTTTTAAAGAGTCCGGCCATGTATGCGTGCAAACCGGACTGGAAGGATTTGCAGATCATCGGTTTGCGGCCTTTGGTTGAAAAGGTGGTGTGCACGTAGATTTTGGTGAGTGACTGGCTCATAGGTTCTCCTTTTTTTGATCGGTTAGATTTCTCTCGATACCTGTATGAACCGCGATTTTTGAATTCCTTACATGAAAACCCGGGGTTCGCACCCCGGGTTGAGATGGAGAAGGCTTTCAGCCTTTGGATGTGGGTCGATTCTGGTTAGGGGTTCCCCGTCGTAGTGTGGTACGGAGGCGGTCGGGGAATCTCCCGGGGTTCGCACCCCGGGGTGAGATGGAGAAGGCTTTCAGCCTTTGGATGTGGGTGAGAATCGGATATGGGTGGTAATTAAATTCTGGGTTAGGAAATGAATAGGGACAAGTATGACCACCATCCAGTAAAAGCCCATATATCCAATCGTACCGAAATCTAATTAATGGTCACAGGCTGAAAGCCTGATCCATCTCAACATGGGGCGGAGCCCCATGCATTTGGGCACAGCCCAAAACCCTCACGCTGAAAGACTGTACCATCTCAACTTAGGGCGAAGCCCTGAGACATAGGGCGAAGCCCTAAGCGGCAGAGCCCCAACCTTTACCCGCCCTTCCTACTATCATCTCCCACCGGAACCGTAAAATAAAATCTACTCCCCTTCCCTTCTTCCGATTCCACACCAATCTCTCCCCCATGATTTTCCACGATTCGCTTGCAGGTGGAGAGTCCGATTCCCGTTCCGGCGATCTCACCCTTGCCGTGAAGCCGCTCCATAAATTCAAACACCCTGTGGTGGTACTCCGGATCGATCCCCATACCATTATCTTTCACGATAATTTTATAGAACTCTCCCTCCTCCTCAAAATCGATCGATATCACCGGTGGCTCTTCCGAGCGGTATTTGATTGCGTTCGAGAGCAGGTTCTGAAAAAGCGTAGTCAACTGCGTTTCGGATCCCATAACTTTGGGTAGCTCTGATGCCTGAATCACGGCACCGCTCTCCCGGATATGTTTATCCAAGGCGCCAATGGACCGGTTGAGTGCCAGGTTCAGGGAGACCGGCTCATACTCTAACTGTCCATCCATTTTGGAGAACTCAAGCAGATCATGAATCATCATCTTCATCTGACGGGCGTTTCCTCGGATCAGCCCCACCAGCTTCTCGCTCGTCTCGTTTTGTATGATGAGCTCCTTCGCCTCAAGCAGGTACAGTATCGATGCCAGTGAGTTGAGGGGTGCCTGAAGGTCGTGAGATGCCCTGTAAGCGAACCGTTCCAGCTCTTCATTGATCTGCTCCAGCTTCTGAGCCTTTGCTTCAGCCTCTTTTCGGGCCATCAGCAGCTCTTTCTCGTAGAGCTTGCGCTGAGTGATATCAAGTACCGATAACCAGTAGGTGTCGGGTTGACCCGGGCGCTCCACCCTTTTGCCATTGATCAACGCCGGGATCTCTTTTGAACCCTTTCCCCTCAGCGTCAGATTGATCTCATAAAACTCCCCATGCATCTGCAAAAGCGGAATAATGTGCGTCTGGAAGTAGATCTCATCTCCCTTGCTCAGCAGATCCTGAAACCTCTTCTCAAACTCCAGTTCACTCTTCTCATAGCCGAGCCAGTTAGTAAGGGTGTTGTTTACGCTGATAATGGAGCCATTCGCTTCAACAGAGAGATACCCGCAGGGCGAGTTTTGATAGATATCCTCGATATTTTCTGAATTGGCGGCTCTTTTCAACGATCGCTCTCTATATAGGATTTGATGGCGTTGACGGTGAGTTCGGGCGCTGTGAGGTGCGGACAGTGTCCGGATGCGTTAAGCTGAATGTAGCAAGAGTTTTGCAACTCTCCATACACAAACTTACCAACCTCAACCGGTGCTATTGCATCGGGGTCGCACTGGATGATGAGGCTCGGTACCAACACCTTGGAGAGGTCCTCACGGTTATCTGACAGAAAGGTGACCCTGGCGAAGTGTTTGGCGATCTCGGGGTTCATCCGGCAGAAACTGTTGTGGAGCTCTTCGGCCGCTTCCGGCTGGTCAGGGTTGCCCGTAATAACCGGTGTGATGGCGCTCGACCACCCCAGGTAGTTGTTCTCCAGCGTCTCGATCAGATCGTCGATATCCTCCTTGGAAAAGCCGCCGTATTAATTCTCGTCGTTGATATAGCGGGGCGACGGACCGATCAAGATCAGCTTTGAAAAGAGATCGGGCCTCTCGGCTGCTGCAAGTACGGCGATCATGGTGCTCACAGAGTGCGCCACCAGGATCACATCCTTCAGGTCAAGTTCTTCGCAAATATCGATGATATCTGTGGCGTAGCCGTTCAGTGAGCTGTACTTCTCAAAATCGTACGCCTCCTCATCCGATTGACCCGATCCGGTATGATCGAATAGAATGATCTGATACTCCTCCTCAAAAGCCGGAGCCACGTGCCGCCACATGTTTTGATCGCACCCATAACCATGTGCAAACATCATCGGTTGACTCCCATTTCCGGACAGATGGATATTGTTTCTGGATCGTATGTTGGTCTTCATTTATCTGCCGGGTTTTGTAACAGGTCTGTTATGTTGATGGTTCTATTGTTCTTCTATTTGGCCCACATCTTATTCTTATGTTTAAGAAAATTTACTCAATCACTTAACGATCAACAACTTTTGAAGGGGATTTATGGGTTAAAGCTCTTAAATCTATTCATTCTGACTATTTCGGAGGTCATTGTGCCACCCATTTCGGAGCATGTTGTGCCACCTATTTCGGGAGTCATTGTGCCAGTTTAGGCAGGTGAACTCCCGGCCATTTCACTTCGTGATGATCGCTTCGCTCGGAGCGGTCGCCATTGTGCCACTTTCCATAATGCATACCTTGCCACGAAAAAATCTATGGCAGGGAAACGAATCGACATTATGGAACTACGACAACTCATTCAGTTA